>NZ_JAKMQZ010000001.1:0-260669 GCF_025771825.1 Campylobacter sp. IFREMER_LSEM_CL2101
TGTATCACTAAGAGAATCAAAAGGAAGGATAGATACTAATGTAGCTGATGCTATGGGCTTTAACGCTTACAAAGGTGGCGGTAGAATGATAGTTACCTTCTCAGCTGTTTCTACTTATATGGAATCAGATGGTAGTGGCATGAGTGCTGGTACAGGATATTCTGTGGGTAGTGGTAAAGAAATGTCTAAAGTGTATAATTCTACCGACGCATTAGCCTTTGTAACGGCATTTTCAATCGCTTTTGGTTTTAGTGCAGCTGGAGATGGAGCAAGTCAATTTGCTAATTTAGACACGTCAATAGCCGGAAAAGATCAAACACCGGGTGTTACTACGCTTAAAGGCGCAATGGCTGTAATGGATGTAGTAGAAACTGCAACAGCAAATTTAGATGCTATTAGAGCAGATATCGGTGCTGTGCAAAATCAAATCACAGCTACACTTAATAATATCAGTGTAACTCAAGTAAATATTAAATCAGCTGAATCAACCATTAGAGATGTAGACTTTGCAGCAGAAAGTGCGAATTTTTCTAAATACAACATCTTAGCTCAAAGTGGTTCTTATGCTATGAGTCAGGCTAATGCTGTACAGCAAAATGTTCTAAAACTTTTACAATAAATCCAAAGGTAAGGAAAATTTTCCTTACCTTATATTAATTTTCTTTTTTCTAAAATATCTTGCAAAGGCATGATGGCTATTTTTAAAGCTTTTTCTTGAACTAATATAAGTTCAGTGATATCTTCTATCCAAGTTTTATGCGATTCAATCCAAGCAACTAATTTGTTTTGTTTGTCACTTTCATTGTGCATTGCATGGACATAAATTTTTGAAAAAGTACTTTCTAGGTGAAATAAAGAAGGAGTAATGACTTCTCTTAAGAAAATGTATTTATCGCTTTCTAGCTTTTCTTTGAGTTCATCTATTTTTGCATTTAGCTCATGCAGGGTATAGCGTATTTTGCTTTTATTGTTTAAGTCTTTATGGAGTTTTTTGCATTCTTTTAAGAAAATACTACTTGCTTTTATATTTTGCTTGATTTGCTTGTAAGCTCGCAACATAAGCTCTTCGCTTTCTTTGCGTTTTAGTTTGTGTAGTTTTGGAAAAGGTTTTTTTAGTTCTTCTTTTAAAAGAGTTTTGCACAGTTCTTTAAAAGGTTTTTCTATAGTTCCTTCTATTCTAGCTCCACCCTCTGTGGCATTATAAATTTTTGCTTTTGTTTGCTTGTGTATTAAGCTTTCAAAAACTTGTTTAAATAAAACCCAAATTTCTGAGCTTTGAACATATCCTTTTCCACCATAAGCTAAAATTTTAAATTTATCCTTATCTCTTTCAAATTCTCCCTCATGATAATCACTATACAAAAATCCTTCACTATGGGATTTCCCATCATTACCATACGCTAAATCTTGGCCTATTAAAATGATATTTTTATGTCCGAGTAAGAGCGCTAATTCATAATTTAAATGTGCTACACTCATACCTCCGCTTATATAGCCAAAATTATGTAAGCCTACGGAATAAGCAAATGGTAAAGATCTTGAAACTAAAATATATTTTCTATTGTTTTTTTCTAAAAAATTTATACTGTCTTTATATACCAAAGATACTAATATAAAAGTAATATCCTTATCAAAATCACCAAAATCATTATCAAAACATTTTGATACAAAATCATCTCTTTCAAGCATACAAACATAATCAGGTTTTATACCTGCTTTTGCTAATATAGGATAAGCACTATCAGCACAAAATATAGTAGCTTTGTTTGCGTATTTTTTAAGTAAAGGAAGTTGTTTTTTTAAAGAAGGTCCGGTGGCTACTAAAATAGCATTTTGACTTTTATTGGTTCTTTTTTTCTTTAATTCTGTAAAACTTGGATGGGTAAGCATTTTGGGTAAATTTAATACAAATTGCTCAATACCTTGCATAGCATCAATTGGGTCATTTCCTCTTCTTAGAGCGATATTTTTTATAACTTTATAATTTAAATCACTAATATATTTAATTTCTTTCTTTTGATCCTCATAAAAAGAAGAGTGAATATGTAAATCATAAGTTTTTAAAAAAAGATTTAAAAAAGAGCATATAGTGTCAGCTTTTGTATAGTTCATTTCTTTGATATGAATTAAAACAAATCTATTTTCTGATAATTCTTTGGAAAAATCTATCATATTAAATATCAAAAATATAAGTTCTAGATCTTTTTCATAAACTATAATTTTTTTATGTTCTTTATTAGCAAGTAAACTTTTATAAAAAATTCCATTTCCTAAACCATAAAAAAATAAATAAGGATAACGCGCATAGTTTTTGTTAAAATACTCAAGTTTTTCCTGAAGTTCTTTCAAAGGATCTTTATAGATATTTTTTAAATTCTTATAGCATATATTACAATTTAAAGGATCTTTATCAAAAACATAAATATAGTCTTTTGCTTCTTTTAATCTACTTAGTTTTCTTTTTAAGGTTTGGTATTCGGTATGTTTTAAAGCTTTAATATTTTTTTTAAAAATTTCTGTTTTCATTGGTGTATCCTTATTATTTATCGAAATAAAATCGTCATTTTTTATAAAAATTTTATTTAACACTAAAACATTAAAAATTATTATTTATAACAACTATGCGCTTATTTAGCTTTTGAGATTTTCTTTTATTGTTTCATTGTGTTTTTCTAAATACAAGATGATTTCTTCAAAAAAATCAATTTGTTGCATTAAAAATAACTCCACATTTTTTTCTTTTTCAACCTTATATTTTAAAACTTCGCATTCATTTTGAAAAAATCTAGCTTGTAAAATATCTGAGAAAAAATCACTTTTTGACAGTTTTAATCTCAATTTTTCTAATTTTTCTAAATTTTTTTCTTTGATAGCTTTTTTACATTCATTGATAAAAATTTCACTTTGTTTTATTTGTTTGTTGAGTTTTTCTTTACATTGTTTTAATTTTTTTTGTGGATTTTTTGCTTTTGTTAGAATGATATTTTTTTCAATTTTTTCTTTTAAAAACTCTTCACAAATTTCTTTAAAAGGCTTTTCAATGGTTCCTTCTATCCTCGCTCCACCTTCTGTGGCATTGTAAGTTTTGATTTTTAATATATCTCTAGCTAGAGCTATGTCTTTTTCAAAACTTTTTAAAAATAAATACCATGTAAGTTGAGTTTTTACCTCTCCATTGCCTCCATAAGCGCAGATTGTTTTATAAACAATTTCTTCATCTCCTTGATCGCCATATAAATGTTCTTTTGGATGTGATTTACCATCATCGCTATAAGCTAAATCTTGTCCTATTAAAATAATATTTTCAAATCTTAAAGCACCAGCTAACTCATAAGCCATATTAGCCACACTCATGCCATTTCCTAAAAAGCCGTATTCATTTAAGCCAAGTTTGCTTTCAAAAAACAAAGGCCTTAAAACAAGCATATAATTTCTATTGTTTTTTTCTAAATATTCTATGGTTTTAGGATGAGTTAAAGAAGCAATGATAAATAAAATACCTTTATCAAAGTCACCAAAATCATTATTAAAAAATTCACTAGTCATTTCTTCTCTTTCTAGTGAAAAAACATAATCAGGCTTGATTCCTTCTTTAGCTAAGATAACATAAGAGCTATCGGCACTAAAAATTACAGCATTTTCTTGGTATTTTTTTAAAAGTGGAAGTTGTTTCATCAAGGAAGGGCCTGTTGAAACTATAATGGCATTTTTTGCTTTTGTTTTTCTATCTTTTATTAAATTCTTAAAAGGTACATGAGTGATTATTTTTTCTAAGTTTATAATATTATGTTTTATTCCTATTAAGGCATCTTTTGGGTCATTGCCACGAGTAAGCATTAAAGTCTTAACTAAATTTAATAAAATTTGCATCACATTTTGTGCATTTGGCATGTAAAAATTGGTGTAAAATTCATTATAAAAATGAAAATTGAAAATTTTTAATGTATATTTAATTTGTGGATAATCAAATAAAACTTTAAGTTGAGCGGTGTTGACATTTGGTGTAAAAAATAAAATAAGTTTTTCTTTTCTAAGAAGTGTAGTAAAATCAATCATATGAAAAGCTAAGTATAAAATTTCTAATTCTTCTTCAAAAACTATGATATGTTTTAAGTGTTGATTTTTTAAAAGCTCTATAAAAAATTTTCCATCGCCAAAACCATAAAAAAACAACACTGGATATAATTCAAATTTTTCATAATCAAAAGAATGATTATCATCTAAAAAAACTTGATTTTGTGTATCAAAAATTTTGTTTTCTATAAGCTGAAATCTTTGAGTATTGGTTATCTTTCTTAATTCGTAAGCTAATATTTGATCAACTTCAAAAAGAGCTTGGGTGTTTTTTAAAAATAATTCTTTGTTCATAGGTATCCGTTTTTATTTTAATTATAACAAAATTACATTATAACAATGTTGAATATGCTTATATCAAATAGTGGTTTTGTAATTTTGCTGCTTTTATTTTTTGAATATATTTTTTAAAATTATTTTCAATTAGAAAATTTTCTAAATTTAATATATTTGTTTCTAAAGTTACTTTTAATGCAACAATATGCTCATTAATAATTTCAATAAAAGCTAAGCATTCTTTTATCCAAAGAAGCATTTTGTTAAAACTATCTTCTTGTGTTTTAGGATTAAGTACTTGAATTCTTGCTAAATTGAGTTCAAACTGAATACTAATGGCGCTAGTTAATTCTTTTAAAACACTTACTCTAGTAAGTTTTGCTTTGTGATTTTCTATTTCTTGTATTAAATCAATAAAATTTTTTTCATCGCCCATTAAAAAATAAATACGATTGAGTATGTATAAATTTTCTTTGTGTAAAAATTCACAAAGTTTAATGGCTTGTTGTGTTTTATAAAACGATTTAAGCATGAGTTCGTTTTTTTTACTCTGGGCGATTTTGTCAAGTTGTATAAATGATTTTGGTGTAGTGTTTTCAAATAAAGTTTCGCAAAGCTCTTTAAAAGGTTTTTCTATGGTTCCTTCTATCCTTGCCCCGCCTTCTGTGGCATTATAGGTTTGGATATTTTGTTTATTATTTTTAGCAATAGCTTCTTCTAGATAATGCTTAAATACCATCCATATTTCGTGTGTTTTAACCATGTTTTGTCCACCATAGCCTAGGGTTTGAATACGATCATAATGACTTTCGCAGTCTGCCTTATAATGATAATCTTGAGGATGTGAAAATCCATCATCAGAATAAGCTAAATCTTGTCCTATTAAAATGATGTTTTTATGTTTCAAACAAGATGCTATGAAATAAGCCATATTTGCTACGCTTGGAGTATTTATTAAACTACCCAAATCTTTTAAATGAAAAAGCTTGCTGAAATCCCCTATTTTTTGTATAAAGATGAACTCTCTATTGTTTTCTTTTAGATATTTGGGAGTATTTTTATATACAATTTCGGTTAAGATAAATAAAATATTTTTATCAAAATCACCAAAATTGTTATTAAAAAATTCACTTGTTTTTTCTATTCTTTCCAAAGATAAAACATAATCAGGTTTTATATCATGTTTTGCTAGTATAGGATAAGCACTATCAGCACAAAAAATAGTTGCTTTGTTTGTATATTTTTTAAGCAGAGGAAGTTGTTTGATTAAAGAAGGGCCTGTTGAAACTATAATAGCATTTTGATAAGTACTTTTTCGTTTTGATAATAATTCTTTAAAGGAATAATTTAAAAAAAGATCAGGTAGGTTGTAAATAAAATTTTCTATACCTTTTAAAGCATCTTTTGAAGAATTTCCAAATTTTAAAATAGAATTTTTTATATAAGTTTGCATAGTTTCGTTTGTTTTTAAAATATCATTGTGAAATTTTTCATAATAATCACAATGGATATCTAAAAAATAAGTTCTTAAGAAATTAAAAAACGGTGAGCTATTGCATAAAATTTGAAAATGTGTATAATTTATATTGTTTACATCTAAAATAATTAGCCGGAAGTCTTTTAATTCTTCGCTAAAATCTAAAAAATGAAAACTCAGATAAATAAATTCTATTTCTTTTTCAAAAACTACGATTTTTTGTCTATTTTTGTTCTGTAAAAGCACTTTATATAAAATTCCGTTACCAAAACCAAAAAAATATAGCACTGGGTATAATAAATATTTGTCATTATATAAGTCTAATTTCTCATTTAATTCACTAAGTGTATTGTTATATAACACATATCTTTCTTTTTGGTGAATAAAATTAACATCTAAAGGATCAGATCCTTGTTTTGTTTCAAAATTATTTCGCTTAAAATTTGCTAATTTCTCTTTTAAATTTTTATCAGCTAGAGCTTCTAAATTTTTATTAAAAATATTTTTTTGCATAATCACTCCAAAAAATCTTCTTTTTTTAACGCTTGCCCAAATTCTATATCACAACTTGCTTTTTTACCAAGTATGATAGGTAAAAATTTAGGATGTAAACCTAGACTTGGTCTTACGCTTTTTACATTTTCTTGTGTAAAAATTTCACCTTTTTTAATGTCTTTACTAGCGTATAAGCTTCTTGCAAAATGGCGATTTTTTAAGGTTTTTTCATCTATTGTTAGGCTAGCTTTACCTAGCGCTTGCTCGCTTAAACGCACCATAGAACACATTTGCTTAAACTCGTCAAAATCAAGACTAAATTTAGCATCAGCACTATTTAAAGTTTTATCTAATATAAAATGCTTTTCTATCACTCTTGCGCCAAGAGCTACTGCTAAAGTAGGTGCTAAAAAGCCTTCACTATGATCGCTTAAGCCTACTATGGTTTTAAATTTTTCTTGTAAAGTTTTAATGGCATTTAGATTTAAATCACAAATTTGTGAAGGATAAGCCGAAGTGCATTTAAGCAAAATCAAATTCGAATTGTTTTCTTCTTGGAAAATTTTAACAACCATTTCAAGTTCTTCTTCATAAGCTATGCCCGTAGAAATCAAAGTAGGTTTATTTTCTTTTGCCACATAACGCACAAAATCATAATCATTTACTTCAAAAGAAGCGATTTTATAAGCTGGTGGATTAAATTGTCTTAAAAAATTCACATCCTCTTTGGAGAAAGGACTAGAAAAGCAGATTAGTCCTTCGTTTTTGGCGCATTCAAAAAGTTTCTCATGCCACTCATAAGGCGTTTTAGCTTCTTCGTATAATTCGTATAGTTTGCGTCCATGCCACAAACCACCTTCGATGATAAAGTCTTTTTTGTTTGAATTTAGTGTTAAGCTATCTGGGGTGTAGGTTTGAATTTTTATGGCATCAGCTCCTGCTTTTTTAGCTGCTTGTATGGTTTTTAAAGCCACTTCAAGGCTGTTTGCGTGGTTGGCTGAAAGCTCGGCAATGATGAAAACTTTTTCATTTAAATTGAAATTTTCTATAAACATTAAAAACCTTTTTTTAATTTAAATAAAAATTTACTATATTTTATATTTTAATTATTAATTATGATTAAAGGTTTATTTAGTAAAATAAATTTAATTAAGTTATCTAAGGAAAAAGCTATGACTAAAACACTTGAATATTCGATTTATCATTTTTGTGAACACATTTTAAAACTTAAAATTGCACCAACAAGTGTAATCAGAGGTGAGCTTTATGGAGCTTCTATACCTTTATATTTTAAAGATGAGGAATATAGCTTTTATTTATTTTTTCAAAAAAAAGCTTTAAATGAAATTGCGTTGTTTTTATTGCATGAAGAATTAAAAGAAGATGGTTTGGCAGATCTAGTAAAAGAAGTAGCTAATCAAATCATAGGTTATGCTAAAAAATTACTTAATGATACCAATGGAAAAGATGAATACCGTTTAGGGGTTCCTGAGTATTTAGGGCGTATTGATGGATTTTCAAAAATCAAGCTCAAAGAAAAATTTACCTATGAGATGAAAAATGCTCGTTTTAGAATAGGTTATAAAAAATTATGATAGAAGATCATTTAGGATTATTGCAATCTTATGAAGATATTTTAGATATTAGTGTTGATTTTGTTAGTGAGCTTGGCACAACTAATATGAGTGTGAGAGATCTTTTAAAATTAGAAGTTGGTTCTGTGATAGATCTTGAAAAGCCAGCAGGTGAGAGTGTGGAGCTTTACTTAAATAAAAGAATTTTTGGCAAAGGTGAGGTAATGGTGTATGAAAAAAACCTTGCCATAAGAATTAATGAGATTTTAGATTCAAAATCAGTGTTGCAGTATTTTAAAAAAGAATTGCAATGAAATTTATTTGGATTTTACTACTTGCTTTGCCTCTTTTTGGGGCAAAAATTCTTGATTATAATATCTATCCAAGAGAAGATAGGGTGGATATTACTTTTTCATTTGATGTTCCTTATAAAGAAGGTATTAGCCAAAAGAGAAAAGATAATATTATCATTTTTACTTTAAATGCTCAAAGTGTTAAAGAAGAAGATAAGACATTAAATTCTAATATTATTAAAAAAATAAAAATCTTTTCAGAAGGTAAAAAAACTTTCATAGCTTTAAGTACTGGCGATAAGATACAAATTAATGCAGATGCAATTGGCGAGTATGGTTTAAGACTACGTGCACAAAAAGAGGGTACAAATTTAACTACCAAAAAAAGCTTAAATGAAAAAAATGAGGAGATAAAAATGCAAGAGTATGATTTTACAAATTATATTTTAGTTGTAAGTGTTTTGATACTTTTGCTTATTGGACTTTGGTTTTTAAAAATGTATTTAAGGCAAAAACATCCTTTAGATAGAAATTTTACTTTGATTTTTCAAAGACCGCTTGATAGACATAATCAACTTGTAGTTTTTGAGTATGACTTAAAACGCTATACTATGATTATAGGAAATTCTAATGTGGTATTAGAAACGAGTGAAGCTTTGACAAAAAACGAAGAGCAAAATAAAACACCCCAAAAACCAAAAGAAAAAGATTTTGACTCTTACTTTGAAGAAAATAAACAAAGATTGCAAAATTTACTTTTAAAGCAAAATAATTAATTTTTTTGATTAAAAGCTAAAATGATAAGCTTTGGCTTTGAAATCTTTTTAATCTCTTCTTTTGAAAAATAAATTTGCTTTTTATCTGAGTAAATATATAAAGTGTGGTTTTTTAGCATAAAATCAAGATTTATATCAGTATCTTTTGCTAATTTTTTTGCTAATGCAAGAATGAAATTAAGCCAAGTTAATATATGATTGTTTGGCAATAGTTCTTTGATATGTTCAATGGCAAATGGATTGATTTTTTTACCATTGGCCTTTAAAAGGGTAGAGATAAGTAAAATTTCTTTGTGTGAAAAGCCAAAATGTAAACCATTTAAAGCCATATAAGCACTATGCTCATTAGCAAAATAAAAATTAATCCTTTCGCCTATGTGAGCTAATTTGGCAGCATTTAAAAGATCTTTTTTAAAGTTAATATCAACTTTATGAATAGGCAAAAGTGTATCAAATAATTTATTTGCAAAATACGCACTTTTATCGCTATAATCTATATTAAAACGATCTTGTAAAGATTTTAAACTTGGATTAAAATTAGGTGGAAATTTAGCGTTAAATTTTGAAAAATCAGTGGTGTCATTTTTTATCTTGGTGTATTTTTGAAAAAGATTGGATAAAAACACACCCTCTCTTACGCCCACTGCTGAGGTGATGATGTTTTTAGCTTTTAGATTTTTTGCTAAGGCTAAAAAGATTACACAACCTTCTTTTATAGTATCAAAGCGATCTTTTTTGATATTAAAATCAACTAAATTTTTAGCATTTTGAATTTTTTCTATGTGGTTTTTTTCTTTCTCAAAACTATAGCTAAAATTGTGAATCATTTTTAATGGATAAGAGTTTTTTTTCATTATAGAATTTGACAGTGCTCTTAAACTCCCTCCTATGGCAATAATATTGTCATTTTGAAAGCGTTTTGGTACTTGCATTAGTGCTTCTTGTATAAACTGATCTAGGACATTTAATCTTTTGGTGTCATAAAAGATTTCTTTTAATCTTACGGTTCCTAGATCAAGTGAAATACAATCTATAATTTTACCTTCTTTAATCAAACAAAGCTCAGTTGATCCTCCACCTATATCTATAGTGGTGGCATTTTGAATATTTGATAACAAATTTAGCGCAGCAAGACCACCTAAAAATGATTCGGTTTTCCCATTAATACACTTTATGTTTAAACCTACATTTTTTGCTATTCTAGTAATAAAGTCTTTTGCATTCGGTGCATCTCTTAATGCAGAAGTTCCAACAGCAATAATTTTTCTACATTTTTCTTTTAAAGCTTTTTCTTTAAAGTAAGCCAAAGCTTTCTCAGCCTTAAGCATAGCTTCTTCTTGGAGGATTTTGTTATTGTTGTAGGCATTTTCTCCAAGTCTTACTTTCTTTTTGTGTTCGCTACAAATGAAAAAACCATATCTTGAGGTTCTTTCAAAAACCACCATGCGAACGGAATTAGAACCAAGGTCAATTACTGCTGTTTTTTTAGCCATTAAATATCTTTATTTTTATGTTTCAAGCGAAGCTCATCAATGCTTTCTACATTGTCAGGATCAGGTATGATACAATCTACCGGACAGGCTACTATACAGGCTGGCTCTGAAAATTCATTCACGCATTCAGTGCATAGATCAGGATCTATAACATAGATTGGATCATTATCATAAATAGCCTCATCTGGACATTCTTCCCTGCATGCATCACAGGATATACATTCTCTAGTGATTAAAAGTGACATACTTTTCCTTTTATGAGTAATAAAGCAAACTTATACTATATAAAAACTTATAGCTAATTTAAATGAAAGAAAAATTAAATTTAATTTTTAGAATGATTGAATCATTCTAAAAATTTTTAGTTAGTTTTTTTAGGAAAACAAAAGCGATATCCTCTGCGACGTACAGTTTCTATAGTAGAGATATTAAGTGGTTTATCCATTTTTTGTCTTATTTGATTGATTGCAACTTCTATAACATTTGGAGTTACAAGTTCAGGTTCTTCCCAAATAGCATCTAAAAGTTGTTCTTTTGATACGATTTGATCAGAATGTCTAGCAAGGTGAGTTAAAACCTCAAAAGGCTTTCCTTTTAACTCTATATCTTTTCCTTGATAAGTGATTTTTTCTTCATCAGGATCAATCACTAAATCATCAATTTTAATCACATTAGTTCCACCAAATCTAAGTCTAGCTTCAATTCTTGCCATTAAAATTTCAAAATCCAAAGGTTTTTTTATGTAATCATCTGCTCCAGCTTTTAAAGCTTTAATTTCATTTTCTTTATCTGCTTTTGAGCATATTGTAACTATAGCAGTTCTTGGAGATTTTTGTTTGATAGCATTGATCAAATCACTTGCGTCGTTATTGCCTATAGTCCAATTTGATAATACTAAATCATAGTGTCTAATACCTATAAAATACTCAGCGTCTTTAAAATTTTCTGAAGTATCACTTTGGTAACCAAATTCGTTCAAGGTGTTTGATAAGGTTTTGTTAAGTGATGCTTCATCTTCTACAACTAAAATACGCATTTTATTCCTTTGAAGATAGTTTTAGTGCAAAAGTATAACACAAATTAAGCAAATATTCAAAATTCTTTAAAAAATTTTTAATATTTTTTGCTTAAACTAGCTCCAACACGTGCATTTTTAATAATATCAGGTTTATAACAAGTAATATGTATAAATTGAAGTTTTTTATGGTGCTTTTTGATATCTTTGCATATATATTTTAAAGATTTTTCTATGGTTTTAAATTTTTTCTTTTTATAGATTTTTTCTATTCTAGCGCATAATTTTGCATAATCTAAAAATTTTTTACTTTTAGCTTCTAGTTCTATTAAGACTTTTTGCTCTTGAATTCTTTCAAAATCCAAAAGTCCTATAATGCATTTAAATTCTAAGCTAACTTTTATATGACTTTGCATTCTTGTTTTCCGATTAATCTTAAAATATTTGGTATATGTTTATAAATAACTATAAAAGCGATAATAAATATCGGTGCATGGGTATTAATCACAGGCATATCATAATGAAATATAAAAGAAGTTATGATTAAAACAGTCAAGGCTCCAAGTGAAGCTAAACTTGAAATTTTAAATACCTTACCTATGATAAACCAAGCCAAAACCGCAGATATAATTTCAAAAGGTAAAAATACTGCTAAAACTCCAGCTCCAGTAGCTACTCCTTTGCCACCTTCAAATTTTAAATAAGGAGAAAAACAATGGCCAAATACCGCTAAAACCGCCATAGTCCATAAGATATTTTCATCATAGCCTAAAATTTTTGCAACTAATATAGGTATAATCCCTTTAAACGCATCTAAAATAATAGTCGCAATAGCAAGTGTTTTGGCAAGCTTAGGATTGCTTTCTTTTACTACTCTTAAAACATTGGTAGCACCTATGCTTTTACTACCTGCATTTTTGATATTTGTTTTGGCAAAAATTTGAGCTAGTAAAAGTCCAAATGGTATAGCACCTATAAGATAAGCTAAAAGATAGATTATTAAATTTTCCATTTACTTTTTATCCTGATTTTATAAAACTTTATAAAATGATAGCAAAAAACCCTGAAATAAATATTTAAGAGATAATTTATCCTATAATAATTTTTATTGTTAAATAGAAATTTTTTATTTTGTTTAAAGAAAATTATAGATATATTTTCAATAAGTTTATTTTAAATAGGCTTTATTTTATCTTATTTAGGAGTGGATAATGAAAAAAATTTCATTATTAGTTGCATCATCATTATTAGTTGCATCAACTGCTTTTGCTAATGATAGAGCTTTGCTAGATGAAGCAAAAGCTGCAGGTTTAGCACCTTTGCCAAAGGATCAAGCAGGTGTTGAAAAACTATTAAAAGAAATGGGAGTTAAGGCTAGCAAATTCTCTAAAGAAAAAGCTAATCTTGGTAAAAAATTGTATTTTGAACCAAGACTTTCTAAAAGTGGTTTGATTTCTTGTAATACCTGTCACAACTTAGGTATGGGTGGTGCTGATGGTATAGCAGCTGCTGTAGGACACAAATGGACAGCTAATCCTCATCATTTAAATTCACCAACAGTTTATAACTCTGTTTTAAATTCAACTCAATTTTGGGATGGTAGAGCAGGTACTTTAGCAGATCAAGCAAAAGGGCCAATCGAAGCAGAACCTGAAATGGCAACCCCAGCAAAACTAGCTGTTGAAAAAATTTCTTCTATGCCAGAATATGTAAAAGAATTTAAAAAAGTTTATGGAAGTAGTGGAGTGACTTTTGACAATATCGCAGATGCTATTGCTACATTCGAAAGAACACTTTTAACTCCATCTAAATTTGACAAATTCTTAGAAGGTGATACAAAAGCATTAAGTAAAAAAGAAAAAGAAGGCTTGAAAACTTTCATCGATAAAGGCTGTACAGCTTGTCATACAGGAGTAAATTTAGGTGGTAGTATGCAGGCTTTCCAAGTAGCAGCTAAATATAAATTTGCAAATGTAGGAGATTTTAAAGGCGATGCAAATGGTTTAGTTAAAACTCCAACCTTAAGAAATATCGCTGAAACAGCTCCGTATTTCCACAATGGTGCTATTTGGTCTTTACAAGAAGCAATCAAAGAAATGGGTAGTGTGCAACTTGGTATAGAAATTTCTGACAAAGAAGCAGCTTCTATAGAAACTTTCTTACATGCTTTAACAGGTAAAAAACCAAGCATTACTTATCCTCAACTTCCAAAAGCAACTGAAAAAACTCCAAAGCCAGAGCTTTAATTTAAATCTTAAGACGCTTTTTGCGTCTTAAGCTTACTTTATATAAAATCAAGATATAATTACCACTTTTAACCACTAAAGCTTTTTAAATTTATGTTTTATACATAATGCTTTATGGTGCTACCAAAATATTTTAAGAAAGGATAGCTGTATGTATGCTATTATAAAACACAGTGGAAAACAATACAGAGTAAGCCAAGGTGATGAGCTTAAACTAGATCGTTTTGAAGCTGAAGCAAAATCAAGCGTAGAATTAAGTGAAGTTCTTGCTGTATGCGATAAAGAATTAAAGGTAGGTGCGCCGTTTGTTGCGGGTGCAAAAGTTGTTTTAGAAGTGATTGCTCATGGAAAAGACAAAAAAGTTGTGATTTATAAAAAAAGACGTAGAAAAGACTCAAAATTAAAACGCGGTTTTAGAAGACAATTTACTCGCGTTAGAGTAGTAGATATTAAAGCTTAAGGAGTAAAGAATGGCACACAAGAAAGGTCAAGGTTCAACTCAGAATAATCGTGATTCTATAGGTCGTCGTCTAGGTGTTAAAAAATTTGGTGGAGAATTTGTTCGCGCTGGTAACATTATTATTCGCCAAAGAGGAACAGCAACTCATGCAGGTAATAACGTAGGCATGGGAAAAGATCATACAATTTTTGCTTTAATTGATGGTTTTGTAAAATTTGAAAGAAAAGATAAAAATAGAAAAAAAGTTTCTGTTTATCCTGCATAATTTCAAGGCTACTTTGTAGCCTTTTTCTTCTTTTTAATCTTAATATATTAAAAAAAATATAATATCATTTTAAAAATTTATACTTTGGTGATTGTATGTTTATAGATAATGTAAAATTAGTTTTAAGTTCGGGTAATGGTGGTAAAGGTGCTGTAAGTTTTCGCCGTGAAAAACATGTTCCACTTGGTGGACCTGATGGTGGTGATGGTGGAAATGGTGGTGATGTGTATTTTATATGTGATAATAACACCCATACTCTAGCACACTTTAAAGGCAAAAAAGAGCTTAAAGCACAAAATGGCCAGCCAGGCTTAGGCCGCAACAAAAATGGCAAAAGAGGGGAGAGTTTAGAGTTGATTGTCCCTCAAGGCACTCAAGTAATTGACGCACAAAGTGGGGAAGTTTTGCTTGATATGCTAGTAGAAGGCCAAAAAGAATTATTTTTAAAAGGCGGTAAAGGTGGTCTTGGTAATACTCATTTTAAAAACTCTACTAATCAACGCCCAGATTATGCCCAACCAGGCGTGGCAGGAAAAACCTTAAGTGTGCGCTTAGAATTAAAACTCATAGCAGATGTTGGACTTGTGGGCTTTCCAAATGTAGGAAAATCCACTCTTATAAGCGTAGTATCTAATGCAAGACCTGAAATAGCTAATTATGAATTTACTACTTTAACTCCAAAACTTGGTATGGTTGAAGTAGATGATTATAATTCTTTTGTGATGGCAGATATCCCAGGTATTATAGAAGGTGCAAGCGATGGCAGGGGTTTGGGACTTGAGTTTTTAAGACACATAGAAAGGACTTCTTTTTTGCTTTTTGTGCTTGATCCATTAAGAGATATGAGTTTAAAAGAGCAATTTTGCATTTTAAGAAAAGAATTAGAAAAATTTTCAAGCAAACTTTATGCAAGAAATTTTGGCTTAATGCTTTCAAAAAGTGACAGTGTAAATTTAGGTGAGGAATTTGCACAAAAAATAGAAGATGATTATAATGAATTAAAAGCTTATTTGCAAAGTCAAAATAATCCACAAAGCTTTTTTGTTAAAGTATCAAGCCTTGAAAAAACTGGACTTAAAGAGCTTAAATTTATGCTTTTAGAAGAAGTTAAAAAAATTAGAAGTCAAAATAATCTTTGATGAGTGAAAATTTAACTATAGATTTTATCCAAGAATATATCAAATCTAATTTTAAAGGCTTGGTATATAAATTTACCTATAAAGAGCATAGCTTTTTTTATAATCCCGATAGGGTTTTAAAAAACGGAGTTTATTTTTGCACTATTAAAGAAAATGATGGTATAAATGATAAAGCTTCGAATTTAAATAGAGAAGGTGTATTTCGTCTAAGTTGCTCTCTTTGTGATCAAGATTACCAAAATCTTTTTGGTCAAAAACCTAAAAAAGCTTTAAAGGGTGAGGTTGTTGGTTTAAATTATGATTTTTCTATGCTTGATCTTATCATGCCTCATCCAATTTATGCTTATATGGGATATATTTGTATTAACAATCCTTCAAGAAAAAATTTTGAAATTTTTAAAGATTATCTTGAGCTTTCATATCAAAAAGCTATAAAAACTTATCAAAAAAGGATAGTGGCATTATGAAAAATATCATTTTTATGGGAACTCCCTCTTATGCAACATGTATTTTAAAAGAGCTTGTTGATAAAGGGTTTAATGTCCAAGCTTTATTTACCCAGCCTGATAAACCTGTGGGAAGAAAACAAATTTTAACTTCAAGTGATACTAAAAAATTTGTTTTAGAAAATAATTTAAATATAGAAATTTTCACTCCAAAAAGCTTAAAAGATGAAAATATAATCAATGAAATAAAAAGTTTAAAACCTGATTTTATAGTTGTTGCTGCTTATGGGAAGATTTTACCAAAAGAAATTTTAGATATTGCTCCTTGCGTCAATTTGCACGCTTCCTTGCTTCCTAAATATCGTGGTGCTTCACCTATACAAAGCGCTATTTTAAATGGGGATAAAATAAGCGGGGTTTGCACTATGCTTATGGAAGAAGGGCTTGATAGTGGTGCTATTTTAGAAAACATAGAATGTGATATCGCAGGTAAAAATTCAGTTGAAGTTTTTACCATGCTTTCAAATTTAGCTGCTAAGCTTACTATTTCTACACTTTTGAATTTTGAAAAAATTATCCCAAAAAAGCAAGATGAAAATTTAGTTACACATTGTAAAAAAATTAAAAAAGAAGATGGCTTGATTGCTTTAGATAATGCAAGTGAAATTTATCAAAAATTTCTAGCTTTTACACCTTGGCCTGGAATTTTTTTAGAAAATGGTATGAAATTTTTAGACATAGAGCTAATTGATAGTGAAAAAACTCAAAAATCAGGTGTGATTTTACAAGTAGAAAAGGAAAGCTTTTTGCTTTCATGTAAAAAAGGTGTTTTGAGGATTAAAACTTTACAAGAAAGTGGAAAAAAAGCTTTAGATGCTAAGACTTATTTAAATGGAAAAAGGTTAAAACTTGGAGATAGTTTATTTTGATGAACTTGAATCAACTCAAGTTTATTTAAGTGATAAAATTCGCAGTGGAGAAATTACTAGCAATACAGCCATTTGTGCTTTTATTCAAAGTGCTGGTATAGGTAGTAGAGATAATACTTGGCAAAGCAAGCAAGGAAATTTACATGTATCTTTTTGCATAAAAACTCAAGAATTAGCACAAGATCTTCCTTTGGCTTCTGCTAGTATATACTTTGCGTTTTTAATGAAAGAAGTATTGCAAAGACAAAATTCAAAAGTATGGATTAAATGGCCTAATGATTTTTATATAGAAGATAAAAAAATAGGTGGCCTGATGAGTTCTAAAATCAATGATTTTTTGGTTGTAGGAATGGGGATTAATCTTAAATATGCCCCATTTAATGCTGAAATTTTAGACATAGAAGTAGATATAGCAAAACTTTTAAATGAGTATTTTTCTTATGTAGATGAGAAAAATTTATGGAAGAATATTTTTAGCAAGTATATGCTAGAATTTGAAAAATCAAGAAATTTTTTTATACATAATGAAGGTAAGATTTTATCTTTAAAAGATGCTTTGTTGTATAAAGATGGTTCTATATTGTTAGATAATAAAAGGATATATAGTTTAAGATGAGTGAGATAATAACTATTGCAAATCAAAAAGGCGGAGTGGGTAAAACTACTACCGCTATTAATCTAGCGGCTTCTTTGGCGGTAGCTGAAAAAAAGGTTCTTTTGATAGATATTGATCCACAAGCTAATGCTACAACAGGACTTGGTTTTAATAGAAGTAATTATGAATATAATATTTACCATGTTTTTATAGGTAGGAAAAAACTTTCTGAGATTATTTTAAAAACTGAGCTTCCACAATTATACTTAGCTCCATCAAATATTTCTTTGGTTGGAATTGAGCAAGAAGTAGTAAAAGAAAGCGGAGAATATAGAACGATTTTAAGGGAAAAAATCAAAGAAATTGCTAAAGATTATGATTTTATTATCATTGACTCACCTCCTGCACTTGGAAGCATTACAGTAAATGCTTTTGCAGCAAGTGATAGCGTTATTATCCCTATACAATGTGAGTTTTATGCACTTGAGGGTGTTGCGATGGTTTTAAACACTATTAAATTTGTGAAAAAAACTATCAATCCAAAGTTAAAAATAAAAGGTTTTTTACCGACTATGTATAGCTCACAAAATAATCTTTCAAAAGATACTGTGGAGGATTTAAAGCAAAATTTCAAGCAAAAGCTATTTAGAACAGGTGATAATGAAGATGATTTTATCATCATACCAAGAAATGTAAAACTTGCTGAAAGTCCAAGTTATGGAAAACCTATTATACTTTATGATATAAAATCTCCAGGTTCGGTGGCATATCAAAATTTAGCACATTCTATATTAGGATAAAAAATGGCAAAAAAAAGTGCATTAGGAAGAGGTTTAAGTAGTATTTTGGCTGATATTGATGAGGTTTATGAAAAAGAATTAGGCTCTAATGAAGGCAGAATAGAAGAAATTGATATAGATTTAATTAGCCCAAATCCTTATCAGCCAAGAAAAAATTTTGACACCCAAGCCTTAGAAGAACTTGCAGGTTCTATTAAAGAATATGGTTTGATTCAACCTGTTGTGGTCTTTAAAAAAGATGAATTTGATTATATTTTAATAGCAGGTGAGAGAAGATTTAGAGCATGTAAGCTTTTAGAAAAAGAACAGATTAAAGCTGTAGTTTTAAATGTAGATGATATAAAATTACGTGAGCTTGCCTTAATAGAAAATATTCAAAGAGAAAATTTAAACCCTATAGAATTAGCACATTCTTATAAAGAATTACTAGAAATTCATGATATTACTCAAGAAAAATTAGCAGATCTTATCCATAAATCAAGACCTCAAATTGCTAATACCTTAAGACTTTTAAATTTAAATGAGCAAACTCAAAATTTCATTATAGAAGGTAAAATTTCACAAGGTCATGCAAAGGTTTTAGTGGGGCTTGAAAAAGAAGAAGAAAAAATGATAGTTGATACTATCATAGGACAAAAACTTAATGTAAGAGATACTGAAAAATTAATTAAAAATTTTAAAAATACAAATCAATTAGAAAAAAACACAATTTCAAATAAACAATATCAATCTATAATAAATTTAAAAGAAAAAATCGAATCTTTAGGCTTAAAAGTAAATGCAAAAGATTTAAAAATTACTATAAATTTTGAAAATGAAGATGAGGTTAGGGAATTTCTAAAGACATTAAATTAAATATGTTTTTAGGTATGTTTTGCTATAATTTCGCGTTTTATTTAGATTTATTTAGGAGTATTAATGTTTAATGATGTACACTTTTCCATCATGATAGCCACTGGTGTCATTTTTTTGCTTATGATAGCGATTTTAAATTCTATGCTCTATAAACCTTTGATTAAATTTATGGATTCTAGGGATTTAACTATAAAAAATGATGAAGAAAAAATGAAAAAAAATTCTGATGATGTTTCAAATGTAGAAAGTGAATTAGAAAAAATTCATATCCAAACAAGAGATGAAATTAATCAAATTAAGTCAAAAGCAATAGAAGAAGCTAAATTAAAACAAGAAAAAGAATTATCAACAAGAAAAAGAGAATTAGAAGATCAAATGCTTGTTTTTCTTAAAAGCCTAAGAGAAAAAGAAAAAGAGTTAAAAGAAGAAATGCGTTCAAAAATGCCAGAATTTAAACAAAGCTTTAAAGATAGCTTGAGTAAAATTTAAGGAAGATAAATGTTAAAAAAAATTACATTATTGTCGGTACTTCCTTTTTATGCTTTTGCAGCAGGTAATGGAAGTGGTGAATACGATATTATTCCAAGAGCGGTTAATTTTGTTTTATTTGCTGCTATTTTATATTATTTTATTGCAACTCCTTTGAAAAATTTTTACAACGGAAGAATTGCAAAAATTGCTTCTAGAATGAATGAAATTCAAGAAAAGCTTATCGCGAGTAAAAATCATAAATTAGAAATGATGAAAAAACTAGACTTAGCTAAACAAGAAGCTGTTAATGCGGTTGCTCTTGCAAAAAAAGAGGCAGAAATTATCACAGATAAAATAGAAGCTGAAACAAAAATGGAAATTAAGGCTTTAGAAAAAACTTATGAAGAACATAAAGAATACGAAATAAGAAGAATGGAAAAAGAAGTTGTGCAAGCGGTTTTAGAAGAGATTTTTGAAGATCAAAATTTACAACTTCAGCAAAAAGAAATTCTAAATATCATGATGAAAAAGGTGTCTTGATGGAAAGTGTGATTGCAAAAACTTATGCAAAGGCGATATTAGAAAGAAATGATTTTGAAGATTTTTATTCTAATTTATTAGAGTTAAGTTCAGCTTTTGCATCTAATAAATTTATAGATGTTTTAAATTCTTATGAGATAAAACAAGGAAAAAAACTAGAGTTTATACTTTCTTTATTAGATAATCCAAGTGATGCTTTTAAAAATTTTATAAATTTAATCGTAGATAATAAAAGGGAAATGTTGATCCCAGAAATTACTAAAGAATTGAGTGAGCAAAAAGCATTAAAGGAAAATACATTCTTAGGGCAAGTTTATTCAAAAGAACAATTAAGTGCAGAAGAAATTAAAAATTTAGAAGAAAAACTTAGTACTAAGTTTAATGCAAACATTAGATTAGATAGTAAAATAAGTGATAATGACAGTGTGAAGATTAGCTTAGATGGTCTTGGTTATGAAATTTCATTTTCAATGCAAAGCTTAAAAGCTAAAATGAATGAATATATATTAAAAGCAATTTAAGGAGATTTGATGAAATTTAAAGCAGATGAAATTAGTTCTATTATAAAAGAAAGAATTGAAAAATTTGACTTTAATCTTGAAATAGAAGAAACAGGTAAAATTATTTCAGTTGCTGATGGTGTTGCTAAGGTTTATGGTCTTAAGAATGCCATGGCTGGAGAGATGGTTGAATTTGAAAATGGCGAAAAAGGAATGGTGCTTAACCTTGAAGAATCAAGCGTTGGTATTGTTATCTTAGGAAAAGGTCTTGGTCTTAAAGAAGGAAGTTCTGTAAAAAGACTAAAAAAACTTCTAAAAGTTCCGGTGGGCGATGCGTTGATAGGACGTGTTGTAAATGCTTTGGGTGAGCCAATTGATGCTAAAGGCGTGATTGAGGCAAGTGAATATCGCTTTGTGGAAGAAAAAGCAAAAGGTATTATGGCTAGAAAAAGCGTTCATGAGCCACTACACACAGGCATTAAAGCAATTGATGCTTTAGTTCCAATTGGTAGAGGACAAAGAGAGTTAATTATCGGTGATAGACAAACAGGTAAAACAACTGTAGCAATCGATACTATCATTAGTCAAAAAGGTAAAGATGTTATTTGTATTTATGTTGCAATTGGTCAAAAACAAAGTACAGTAGCTCAAGTAGTTAAAAAACTTGAAGAATACGGTGCAATGGATTATAGTATAGTAGTAAATGCAGGTGCTTCTGATCCTGCTGCATTGCAATACCTTGCTCCATATACAGGTGTAACTATGGGTGAGTATTTTAGAGATAATTCAAGACATGCATTGATTGTTTATGATGATTTAAGTAAGCATGCTGTTGCATATCGTGAGATGTCTTTGATTTTACGTCGTCCTCCGGGTCGTGAAGCTTATCCAGGGGATGTATTTTATTTACATTCAAGATTGCTTGAAAGAGCAAGTAAGTTAAGCGATGAGCTTGGCGCAGGAAGTTTGACTGCACTACCTATTATCGAAACTCAAGCGGGCGATGTTTCAGCTTATATTCCAACTAATGTTATTTCAATTACTGATGGGCAAATTTTCTTGGAAACAGATTTATTTAACTCAGGTATTCGTCCTGCGATTAATGTTGGTCTATCTGTATCTCGTGTTGGTGGTGCTGCGCAAATTAAAGCAACAAAACAAGTTTCAGGTACATTAAGACTTGATTTAGCTCAATATAGAGAGTTGCAAGCTTTTGCGCAATTTGCAAGTGATTTGGATGAAGCAAGTAGAAAGCAACTTGAACGCGGACAAAGAATGGTTGAAGTTCTAAAACAACCACCATATTCTCCGCTTTCAGCTGAAAATCAAGTAGTGATGATTTATGCAGGAACTAAAGGATATTTAGATGATATAGCAGTTTCGAAAATTGGAGAATTTGAAGCAGCTTTATATCCATTTATTGAAGCTAAATATCCAGAAATTTTTGAGCAAATTAGAACTAAGAAAGCTTTAGATAAAGATTTAGAAGAAAAATTAGCTAAAGCATTGAGTGAGTTTAAAGCAAACCATATATAAGGTTTTTAAATGTCTAATTTAAAAGAAATTAAAAGAAAAATAAAAAGTGTTCATAATACACAAAAGACAACTAATGCTATGAAGCTTGTCTCTACTGCCAAATTAAGAAAGGCAGAAGAGGCAGCTAAAAAGTCAAAAGTTTTTGCTCAAAAAATTGATGAAGTTTTATCTGAAATTGCATTCAAGATTAATCAATACGAAGGACTTGATGATAAACTTCCGTTTTTTAGAAAAAAAGACAATATTGAAAAAATGGATATTATTTTCATTACTGCCGATAAAGGTTTATGCGGTGGTTTTAACATCAAAACCATTAAAACAGTAAATGAAATGCTTGAAGATTGTAAAGCAAAAAAAATCAAAGTAAGATTAAGAGCTATTGGTAAAACAGGTATAGAGTATTTTAATTTTCAAAATATTGAAATTTTAGAAAAGTATTTAGATACAAGCTCTAGTCCTGACTATGAAAAAGCATGTGCTATTATACAAAGTGCAGTAGATGATTTTGTAAATGAAGTAACTGATAAGGTTGTAATTATACATAATGGTTATAAAAATATGATTTCTCAAGAAATTCGTATTAATGAATTATTGCCAGTGCAAGCTATTGCAAGTAAGGAAGAACAAGAATCGCAGTCTTTAATGGACTTAGAGCCAGAAGATGAAGAAATCTTAAATGATTTATTAAAAACTTATTTTGAATATAATATGTATTTTTCTTTGGTTGATTCTTTGGCGGCTGAACATAGTGCAAGAATGCAAGCTATGGATAATGCAACCAATAA
The DNA here is from genome assembly GCF_025771825.1 of Campylobacter sp. IFREMER_LSEM_CL2101. Lineage (NCBI taxonomy): Bacteria > Pseudomonadati > Campylobacterota > Epsilonproteobacteria > Campylobacterales > Campylobacteraceae > Campylobacter > Campylobacter sp. IFREMER_LSEM_CL2101. Next base: position 23,041 of record NZ_JAKMQZ010000001.1, read on the forward strand.
TGCAAAAGCAAGAGTTAAGCAGCTTAACTTAGCTTATAACAAAGCAAGACAAGAATCTATTACCACCGAATTGATAGAGATTATCAGCGGTGTTGAGTCAATGAAATAAATTTAGGAGTGATGATGCAAGGTTTTATTTCTCAAGTTTTAGGACCAGTGGTTGATGTTGAATTTAAAGAATATCTTCCACAAATTAATGAAGCTATTATTGTTAATTATGAATTAGAAGGAAAAGAATGTAAGCTAGTTCTTGAAGTAGCTGCACATTTAGGTGATAATAAAGTAAGAACTATTGCTATGGATATGACAGATGGTCTTGTTAGAGGTTTAACCGTAGAGGCAACTGGTAACCCAATCAGTGTTCCAGTGGGCGAAAAAGTTCTTGGAAGAATTTTTAATGTAACGGGTGATTTAATTGATGAGGGTGAAGAGATTAATTTTGATAAACATTGGTCAATTCACAGAGATCCTCCTCCATTTGAAGAGCAAAGCACAAAAAGCGAAATTTTTGAAACAGGTATTAAGGTGGTTGATTTATTAGCTCCTTATGCTAAAGGTGGCAAAGTTGGTCTTTTTGGTGGTGCCGGTGTTGGTAAAACCGTTATTATTATGGAATTAATTCACAATGTTGCATTTAAACATAGTGGATATTCAGTTTTTGCAGGTGTTGGTGAAAGAACACGTGAGGGTAATGACCTTTATAATGAAATGAAAGAAAGTAACGTATTGGATAAAGTTGCACTGTGCTATGGTCAAATGAATGAACCACCAGGGGCAAGAAATCGTATTGCATTAACAGGTCTTACTATGGCTGAGTATTTTAGAGATGAAATGGGACTTGATGTATTGATGTTTATTGATAATATTTTTAGATTTTCTCAATCAGGTTCAGAAATGTCAGCGCTTTTAGGAAGAATTCCTTCAGCTGTTGGTTATCAGCCAACCCTAGCTAGCGAAATGGGTAAGTTCCAAGAAAGAATTACATCAACCAAAAAAGGATCTATTACTTCAGTTCAAGCAGTTTATGTGCCAGCAGATGACTTAACAGACCCTGCACCAGCAACAGTTTTTGCACACTTAGATGCAACTACGGTTTTAAATAGATCGATTGCTGAAAAAGGTATTTATCCAGCTGTTGATCCACTTGATTCTACTTCAAGAATGCTTGATCCGCAAATTATAGGTGAAGAGCATTATAAAGTAGCGCGTGGCGTACAATCAGTGCTTCAAAAATATAAAGATTTACAAGATATTATTGCTATTTTAGGTATGGATGAATTAAGTGAAGAAGATAAATTGATCGTTGAAAGAGCGAGAAAAATTGAAAAATTCCTATCTCAGCCATTCTTCGTTGCAGAAGTATTTACAGGAAGTCCTGGTAAATACATTAGTTTAGAAGATACGATAGCAGGCTTTAAAGGTATTTTAGAAGGAAAATACGACCATTTACCAGAAAATGCTTTCTATATGGTAGGTGGAATTGATGAAGTTATTGAAAAAGCAGAAAAACTTAAGGCTTAATAATGGATAATTTAATACATATAGAGGTGGTAACACCTCTTGGTATGATTTACAATGATAATGTAAAATCTATTGTTCTTCCTGGAAGTGAAGGTGAATTTGGTGTTTTAAAAGGACATGCATCTTTAATCTCTTCTTTAAAGGCAGGAATTATAGATATAGAAAAATCAGATTCAACTCATGAATTAGTTGCTATTGATTCAGGTCATGCAAAGGTATCTGAAACTAAAGTAAGTGTTTTAGCAAAAGGTGCTGTATGGGTTGGTGGAAATAGCGATAGTGAAATAGCAAAAAGATTAGAAGAAGCAAAAGATTTGATTAAATCTATGAGTAGTGATAGCGTTGCTTTGGCTTCTACTTTTGCTAAGATGGATAATAATGTAAGGCAAAAATAGTGGATTTTCAAGCAATTTTTCATTTCTTTGAAAATACAAGCTTAATCACTTATATTGTATTAGCTTGGCTTTCGGTGTATTTTATACTTAGTTTTAGTATTTTATTTTCAAGATTAATGCTTATTAATAAATGGACTCAAAATGAAAGCCAAGCTTTAGAAGCTTTAATGAGAGGGGAAAAAGATTTAAGTCAAAGTGCGTCAATTTTAAAAAAATGTGTGGAAATTGATGAAACTAAAATGAATATTTATAAAAATTCTGTAGAAAAAAAAGCTACAATAGGATTGACTTGGCTTAGTATCATAGCTTCAACCTCCCCTTTTATAGGGCTTTTTGGTACAGTGATTTCTATACTTGAAACCTTTGGTGGTTTAGAAATGCAAAATTCTTTAAGCATTATTGCTCCTAAAATTAGTGAAGCTTTGGTGGCTACAGGTTGTGGGATTTTAGTGGCAATCCCTGCATATAGCTTTCATTTGATTATCAAACGCAAAGCTTATGAGTTGATTAATATCTTAGATAGTGAAATCAAGGTGCTGGTAAGTTCTATAAAGGCTTAATTTATGTTTTTAGAAGAAAAACCCGAATTAAACATTACACCTTTAGTTGATATTATGCTTGTATTGCTTGCTATTTTGATGGTAACTGCACCAAGTATCACGTATGAGGAAAAAGTGCAACTTCCTCAAGGTTCACAAAAAACTTCAAGTGCGCCAAATATTAAAAGTTTAATTGTAACAATTAATGCAAAAAAAGAAATTTTTATAGGAAAAGATAAGTTTAATTTTGTAAGTTTTGCAGACAATATGAATGCTTTAAAAGTTCAATATAATACTCAAGAGACAGTTTTCATAAGAGCAGATAAGAATCTAAAATATGATGATGTAATGAGTGTTTTAAGAACAATGAAACATTTAGGTTTCCAAAAAGTTGCTTTGCAAACTGAGTAGAAAATGGAAGAAAATTCTATACACAATTTTAAATCCTTTATTTGTGCAGTTTTAGTTTATTTTTTTGTTGTTTTCTTGGTTTTTTTTAAATTAATTGAATATAAACCAAAAGCTATTGAATATACTGATGATCCTAATAGTTTTATTAATATAGAATTTGGAGATAGTATAAATCAAAATCAAGTAAATATGATACAAGAATTGCAAAAAGAAAATTTGCAAAGCTTATTTGAAGAAAATCTTTTACAAAAATATACCACTAACAAAAGTGTCAATACGCAAAATATAGAACAACAAGCAAGTGTTTTTAATGAGCTGTTTGGTAAAATAGAAGACTATCAAGAAGAAAAAACGACTAAAGTGCAATCTTCTATGCCTTCAAAAAAACCTACTTTTGCCCAAAGAGAAAAAATCAATGATTTTTCTAAGCAACTTAATGAAAATTTGCAAATTAATCAAGAATTAGGACAATCTGTTATAGAGCAAAAAGTAGGGGTTTATGATCAATTTTTGGGTGCTGTGAGAAAATACCTTGAGGATAGATGGAGAATTTACAATCCTAGCGGTAATTTAAGTATAGAGGTAGAATTTGTAATTGATAATAATGGCTATTTTTATTTACTAAGTGCTACTAGCGCACATAGTGATAATTTTGATAAAAAAGCAAAAGAATTTTTACAAAATTTAGAAGGAAAATACATAACTTTACCTCCAAATGGTAAAATAAGAAAAATCAAAATGCAACTTAGTGATATAATTGAGTTTAAAACGGAGAAACAATGAAAAAAATACTAGTATTTTTATTTTTTTGTTCAGTATTATTTGGACAAGATGCGACAATATCTGTTGTTAATAAAGGTATGCAATTGCCAAAAATTTATATTAAAGATCAGTCTAAATTGAATGATTTAGATCTTAAAAAAAGTTTTTACAATATGCTTGTTAATGATATAAAAGTAAGTTCAAATTTTGAGATAACTCAAGATGAAAAACAAGGCGATTATATTTTTTCTTATATATTAAATAAAAATGGCAAACTTTTAGATATCGATGTTGAAATTTTAGCCGCAAATGAAACTAAAACAAGATTTTATGAACAAATTCTATCTATTGAAGAGTATCCATTTTTGTCACATAGAAGTGTCGCTCAAATGAATAGAAAATTAGGTTTTGCACCGGTTGATTGGATGGATCATAAAATTTTAATAGCTAGAACCCAAGGTAATAAGCAAAGTGATATTTTATTAGCAGATTATACTTTAACTTACCAAAAAGTATTGATTTCAAAAGGTTTAAATTTGTTTCCTAAATGGGCAAATAAAGAGCAAAATGCATTTTATTTTACTGCTTATGAAGATGAGATTCCAACTCTTTATAAATATAACATGAAAAATAAAAACACAACAAAAATTATCGCTAGCAAAGGTATGATGGTTGCTTCTGATGTGAGTGATGATGGTAAAAAAATTTTACTTACCATGGCTCCAAAAGACCAACCTGATGTGTATTTGTATGATGTAGATTCAAAAAATCTGACACAAATTACAAATTACATGGGTATTGATGTAAATGGCAATTTTGTAGATGATGATAAAAAAATTGTATTTGTATCTGATCGTTTGGGTTATCCAAATATTTTTATGCAAAATTTAGATTCAAATTTAACAGAACAAGTTGTTTTTCATGGTAAAAATAATTCTTCGGTTTCTACTTATAAACACTATATGGTTTATTCTAGTAGAGAAGTAAATCAAAGCGGAGTTTTTAATCTTTATTTAATGTCTACTCAAAGTGATTATATAAGACAGCTTACTGCAAATGGCAAAAATCTTTTTCCAAGATTTTCTAGTGATGGAGAAAGTGTTGTGTTTATTAAATATTTAGGTTCACAAAGTGCATTAGGAGTTATTAGAATTAATGCAAATAAAGCCTTTCATTATGGTTTAAAAGTAGGTAAAATTCAATCAATTGATTGGTAAAATATCAAAATAGCATTTTTTTTGTTATAATTAAATTATGATTTTTAAATAAATAAAAGGGGAAAAGCAATGAAAAAAATCATTTTTGCTTCAATTACTGCATTTGCTGTTATTGTAAGTGGTTGTGCTACAAAAAATACTAGTGTAAGTAGCTCAAGTAGTGTAGATGGCTCAAAAGGTAGCGGTGGTTCTGATAGATTTGAAAATCTTGAATCTTTAAATTCTGTAGCAAATGTATATTTTGACTTTGATAAATTTAATGTTAGAAAAGATATGCAAAAAGTTATTGCAAATAATGCTGAAATTTTCAACAAAGAAGCTGCTAATGCTGCAATCGTGGTTGAAGGAAACTGCGATGAGTGGGGAACTGATGAGTATAATCAAGCTTTAGGTTTAAAAAGAGCTAAAGCAGTAAAAGAATCTTTAGTAGCTCAAGGTGTTAGCGCAGATAGAATTAGCGTAAAAAGCTATGGAGAAACTAATCCTGTATGTACTGAAAGAACAAAAGCTTGCGATGCTCAAAATCGCCGTGCAGAATTTAAATTATCAAAATAAGTTTTAATAAATGAAATTAAAATTATTATCAGTAGCTCTTTTAGGAGCTACTTTTTTACACGCTGAAATTTCAGCATTTGATGCAGGAAAAGTAGATACAAAAACACCTTATGGTTTAACTCAAAATGAAAAATTACAATATGAAAATCAAGAACGCTTAAAAGCTTTAAATGAATATTATACAAATTTAACAAGTAAAATAAATACAGCCATAGAAAACATAGAAGGCTTGCAAAGTGTAACTGAAGGCTTAAATGCTCAGTATTCAAAAGCTAATACAAAATTGCTTTCATTGGAAGAAAACTATCAAAATTTTGATGCAAATATTACTCAAGAAATTCAAAATTTAAGAGCTTATGTCGAAGAGAATAGACAAATTCAAGAAAAAAATCATCAAGAGATTCAAAAAGTTTTAAGCGAAATTACAACTTTGATTAATAAAATTAATGATGATTATATCTCAAAAGAAGATATGAATAAAACTATAACTTTCTTTCAATCTGAAATAGCTAGAGTGCAAAATCAGACAAAAGCAACCCCTGTCGTTCCTATTGTAAGTGATGATAATAAAACCGAAGAAATCATTCAAGATGAAAATGAAACTCAAGAAGAAGTGATTGAAGTAAAAGATGATAGTTGGAAAAAATTACAATCTAGTGAAATTTTGAAAAAAGCAATTGATGAAACTAATAAAAATCAATTTGAAGATGCAAAAGAAAAATTTGAACATCTAATAAGTATTCACTATAAACCTGCTAGATCTACTTTTTGGCTTGGAGAGATAAGATATAAACAGCAAGATTACGCAGGTGCTTTGGGATTTTATAAGAAAAGTTCTGCTATAAGCACTAAGGGCGATTATGTGCCAAAATTACTTTATCATACAGCTATTAGCTTAGATAAGGTTGGAGATCCAAAAAGTGCTAATAAATTTTATAAAGCTTTAAAGACAGCTTATCCTGATAGTCCTGAAGCAAAAGTTTCACCAGATAGAAAATAACAAAGGAGATAAAATGGCTATAGAAAAAAATAGTGTAGTTTCAATGTTTTATGAGTTAAAAGATGCAAACACAAATGAAGTTTTAGAATCAAATATTTATGCTGAACCTATTTCTTTTATTTTAGGTAAGGGTCAAATTTTAGAAGGACTAGAAGAAGAAATTCAAAAACTTAATGCCCCATGTAATGCCGATATTGTGATAAAAAAAGAAAATGCTTTGGGTGAATATGATGCAAATGCATTGCAAACTTTACCAAAAGAGCAGTTTGCGGGGATTGATTTGCAAGTTGGTATGGAGCTTTTTGGCGAAGGCGAAGATGGTAATACAGTAAGAGTAATTGTTAGAGAAATTACTGAGAATGAAGTTACTATTGATTATAATCATGCTTACGCAGGAAAAGACTTGTTATTTTCAATTAATATTGTAGATGTTAGAGCTGCAAGTGAAGATGAAATTTTAACAGGAATTATTGCAGGTAGTAGAAGTTGTGGATGTGGTGGTGGAGGACATCATCATGATCATCATCACGGACATGGTGGTGGTGGATGTTGTGGTGGCCACGGACATGGTGGTGGCGGTTGCTGCGGTGGACACTAATGAATAGTGCATTTATTTTCCCAGGCCAAGGCTCTCAAAGTGTTGGTATGGGGCTTAGTTTTTATGAGAATTCACTTAAAGCAAGAGAATTATTAGATTGTGTAAGTGATTATTGTAAGATTGATTTTAAAAATTTGCTTTTTAAAGAAAATGAAAATTTAAATAAAAGTGAATTTACACAAATGGCCATAGTGTTAAACTCACTAATGGCTTATGAAGCTTTAAAAGAGCAAGCTAGTATAGAAGCTAAGTATAGTTTAGGCCATTCACTAGGAGAATTTAGTGCTTTAGCGACTCAAGGTGCATTTGACTTTTTAGATGTTATAGCACTTGTTAACAAGCGTGGCCAATTTATGCAGGAGGATTGCTCTAAAATCGAAGCTGGTATGATGGTGGTTTTAGGGCTTGAAGATAAAGTGGTAGAAGAACTTTGTCAAAATGCATTAAGTGAAGAAAAAAACATTTTTGCTGCTAATTATAATTGTGATGGGCAAATTGTAGTAGCAGGTTTAAAGCCCGATTTAGCTTCTTATGAGAGTGAGTTTAAAAATGCAGGAGCTAAAAGAGCTATGCTTTTAAATATGAGCGTTGCAAGCCATTGTCCATTATTAAAAAATGCGTCTTTGAAACTTACAAAAGAATTAGAACCTATTTTAAAAGAGAGTTTTAAAAGCGTAGTATCAAATGTTAATGCAAAAGTGTATAATGATAAAAATCAAGCTCTAACGCTTTTAAGCGAGCAACTCATCAAGCCTGTTCTTTATAAACAAAGCATTAAGGCAATAGATGAAGAAGTAGATTTTTATATAGAATTTGGTGCGAGCGTGTTAAAGGGCTTAAATAAAAAAATCACTCAAAAAGAAACTTATGCCTTAAGTAAAATAGAAGATATTGATGAAATTTTAAAGGTAATTAAATGAAAATAGCTATTTTGGGAGCTATGCCTGAAGAGGTTACTCCTTTACTAGAAACATTAAAAGAATATCAAACAATAGAATATGCAAATAATACTTATTATCTTGCAAAATATAAAAATCATGAATTAATAATCGCTTATTCTAAGATAGGGAAAGTCAATTCTACTCTTAGTGCGGCTATTATGATAGAAAAATTTAAAGCCGAGCTTTTACTCTTTACAGGTGTAGCTGGTGCTTTTAATCCTAGTTTAGAAATAGGGGATTTAATCTATGCTACAAAATTAGCTCAATATGATTTAGATATTACAGCTTTTGGTCATCCACTTGGTTATGTTCCAGGCAATGAAATTTTTATAAAAACAGATGATAAGCTAAATAATCTTGCTATAGAGGTTGCTAAAGAGCTTGGTGTTAAATTGCAATCAGGTATTATCGCTACGGGTGATGAGTTTATTTGCGATGAGAATAAAAAAGCAAAAATTAGAGAGATTTTCAATGCAGATGCTTGTGAAATGGAAGGAGCTAGTGTAGCTTTGGTGTGTGATGCTTTAAAAATTCCATGTTTGATTTTAAGATCAATGAGTGATAAAGCAGGTGAAAAGGCTGAATTTGACTTTGATGAGTTTGTAGAAAAATCTGCTAAAATTTCGGCTAATTTTGTCTTAAAAATTTGTGAGAAATTATGATAAATCTTAGCAAAAGACTAATCAGAGAAGTTGCAAAAGCAAATGCTAAATTTTCCTTAATAGGAGATAATGACAAAGTTTTATTAGGACTTAGTGGTGGGAAAGACTCTCTGGCTTTAGCACATCTTTTAAAGCGTATGCAAGCACACGCGCCTTTTAAATTTGAACTTAAAGCAGTAACTTTAAGCTATGGCATGGGTGAAGATTATACCAAACTTCATAATCACTGCAAAGAACATGATATTGACCATGAAGTGATTGATTCTAATATTTATGAAATTTCAGGTGATACGATTAGAAAAAATTCAAGCTTTTGTAGCTATTTTTCAAGAATGAGGCGTGGTGCTTTATATACTTATGCTTTGGAAAACGGTTTTAATAAACTAGCTATAGCTCATCATTTAGATGATGCAGTGGAAAGTTTTTTTATGAATTTTATTTATAATGGTGCTCTTAGAAGTTTAGCTCCAAAATATAAAAGTAAAAGAGGTGTAGAGGTTATTCGACCTTTGATTTTTGTAAGAGAAAGACAATTAAGAGAAAATGCTATTAATAATGAATTAGAAGTTATTGGTAATGAATTTTGTCCTGGTATGAAATTAAGTGAAAAAAATGTAAAATTTCCTCATGCTAGAGAAGAAGCTAAACAGCTTTTAGCAAATTTAGAAAAAGAAAATCCAAAATTATTTACAAGCTTAAAAACTGCATTTGAAAATATCCACACGGATAGTTTTTTCATGGTTAAGGATAATGACTAAACTTTTAGTTGTTGTTGATTATCAAAATGATTTTATCGATGGTAGCTTAGGTTTTGAAAAAGCTACCAAGATAAAAGAAAATATTCTTGCTCTTTTAAAAAATCATCAAGGTGATATTGTTTTTACTTTTGATACGCATGATGAAAATTATTTAAAAACTCAAGAAGGAAAAAAATTACCTATTTATCATTGTATTAGAGATACTTTAGGTTGGCAAATGCCAAGTGATTTTGATATGTATTTAAAAAATGCAAAAAAAATCTTTTATAAGAATGCTTTTGGTAGCTTAGAATTGGCTATTTTTTTAAAACAAAATTATTATGAAAGTATAGAATTTTGTGGTTTGGTTTCACATATTTGTGTATTTAGTAATATTATTTTAGCTCAAAGCGCTAGTATCAACTCAAAAATTATATTGCATAAAAATGCAACAGCGAGTTTTAGTAAGTCTTTAGAAAATAGTGCTTATGAAATTTTGCAAGCTTATGGCGTAGAACTTTTATAAAATGCAAGGTTTTATCTTACATATTCAGAGTGTAAAAGATGAGGATTTAATCGTTTATCTTTTAAGTGCTAAAAAAGTTATTAAAAGTTATAGATTTTATGGCATGCGTCATTCTAATATACTAAGTGGGTATAAGATTGATTTTGAGCTTGAGGAAAGTTCGAGGTTTTTACCACGTTTAAAAGATGTTTTGCATATTGGTTTTTCTTGGATTTTAGATAGAGAGAGAATGTTTTTTTGGCAAGAGTTTATTAGGCTTTTTTATCAGCATTTAAAAGATGTTGAGGAAATTGATAGTTTTTATTTTGAGCTTTTAGAAGATTGTGCTAAACGTTTTGAAAAACAAGATTGCAAGCGTGTTATAGTAGATGCTTATTTAAAAATTTTAAATTTTGAAGGACGTTTACATAAAAGCTTTATATGTTTTTATTGCGATGAGTATATACAAAAAAACGTTGTATTGGTAAGAGCTTTTTTACCTGCACATAAAAAATGTGCTTTTGGTTATGAGTTTAAAGCTGAAGATCTTGCAAAGTTTTATGAAAATTTTAATTCATCGCATTTTAGCGATGAATATATTGATAATTTATATAAAATCATTAAAGAGGGTTTTTAAGAGTAATATCATACATCATAATAGCCTCTTGTCTTAATTTTGCGATGATATTTGCACTATCAATATGTGTATTTTTTATAATAGCTTCCTTGCTATTTTTAATATCTTCAAGCAAATTTCCAAGTTGTTTTTGAGAACTTTGTAGGCAAGTGCTTATACATTTTGGTTGTGTTTGTTGTAAAACTTGCTCGAAATTTAAACTTTGATTGTTAAGCTTTGAAGCATGTGCTGCTAAATTGTTTGCACTTGTTCTAATGCCACCTAATGCTTTGTAAATCCCTTTTGAATTGATATGAGCTGCCATGAACCTTCCTTGTTTTATGGTATCTCTTCATTCATATTGCTTATAAATTTACAAGCAAAAATCATTCCTTATTGAAAAATTCTTGAATATATTTTCGCATAATATCTGCATCATTAATACGATTAACACAATCTCTAAAATTAGATGCATCTTCATAACCTTTAGAATATTCATGCAAATGTTTTCTAAATATACTTATGCCTTGTTCTTTATAATGCTTTAACATTTCTTCAAAATGCGCGAATATAATTTTATTTTTCATAGCCTTTTCGATTTTTTTGCCAGTTTTTATCTCATGAAATATCCAAGGTTTTCCTATGCTTGCACGTCCTATCATCAAAGCATCACAATTTGTAATTTTAAATACTTCTTTAGCATTTTCTGCACTAATATCACCATTTGCTACTAAAGGAATTTTGATATTTTCTTTGGCTAAAGCTATGGCTTCATAATCAGCATTTCCGCTATACATTTGTTTTCTAGTGCGACCATGTATACTGATAAAATCTACTCCAGCATTTTCACACGCTTTAGCAATAGCAATGGGATTTTTTTTATCAAACCCTAATCTTACTTTGACACTAGTTAATTTTTTATTACTTGCTTTTTTGATAAGTTCTAAAATTCTTTGTAATTTATCAAGATCTTGCAAAAGAGCACTACCTGCACATTGTTTTATAACTTTATTTACAGGACAACCACAATTAAAATCAATCCCATCTATAAAATCAAAACGATTTAGTATTTCTACTGCTTTTTGAATCACGCTCTCATCTGAGCCTGCAATTTGAACTATGTAAGGATTTTCAAGCTCAGCTTTTTCTAGCATTTTAAGAGTTTTTGAGCTCTCATACACTAAAGCATTAGAACTTATCATTTCACTAATAGTTACATCAGCCCCAAATTGTTTAACTAAATTTCTTAAAGGCAAGTCTGAAAAACCTGCCATAGGGGCTAAAAATAAAGGCTTTTTACTAAAATCTATCATTGTATTAATTTTTCAAGCTCTATTTTTTTATTATGTTCTCTTAAAAAGAGCAAGAGTCTAAAGTCTTTATGTTCATTTTGATCATTTCCTAATTCATTAAGCAATTCATCATACATACCAAATTCTGCCAAAGTATAAAGATAAGCTCTTAAAGCTTGAGAATGATTATCTTTTAACTTTTTAAATAAAGCAATTAATATTTGAGGTTCTATTTTTTTGCAAAGTATTTTAGCACAGTGCAAATATGATTTATCATCTAAGGTATTCATACTAAGTAAAACTTCGATTTCAGCATGATTTAAATCTAAGTTTTCTTTTTCAAATCTACTTAAAAGCAATAAAATATCATCTTGATTTTTTTGTATTTTTAGTGTTTTAATTTGACTATAGGGCGCATTTTCTAACACCATTTTATAAGCAAAAATTTCTAGCTCATCTACTAAGGTATCTTTGTTTTTGATAAAAGAAAAAGCATAATTGCTATCATTTTGAAAGTGATTTTTTTCATTTAAAATAAAAATTTCATTATTTGGATCTAGCTTGTATTTTTTTAATTCCACAAATTCCTTTTTGTCTAAGTTCTCAAAAATATCAATAATTTCATCTATTTTAGGATTTTGAATTTTTTCTTTAAAACAAAGAGCTCGAGTGTTTTTTGCTATGTTTTGAAATTCTTGAGTTTTAAATTTAACCTTGCTTGCTTTTTTTAAAAAAATATCAATAATAAAATTTTCATAATTTTTACTATCTTTAATTAGATTTTTATATTGTAAATGTTTTAAAAAACCATAAAAACTCATATGTGCTAATGCTAATATCATTAAAAATAAAGCAGGCAAAACAACCCATAAGCTAATAGGCAAATTTAATTCAAAAGTAGAAATTGTGAAAGTGTAATTTCCTAAGTTTAGATTATAAACTAAGGCTGCAACAATTAAAAGATAAACTAAACTTGCAAAGAAAAACAATCTTATTTTCATAGCTCTTTCCTTTTTTCTAGGGTTTCACGGCAATTGATACAGTATTTTGCGTGAGGTTTTACCTTAAGTCTTTCAGGATGAATATCATCTTCACAATACTCACAAATACCATAAGTATTGTTATCTATTTTACTTAATGAATGTTTAATTTCTTCTAGCTCGGCTTTTAAATTTTCGTTGATTTTAAAGTCAATATGAGAGCTATTGTCAATTTGTTGCAAATCAACCTCATCTCTAGGTTCGCTATCTTGTAGATTATGGATATTGTTTATATTACCCTGAAGTTCTTGTAAAATTTCATTTTGTCTTTGAAGTAATATGTTTTTAAATTCTTCAAGATTTAATTCTTGCATAAACGCTCCTATTTGTGATATGGGTGATTTGTATTAATGCAAAATGCACGATAAATTTGCTCTAAAAGCATAGTTTTGGCAAATTTATGCACTAAAGTCATTTTACTAAGAGCTATGCTTGTATGCATTTGTGCGATGAATTCTTGTTCAAATCCATAAGCACCGCCTATAAAAAATGAAATTTCATTTTTATCTTGTAATAATCTTGCAAATTCTACACTTGTAAGCTCTTTACCTTTTTCATCTAAGGCTATACAAAAACCTTTTTTATAAGGACTTAGTGCATTTGTATAAGATTTTTTTGCTTCTATGGTATTAGTGTTTTGTGCTTGATTGATTTTATTATTAAAAATACAAATATCATTAAAACTGCAAAATTTTTTGATGAGCTTGATATAATGCTCATCTATCTTGCTAAATTCATCATTATTGTTTTTTTGAATGCTTAAAAGATTGATTTGCATTTTTAGTTTTTAGAAAAAAATCTTAAAAAGTCTGCTATAAATTTTTTATGCTCACTTCTTTCTACAATCGCATCAATCAATCCATGCTCGAGTAAAAATTCAGCCTTTTGAAAGCCTTCTGGTAAATCAGCACCTATGGTTTGTTTGATTACCCTAGCTCCTGCAAAGCCTACTAGAGCACCAGGTTCAGCTAAGATGATATCTCCAAGCCAAGCAAAAGATGCACTCACTCCACCCATGGTCGGATCGGTTAATACTGAAATATAAGGAAGTTTTTCTTCTGCTAGCAGTTTTAATGCTGCACTTGTTTTACTCATTTGCATTAAAGAATAAGTGCTTTCTTGCATCCTAGCTCCACCGCTTGCGCTCACTATAACAACAGGAGTTTTTTTCTCAATCGCTCTTTCAATCGCTCTAAGAATTTTTTCACCTTCTACTGAGCCTAAACTTCCACCCATGAAAGAAAAATCAAAAACAACAAGTTGAGTTTTTATCCCATCTATATTACATTCACCACTTATTATGGCGCTTTTTCTTCCTGTTTTTTCTTCATTTTCTGCTAATCTTTTTTTATATGATTTACTATCTACAAATTTAAGCGGATCGATTGCGTGTAAGTCTTTATCCATTTCTACAAATGTACCTTCATCGCTAAGTAACTCGATGCGTTTTAAAGGATTTAATCTCATATGAAAATTACATTTAGGGCAAACATTATAACAAGTTTCTATTTCTTTATAATACATTAACGCATGACAAGAATTACATTTTACCCAGTGATTTGGAGCTTCACTTGGAGTAGCTTGTTTGCGTCTTATACTAGAAAAAATATCTAAAAAATTCATTATCTCTACCTAAAATAAAATTTCAAAATTATAGCAAGATTTTAGTATTTTTAAAATCTTGCACCCAACATAAACTCAAATTTACTTAAATCATCTTTTGAGTTAGTGTTAAATGGTTTAGCAAAAACTAAATTTAAAGCACCTAGTGGAGTTAGCCACTCAAAACCAACACCTGTACTCCATCTTTGAATTTGACTTAAAGAACTCTCACCTATGGCACCATAGTCAAAAAATACACTTCCTCTTAGTTTGATTCTATCAAAGATTGGAAAGCTAAGCTCAACAGAGTTAGCAAAAGCCACTGTACCACCTGTTTCATCACCCCACGCATTTTTAGGGCTTACACTTCTTCTATCAAAACCTCTAATAGTTCCTATACCTCCAAGATATAATTTTTCATTGATAGGTAAATAACCTTGATCCCATACCTTATAAAAACTTGCTTTATAACGATAAATCAAATCCCAACCTATAAATTCTTCCAAGCCTTGGTAATAATTAAATTTAGTAGTAGAGCTTATAAATTCTTGATCTCCACCTAAGCCTGCATATTCAAGTGAGGTTGAAGCGATAAAACCTGATCTTGGTAGATAATAATCATCTGTATTGTTAAATACTATTGAAGGTGTAATGGAGCTTTTATAAGTTTTTCCAAGTTTATATCCTTGAGCGATTAAGCGATCACTTAAATGATAAATATCACTTTGCTCAAGATTATAAGTTAAATCAACGCTTGTATATCTTCCTAAAGTTTTACCAACACTTATATCAAAACCATAGTTTCTCTCATCATAGCTATCCCATTCTAAACGATCTGAATATAATGATCCTCCAAGAGAATAATCACTATCATTTACTCTAGGATTTCTTAAAGATACTCTACCTGAAAGTGTATCATCGCCTTTGTCTATACTTACACTTCCTTTCATACCAGAGCCTAAGATATTTGCATCAGATAATGAAGCGCTAAGTAAAATTCCATCACTAGTTCCATAACCAATACCACCTGAGATAGCCCCAGTTGAAGCTTCTTTGACTTCTACTATCAAATCAATATGCGTATCATCTACTCTTTGCTCTTTAATATCTACATTTTCAAAATACGCAGTTCTTCTTAGAGCATTTCTTGAGTCCATTAAATCAGTTCTATTATAAAGATTGCCTTCAGTTAGATAAAGCTCTCTACGAACAACCCTATCAACTGTTTTGGTGTTACCTGAGATGATGACATCTCTTATATATACTTTTTCATTTGGTATGACTTTAAAAATAATCATAGCTTCATGATTTTCTTTATCTTTTTGTATATCAGGTATAACTTGCACAAAAGCATAGCCTAAATCTGCTGTTTTAGTTTCTATGGTTTTTATATCTTCTCTTAGTTTTTCTATATTAACTATTTTTCCAACACTTAATTTTAAATCATTTGCTAAAGCTTCATTTTCTTCATCACTAAAAATTGGATTAAAAATTTTAATCCCTTTAACTTTATAAACCTCACCCTCGTTGATAAAATAAGTCAAATCAGCTTGATAAGTATCTGTGTAAGTATTTAAAAAAGCAGGAGATACGCTCACATCAAGATATCCTTCTTTTAAATAAACATCTGAAATTCTTGAGCTATCATTTGCTAAATCAAAGATTTTAAGCTTACCATCATTAAAGCCCCACATCCAGCCTAGGGCTTCTCTTTGTTTATTTGCTATCGCAGGTTCAATATCTGAATAGCTTAAATTTTTTGCACCGCTTAAATGCACTTTTTCTATGATGATATTTTCCCCACGATTTACAACAAAAGTAAGTTTTAATGAGCTTGAATTACTTAATTTTTCATCTTTGATTTCTACAACAGTGTCATAAAAACCTTTGGCTTGATAAAAAAGCTTGATTTTTTCAGCAGCATCTTTAGCTGAATTTTCATCATATAAAATTCCAGGTTTTAAGCCAACAAGGCTTTCTATTTGTTTTCTATCGTTACTTGCTATACCTTGAATATCTATTTTTCCAATGGAAGGTTTTTCTATTACTTTAAAAGTTAGCACCCCATTTTTTTCTTCTACTACTATATCTTTAAAATAATTTCTATCAAAAAGGTTTTTAATTGCCATATCTATACTAGCAGGATCAATTTTTTGTCCTATTTTTAATTTAGAAATCGCAATAGCACTTTCTTTGGAAAGTTGCGATAAGCCTTCAAATTTGATATCTTTAATCGTAGCTGCACATAAAGAACTTGAGAGTGCAAAGAAAACAAACCATTTTTTCATCATTTTACCTAAATTTTTATATACAAAATCGTTATAATACCAAAATATTTTTAACTAATGCTTTTTAAGGAAAATTTATGAAAGTAGGTATAGTCGGACTTGGCTTAATAGGCGGATCTTTAGGCCTTAGCTTAAGAGAGAATAAATTAATAGATTTAGTTTGTGGGTATGATATAAACAAAGAATTTGAGCAGATTGCGCTAGATAGAAAGTTAATAGATAAAATTGTTTCTTTTGAAGAGTTGAAAAAATGTGATGTGATTTTTTTAGCTATTCCTGTAAGAGCTATTGTAAAAATCTTAAAAGAATTTCAAGGTATTTCTAAAGATTGTACTATCATTGAGCTTGGAAGTACAAAAGAAGAAATTATTAAAAATTTACCTTCTTATTTGAAAAGTCAATTTATCGCAGCTCATCCTATGGCAGGAACTGAAAATAGTGGTCCAAATGCAGCTATAAAAGATTTATATAAAAATGCAGTTTGTGTTTTATGTGATGTGCAAAATGCTGATCATATTCATCAAAAAAGGGCTATAGAAATTTTTTCAGATTTAGGAATGAAGCTTGTATTTATGGATAGTATCGCGCATGATCATCATGCTTCTATCATTTCACACTTACCGCATGTGATTAGTTTTTCTTTGGCAAATTTTGTGATGAAAGAAGAAAACAAAAAAAATATAGCCCATCTAGGAGGCCCTTCTTTTAAAGATATGTGCAGGATTGCTAAGTCAAACCCTCAAATGTGGAGTGGTATTTTTGAGCAAAATAAACAAAATTTATTAAATTCTATTGATTTATTTCAAAAAGAATTACAAGAATGTAAAAAAATGATAGAAAAATGTGATATAAATGAGCTTGAGACTTGGATTAAAAGTGCAAATAAATTAAGAGAAATTCTATAAAATTTTTTATAATTTACTCTTAATTTGCTAAAGAATAATATATTTTTAAAAAAATAGATTGAAAGTGAAAATATGGTTTTTGCGCGTAAAAGATCAAATAAAAAATGGATTTTTGTAGTTTTTTTAATACTTTTAGCCTTTGTGGTGTTTGTTTTAAATACAAAGTTGTTTGAAAAAAATCCTCCGTTGATTCAAACAAAATCAGATGTAATTTATAGTAATTTAACAGACCCTATATCTATAGAAATAAGCGATGAAAGTGCTTTAAAAGATGTTAAAGTCACACTATTTAAGGCAAATGAGCTAAATGGCGAAATGCTTGTTAATGAGCATGTTAAAGGCAATAAAAAAAGCATTCATTTTGATTTAAAATTACCAAAACCAGCTTATAAAGAAAAAGTCGATTCATATAAACTTGTAATAGAAGCAAGTGATAGTAGTTTTTGGAATTTCTTTTTAGGAAATCAAGCGCTTAAAGAAGTGAAAGTTATCATTGATACCAAAAAACCACTTGTAGAAATTTTAGATAATTCTTATCAAATCGAACAAGGCGGAGTAGGTAGTGTAGTATTTAAAGCAAGTGATGAGAATTTACAAGAAGTTTATATCACAACTGATAAAGATAAAATTTTTAAAGCAACTCCTTATGTAAAAGAAGGATATTATGCTGCTTTGATTCCTTGGGAGGCGACTGATGAGCACTTTAGAGCTTATGTGGTGGCAGTAGATAAAGCAGGCAATATAAACAAACAAAGAATTAGGTATTATTTTACTAATAAAAAATACCGTGTATCAAATATAAAAGTAAGTGATAGATTTTTAGATGGTAAGATTGAATTTTTAGCACAAAAATATGCTCCAAAAGATAGAGAATTAAGCAGACTTGAAAAATTTAAATTTGTGAATGAAGATTTAAGAGCTTCTAATGAAGTTATTATTCATGATATTACAAGTAAAGTTCCTGATACTATGATTAATAATTTTAAAGTTAATCTTTTCAAACCTTTAAAAAATGGCCAAAAAGTAGCTGATTATGCTGATCATAGATTTTATTCTTATAATAATCAAGCATTTAGTAGCTCTTATCATATGGGGCTTGATTTAGCAAGTGTAAAAGAAGCGCCTATCATTAGTAATAACGATGGCGAAGTGGTATTTGTGCAAGAAAATGGAATTTATGGATTAAATATTATTATCTATCATGGCTTTGGTATTTATACTCTTTATGGACACTGCACTAATGTGGATGTAAATGTAGGAGATAGAGTTAGAGCAGGAGATGTTATAGGCACTACAGGCACTACAGGTTTAGCGCTTGGAGATCATGTGCATTTTGGTGTTTTAGTACAAGGAGTTGAAGTGCGTCCTGAGCAATGGCAAGATGCAAAATGGATAAAAGAAAATATCTATAATGTATTAGAGTCAAGCAAAAAAAGAATTTTGAGTGAATAAAAATGAATCAAACAACAATAGCAAAAGAAGTTAAAGGTGTTGGCATAGGTTTGCACAAGGGTGAGCCTATTAGTATAAAATTAGAGCCATTAGAAGCTGGCAGTGGTATAGTGTTTTATAGAAGTGATTTGGGAATTTCTTATGAAGCAAAGCCTGAAAATGTCATCGATACGCAAATGGCTACTGTAATAGGCGATCATAGAGGTTATGTTTCTACTATAGAGCATTTAATGAGTGCGATTAATGCTTATGGTATTGACAATGTGCGCATAGTTTTAGATGCTAATGAAGCTCCTGTAATGGATGGTAGTAGCATAGGCTTTTGTATGATGCTTGAAGAAGCAGGTATAAAAGAGCTTGACGCGGTTAAAAAAATTTTAGTGATTAAAAAAAGTGTAGAAGTAAAAGAAGGTAATAAATTCGTACGTTTAAGTCCTACGGATATGCCTATTATAAACTATACAATCGAATTTGATAATCCTATTATAGGTAAGCAAAATTATTGTTTTGAATTTAGTAAACAAAACTACATAGAGCAAATAGCAAGAGCAAGAACCTTTGGTTTTTTAAAGGATGTTCAAGCTTTAAGAGCTATGAATTTAGGTCTTGGTGGAAGCTTAGAAAATGCTGTTGTGATTGATGATAATCGTATTTTAAACCCTGAAGGTTTGCGTTTTAAAGATGAATTTGTGCGCCATAAAATTTTAGATGCTATCGGGGATTTAACCTTGCTTGGATGTAGAGTTTTTGGAGATTATACTTCTTATGCAGGTTCGCACAAACTTAATCATCTTTTAACCAAAGAACTTTTAAAAGATCCTAGTGCCTATGAAGTAGTAAGTTTAGAAAAAAGTGCATATAAAGTTTATGAAAAGGTTTTTGCATAAAAAAGGTTACTTTACTTTTAAATGCCATAGCAAAACCTTTGATGCTTGGTATTTATGAAAATGATGTATTGATAAAAACCATTGAGAATGATTTAAAAGTTAGTGAAGTTTTGCCAAAAATATTGCAAGATTTACTTTCACAATATGAGTTTGAAAAGCTTATTTATGTGCATGGACCAGGCTCTTACATGGGTATAAAAATTTCTTATGTTTCTTTTAAAACCCTAGCTATAGTTAAAAGTATTCCTTTAAAAGCTATTAGCGCTTTTGAGCTAAATAATAACGCTCCTATAGCCGCTAATAAGCATTTGTGTTTTGTAAAAAAAGATGATGAGATTGTTTTAGAAAAGACACAAGCGGGAAGTTTTTTTATGCCCCAAAGTTTAAAAGGTTTAAATTTCAGTAAAGAAAATACACCTTTTTATGTTTTAGATGCGATTAATTAAGGTAAAAAATGAAGATTTTAGTTCCTGCTACAAGTGCAAATTTAGGTCCTGGTTTTGATTGTTTGGGTTTGAGTTTAAAATATTTTAATCAAACTATAGTTGAAAAATCTAAATTTTTTAGCATTAGTATACACGGAGAAGGTGAAAATAATATCTATCTTAAAAAAAACAATAGTTTTGTCAATATTTTTTATGAAATTTATCAAAGACTTAGTGGTAAAAAAGATAATTTCCGCTTTATTTTTCAAAATAATATCCCTTTAGCTAGAGGTATGGGAAGTTCTTCTGCTGTGATAGTTGGAGCCATTGCTTGTGCTTATGAATTAAGTGGGTTTAAAGCGGATAAAAATATCATTTTAAATGAAGCTTTAAAATATGAAAACCATCCAGATAACATAGCTCCAGCAGCACTTGGAGGTTTTGTATGTGCATTAACTCATAATGAAAAAGTTTTAGCTATAAAAAAAGAAGTAGATAAAGACTTACAAGCTGTTATAACCATACCAAATGTAGCGATGAATACTCAAAAATCAAGAGCAGTTTTAGCTAAAAAAATCAACCTAGAAGATGGTGTTTTTAATCTTTGTCATGCTTCATTTTTAACCGCTTGTTTTTTAGAGAAAAAATATGATTTATTAAAATATGCAAGTTTGGATAAACTTCATCAAAATCAAAGAATGAAACTTTTGCCAGAACTTTTTGAGGTGCAAAAACTAGCTTTAGATGATAATGCTCTCATGAGCACGCTTTCAGGATCAGGTTCGAGTTTTTTTACTCTAGCTTATAAAGATGATGCTAAAAAAATCAAAGAAAAAATCAAAAATAAATTTGCTAAATTTAGAGTTGAACTTTTAGAATTTGATGATGAGGGCTTTAAAATTTGCTAAAAATTCCAAAAAAAAGATATAATTTTGAAAAATCATATACCCATTAGAATGTGCATTGTTTGCAAAGGCCGTTATGAAAAGCAAAGTTTGCATCAATTCCAAATAAAAAATTCTCAAATTATCACTAAAGTGGAATTTGGCAGGAGTTTGTATATTTGTAATTCATGTTTTGATAAAGATGAAAAAACGTTGCAAAGGGCTTTTATGAGAGCTTGCAAAGGCAATTTTCATGGTAATATAAATCAGCAGGATTTAAAGGAGATATTTTTTAATGGCAGATGTAAAGATTAGCGAGATCGCTCAAGAGTTAGGATATACAAGTAAAGAAATTATAGAAAAAGCCAATGAAATGGGCTTAGAAGATATCAAATCCCCTAACAAAAAAGTATCTTCTGAAATCGCAGAAGCGATTTATCAATATGTACAATCAGGTGAAATACTAGATGTGGTAAAAAAAGTGGCCAAACCTAAAAAAGAAAGTACGGCAAAAAAAACTACTAAAAAAGAAGAAAGCAAAAAAGAAGAGAAAAAAACCACAACTAAAAAAGAAAGTAAAAGCCCTACTAAAGCAGTAAGTGAAAAAAAAGAAGAAATCAAAAAAGAAGAAAAACAACCTGAAAATCCTATAAAAAATGAAGTATTAGAAGAGAAAAAAGAAGAAATTAAACTCGATGAAAAGCTAGGTTCTAATTTAAATTTAGCCAAAAGAAGAGGCTTGGTCATCGTTAAAAAGAAAAAAGAAGAAAGCAAAGAAACTCAAATCAACAAAGAAGAAAAGGTTAATACGCAAGCTACTCAAGGTTTAAGCCTTAGTATGATTTTTTCAAATTCAGATGAGAATTTAAAAAGAAAGAAAAAAGAAAAGAAAAATCATCCTGTAGCAAGCAAAAAAGAAAGCACTACTAAAATGGATCTTTTGGGAGATAAAGATTTTGCTGATATTTCTTTAGAAGATGATGATATGGTGGTTTTACCTGATTTTAGTGTAAAAGAAAACAAACCAGCACAACCAGCAAACAAAAAACAACCAAATATCTTAAAGCAATCTTTAAATAATTCTATCAACCCATTTGGTGAGGGTGGTATACAAAGAAGAAGTCGTAAAAAACCACCTAAAAAGATAGAAAAAAAAGAAAGTGAAGCGATCACAAGTGTAAGCATACCTAAAGAAATTCGTGTGTATGAATTTGCTGAAAAACTTGGTAAAAACACCGGAGAAGTTATCTCTAAACTTTTCATGCTTGGCATGATGACGACTAAAAATGACTTTTTAGATGAGGATGCTATAGAAATTCTTGCAGCTGAATTTGGAGTGGAGATTAATATCATCGATGAGGCTGATGAGTTTGATTATGTAAAAGATTATGATGAAAATCAAACAGAAGAAAATTTAAGCCAAAGAGCTCCGGTTATCACTATCATGGGGCATGTGGATCATGGTAAGACTTCTTTGCTTGATTATATAAGAAAATCACGCATTGCAAGTGGCGAAGCAGGTGGGATCACTCAGCATGTTGGTGCTTACATGGTGGAAAAAAATGGTAGAAAAATCACTTTTATCGATACTCCAGGCCATGAGGCATTTACTGCTATGCGTGCAAGGGGAGCTAGTATAACGGATATTGTTATTATCGTAGTAGCTGCAGATGATGGGGTAAAACCACAAACTAAAGAAGCGATTAATCATGCAAAAGCAGCTAATGTGCCTATCATCATCGCTATTAATAAAATGGATAAAGAAAACGCAAATCCTGACATGGTAAAAACCCAACTAGCAGAAATGGACATCATGCCAGTAGAATGGGGTGGAAGTCATGAGTTTGTGCCAGTTTCAGCTAAAAAGGGTGATGGTATAGAGGATTTACTTGAAATTGTATTATTGCAAGCTGATATTTTAGAGCTTAAAGCAAATCCAAAAGCCCATGCTAAAGCAAGTATTATAGAATCTTCAGTGCAAAAAGGTAGAGGTCCTGTGGCTACTATCATCGTGCAAAATGGTACTTTAAGAGTAGGAAATACTGTCGTAGCAGGGGAAGCTTATGGTAAAGTACGTGCTATGAGCGATGATCAAGGCAAAGCTTTAAAAGAAATAGGCCCAGGTGAGTGTGGGGTGATCATAGGTCTTAGTGAAGTAGCTGATGCAGGAGAAACTCTAATAGCTGTAGATAGCGATAAACAAGCAAGAGAATATGCTAATAAACGCCATGAATACAACCGCCAAAAAGAATTAAGCAAATCCACTAAAGTAAGTATAGATGAGCTTGGTGCAAAAATCAAAGAAGGTAATTTAAAAGCCCTTCCTGTGATCTTAAAAGCAGATGTACAAGGTTCGCTTGAAGCGATTAAGGCTAGTTTAGAAAAACTTAAAAATGATGAGATTAAGGTTAATATCATCCATAGTGGGGTAGGTGGAATTACTCAAAGCGATATAGAGCTTGCAAGTGCTAGTGAAAACTCTATCGTTTTAGGCTTTAATATACGCCCAACTGGTGAGATCAAAGAACGTGCTAAAGATAAAGGCGTAGAGATAAAAACTTATAATGTTATTTACAATTTGCTTGATGATGTAAAAGCCTTATTAGGCGGTATGATGAGTCCTATCATCTCTGAAGAACAACTTGGTCAAGCTGAAATTCGCCAAGTGATCAATGTACCAAAACTAGGCCAAATCGCAGGTTGTATGGTGACAGAAGGTACGATCAATCGTGGCGCGAAAATCAGGCTCATTAGAGATGGGGTTGTGGTATTTGAAGGTAATGTAAGCTCGCTCAAACGCTTTAAAGATGATGTAAGAGAAGTTGCAAAAGGCTATGAATGCGGTGTAGGCATAGAAGGTTGTAATGATATGAGAGTGGGGGATTATATAGAAAGTTACAAAGAAGTTGAGGAACAAGTAAGCCTATGAACCCAACTGAAATCAAAAAGCTACGCACAGAAAGCATTTTAAAAGAACTTATACCAGAAGCTTTAGCAAATTTAGACAACGAAGCTTTAAAAAATTTGTGCGTAGTGGATGTAGAGTGTAAAAAAGGCAGATATGATGCTTTTGTGTATTTAGATAAAATGTTTTTTAACACCCAAGAGCAAGAAATCATACTCAATCAGCTTAAAAAAGCTGCCCGTGCTTTGCAAAATTATTGCATGAGTGAGCAAGGGTGGTATAGATGTCCGAATTTTCACTTTAAATTTGATGATAGATTAGAGTATCAAAACCATATGGATGCTTTATTTGAAAAAATCAAAAAGGAACAAAATGAATCTTGAAGCACTTTGTAAAGAAGCAGGGCTTAGCTTTTATGATGATGAGCTAACAAGTGAAAATGGTAGAAAGATTTATAGAATTTATGTGCAAAAAGAAGGTGGGGTAAATCTTGATGATTGTGCTAGGCTTAGTGAGATTTTATCGCCTATTTTTGATGTAGAACCACCTGTGAGTGGGGAGTATTTTTTAGAAGTATCAAGCTGTGGGCTTGAGAGAAAACTTAGCAAAATCGAGCATTTTGCAAAAAGCATTAACGAACTTGTAAAAATCACAACTAGTGAAAAAGAAAAAATCGAAGCAAAAATCATCGCCGTAGATGATGAAAATATCACTTTAGAAAATTTAGAAACTCAAGAAAAAACTACTATAAATTTTAGCGACATAAGAAAAGCTAAAACCTTCATACAATGGTAAAAATTTAGAAATATAAATTTTTACTTATTTTTTATATAATTAAATTTAAATACATTATTTTGTAATTTATTATAAAATAAAATAGGATTTAGATATGAATATTAATTTAGATGAGAAACAAAAAGAAAGTAATAAATTTTTAGAATTTCAAAGAATTTGGACTTTAGAAAAAGTTAAAAGTATGAGTCTTGAAGAATATACAAATCTTAAACATGAAAACCCAAATTATTATTGTTATTGGTTAGATGTTTTATTAAAAGAATATGCAGGATTTGGAGGAAATGATGCTGGAAAATTTGGAATTTATCGTTATAAAAAACCACCTAAAAAAGATGATTATTTGTATGATAATAGATATGCTTGGAGAAAAAATCTTGGAAATACTAAAGATGAAGTTTTTGAAAAAGTAAAAAAAGAAATAGTTAAAGTTATAGAATATTCGCAAAATAATAATTTAAAATGCATTGATAAAGAAATTTTAAATGAAATTTTACCTTTTGGTTTAAAATGGAAGATAGCATTTCATTATCAAAATCCAAATGATATTAAGATTGTTAATATATTTAAAAAAGATATATTAGAAGCAATATGTAAAAATGAATTTAAAAGCAATTTAGAAATTTATGAATTACATAAAAAGTTGTTAAAAGATAAAATTTATACACTCGATAGTATGAGAAATGAGGTTTCGGTTCCATTATGGGAGCATTATTCAAATTTGAATACTAAAACAATCGAACAAAATAAAATTAATTTTTCTATATACTTAAATAAAGTTACTAAAAAAGATGGTAGCAAACTAAGTGAAGGAACTAAAGAAAATTATATAGAAGATATTTCTCGAATTTCTACCAAATATTTGAATGTAAATCTATATAAATGTGATATAAAACAATTTGATCTTAAATGTAAAGAATTAGAAAATAATAAAAAATATTTAGATCAGAATTTTACAAATAAAAATAGATATTCAAGTGCTATAAAATATTATAGAGATTTTCTGATTAATTCTTCCGATAAAGAGTTTTATAATAACAAAGAAACAAATAAAGGATTGAATGTAGAAAATCCACCTTTAAATCAAATTCTTTATGGGCCTCCAGGGACAGGAAAAACTTATCAAACGATAGATAAGGCTTTAGAGATTATATCAAAAGAAGAAAAAATACAAATTCCAAGCAAAGATGATAGAGCAAATAGAAAAAAGTTATTTGATGAATATGTAAAAAAAGGGCGAATAGTTTTTACTACTTTTCATCAAAGTTATGGATATGAAGAATTTATAGAAGGTATAAAGCCTGATATCAATAAAACAGCGGAAAATTCTCAAGAAGTAAATTATAAAATAGAAAAGGGAGTTTTTAAAGAACTTTGTGAAAAAGCTTTAGATAATTATGAGAATAGTATCTTAAATGCAGATGAGTTAAATAAAAAAATAGAATTAAAGGAAAAAGTTGAAAATTTTTTAAATTGGCTTTTGGAAACAAATGAGCCTATTAGTAAAACAAAGGGTGGAAATTTCTTTGTTGTTGATATCAATGATAAAACGGTTATGATTTATAGTGAAGGAGTAGAGAGATTTGATGGAAATTTTAATTTAAGTATATCTATATTTATGGAATTATTAAAACATCATGATGAATTTAATAATGCTGCTGAAATGTTTAAAAAAGTATTTGATAGAGATTATGCCGATAGAACTCATACTTATTATTTTAATTTAGTGAAAAAATTTAAAGCATATGAAAAACAATCAACTGCAAAGAATGAAAATAAGAAAAACAACGATAATTCTTTAAAACCTTATATAATAATCATAGATGAGATTAATCGTGGTAATGTAAGTAAGATTTTTGGTGAGCTTATCACTTTAATAGAACCTAGCAAAAGAATAGGTGAAAGCGAGGGATTAAAAGTTACTTTACCTTATAGCGGTGAAAAATTTGGAGTGCCTAAAAATGTTTATATCATAGGCACTATGAATACAGCTGATAGAAGTATAACTTCACTTGATACAGCTTTGCGAAGACGTTTTGAATTTGTCGAGATGATGCCTAAACCTAGTGAACTATCTAAAATTGAAGATATAGATTTGCAAGAATTATTAAAAGCTATCAATACTCGTATAGAATACTTGCTAGATAGAGAAAAGACTATAGGACACGCATTTTTTATAGGCATTGATAGTTTAGAGAAATTAAAAAACGTTTTTCAAAATAAAATCATCCCGCTATTGCAAGAGTATTTTTACAATGATTATGCTTTAATAAAAGCAGTTTTAAATGAAAATGGTATGTTAGAAAAACAAGATATAAATAGTGATTATTTAAAAAATATGACAGAATTTATAGAAAGTGATAAGGTTATTTATAAGTTTAGTGATAGTCAAAAATGGGATGAAGCTACTTTTAAAAAAATATATGAATAATGAAAACAATTAACACTTTTTCTATCATTGAATATCAAGCTTTTTCTAAAGAAGATTTAAAAGAAATTTTCAAAGAAAAGGCTGAAAGATTTTATAAAGAGCTAGAAGACTTTGCAAAAAATAATGAAAGTCTTCTAGGCTTTAAAAACAAAAAAACCTTAAAAGCTAAAAATTATGTCGGCATTATACAGACTAAAAACGGTGTTTTAGAAATCTTGCCAAAATGTACGAATTTGGATAGCTATAAAAAAGAAGATAAATCCTCAAAATACGATAAAGAAAAATTAAAAAAATGTTATAAACTAGATAATATCTTTAAAAATGATGATTTTAGCGAAGATGATCTTAAAAATGATCCTAGTATTCTTTTAATCAACATGCTAAAAACCTTAAAAAATTCTCCCTTTAAAAAGTCTCAAATTTCATCTTTACAAATTGCTAAAATGCCTTTGTTTGAAGTATTTATCACGATGTTTTTAGATGAATTTGATAGTGTGTATAAAAAAGGTTTGATGAGATCTTATGTAAGTAGTGAAGAAAATAGAACTTTTTTAAAAGGAAAATTACTTTTTAATGAGCATATAAAATCAAATTTAATACACAAAGAAAGATTTTTTACAAGTAGTGATGAATTTGTTTTAGACATAGCACCAAATCGCTTGATAAAATCAACCCTAAATTTTTTAAAATCCAAAACAAGCTCGAATAAATTTAAAATCATCAAAGCTATGCAAATGCTTGATGAGGTAGAATTTTCTAAAAATTATGAAAAAGATTTTAGTTTTAAAATTTCAAGACATTTTGATTATTATGAAAATATACTTTCTTGGTGTAAGGTATTTCTACAAAATCAAAGCTTTGCTCCATATAAAGGTAAAAAAGAAGCCTTTGCTTTGCTTTTTCCTATGGAAAAACTTTTTGAAAACTATGTAGCTTATATGTTTAAACTTGCTAATCCTAGCAAAAATATAAAAGCCCAAAGTAGTGGAAAGTATTTAATCTCAAAAAATGATGAAAAATGTTTTATGTTAAAGCCTGATTTATATATAGAAAATAAAATGATCTTAGATACCAAATGGAAAATTCCAGATGATAGTGAAGATGAGAAAAAACATGGTATATCGCAAAGTGATTTATATCAAATGTTTGCTTATGCAAATAAATACGAGATAAAGGAAATTTATCTCATTTATCCTCTATGTGAGAGAACTTTTGACTTAAGAGAGAAATTAAAAACTAAAGATATTAAGTTTTTAGCACAAGGTTTTTTAAAAACTTGCGATGAACATGTAAAGCTTAAGGTATTTTTTGCACCTTTACCTTTTTAGGAAGTAATATGAATCACGAATTTTATATGAATTTAGCCATAGATGAAGCTTGGAAATATCAGCTTTTAACTTACCCAAATCCAGCCGTAGGTTGTGTGATCTTAGATAAAAATGGCAAAATTTTAAGCATAGAAGCACACAAAGAAGCAGGTAAGGCTCATGCAGAGCTTGAAGCAGTGAGTAAAGCCTTAAAAGCACTTAATCCAAATTTAGATTTACCACAAAATGCAAACGATTTGCATGAGTTTATTTGTCAAAATCATCAGGGGTTATTAAAAGGCGCTAGTGCTTGTGTGAGTTTAGAACCTTGCAATCACCAGGGTAAAACCCCACCTTGTGCAAAGCTTTTTAGCGCACTTGGCTTTAGTGAAGTTTTTATCGCTACTAAGGATGAGCATAAACTCGCAAGTGGTGGAGCAGGGTTTTTAAAAGATCAAGGCATAAAAGTTCACATGGGAATTTGTGAGCAAAGAGCCAAAGAGCTTTTAAAGCCTTTTTTAAAATGGCAAAAATCAAGTTTTAAATTTTTTAAACTAGCCCTTTCTTTAAATGGCTCTGCTTATGGTAAAATCGTAAGTTCTAAAGCAAGTAGAACCTATGCTCATGCATTGCGCTCAAAGCTTGATTTACTTGTAGTGGGCGGAGAAACTATAAGGCATGATAGGCCTATTTTAGATGCAAGGCTAGTTCAAGCTAAAGCGCCAAATTTATGCATACTAAGCCGTCAAAATTTAGAAAGTTTTGATCCAAACATTCCTTTATTTAGCGTAGCTGAAAGAGAAATTTTTACAAGCATTCCTAGTGAAGCAAAGCTCATCATGTATGAGGGCGGGGAGAATTTTTTAAAAGCCTTTAAAGATGAGTTAGATATGCTTTTGATTTTTTCAAGCTCAAATTTAAATACTCTTGAAAATGTTAAGTTAGATTTAAAGCTAAAGCCTTTATACAAAGGCTTTTTAGAAAATGATACTTATGGATTTTATGAGATTATTAAATCTTAATAAATTTTTTGTGAGCTTACTTGTGTGAAAAATTGTGTCAAAGTGTTAGCAAAAAAGCTAGCACTTTGCTCTTCTAATCGTTTTAAAAACTTATCTATAGCATCTTCTTTTTGCCAGATAGGATTTTGTACTTTAGCTAGTTTTTCTAACTCTTTTTTGGCTTGCTCGTAATTGCCTATTTTATCAATGAGTTTTAATTTTAAAGCCTCATTTGCTAAAAACACTTTCGCATCAGCCCATGAGCTTGTTTGGTTTAAGTCTAGCTTGCGATTTTTAGCGACAAATTGTGTGAAAAGTTCATAGCTTTGATTGGCTAAATTTTGCAAAAAGTTTTTTTCATCTTCACTCCATTTACGCATGAAAGTTCCTGCTTCTTTATAGCTTCCTGCTTTGATGGTTTGCTCATTTATACCAAGTTTTTGTGCAAGCTCACTTACTTCAAAGCCTTGCATGATTACCCCAATAGATCCCACAAAGCTAGCAGGATTAGCGATGATCATATCAGCTCCTACTGCGCTTAAGTAACTCCCACTTGCTATAGTTCCACCTGCATAGACTACCACAGGCTTTTTAGCTTTAAGATCTTGTATAGCTAAGGCTATTTCCATGCTTGGTGCAAAAGCCCCACCAGGGCTATCTATAAAAAGCAAAACCCCTTTTATAGCTTTATCATCTTTGACTTTGTAAATTTGTTCTAAAAGATTGCTCGCATCGCTAATTTCGCCTTTAAGATTAATTTGAGCTAAGTTTGCATTAGAAAGCTTGGCATTATCCCCGCTTGGAGCAAGGATCAAAAACACGATAAATAAAAATACAAAGGTTTTAAAATAAGTGTTGATATAAGAAATGATTTTTCCAATTCCTTTAAAAAATGATTTTATAATTTGCATTCTTTTCCTTCTATAAAAAGTTTTAACACTTCTTTGCTTTGTAAGATAAACTGCAAAGGAAGTTGTTTTAAATTTACACTATTTGGTAAAGCAAAAAGACTAAAATCAGCTATTTTGCCTTTTTGAATTTGGCCTAGGTTTAAATTTAAAGCTTTTGCGGCTTTGTTAGTCGTCATTAAAAGCAATATTTTAGCAAAATTTTCTAACTCTAAATCATCATGTATAAGTAAATTTGCTCTCATTTCATCAAGCATACTTAAAGAAGTATTTGAGCTTAAGCCATCAGTTCCTAGGTGGATATTAACACCATTTTTTAAAGCAGATTTTAATTTAAAAGTATTTTTACTCAAAAGTCTGTTTGAAAAAGCACAATGCGTGATCGAGTGTAAATTTTTATCTAGTAAATTCCATTCTTTAAAATACACACAATGAGTAAATAAAGTCCTTTGGCCTTTAAAAAGCTCTAAAAAGCTTTGTGGGGTGTAAAATGGCATAGGATTTTTACTAAATTTAGCCAAGCTTTTTTTAAAACTACCCTTTTTAAACCTTAGCCAGTTGTTTTCATGATTGCTTTCAAGAAAATGCGTGCTTAGTAAATGATCATTTTCTCTAGCAAGTTTTATAACAAATTTGGCAAGTTCTGGGTGGGTTGAGTAGGGTGCATGCACTGAAATAGCAGGGATAAATTTGGAAGTTTTAAAACTCATGCTTTTTTCATAACGAGTTAAAAATTCCTCTTTTTTAGCTTGGATAAAATTTTCACTTGAACCTAAAATTTCATTAAAAAATACCACTCTAGCTTGTGAATTGACACAAGGGTTTAAATCGCTTCCAAAGCTTGAAATTTCTCCTATGGTAGCAGTGCCACTTTTTAGCATTTTATGGATATTTTGTGAGATTAATTTTTCTTTGGCTTTTTCGTTTAATTGCTCGCGGTTATTAAAAACACTATCAAGCCATTTTAAAAAGTCTCCAAAGACTAAATTTCCACTATTTGCACTAAATTCTAAATGCGTGTGTGGATTGATAAAAGCAGGTAAAAGTAAGGTATCTTTTGGAGTTGGTATAAGCTTAGCTTGTGGGTGGGATTTTTGTAAATTTTCTAAGCTATCAATTTCTAAAATATTATTATCAAAAAGAACTGCTTTGTTTTCTAAAATATTAAAATCATCATCGCAAGTTAAGATGATTTTGGGTGCTATTATAAACATTTTACCTCCTTTAAAAAGGGAAATTGTAGCTAAAATTTAGCTTTAAAATGTTATAATATAGTAGATTTTACTAAATAAAGGTTAGATTATGAAAGTTATGGTGATACAAGGACCAAACATCAATATGCTTGGTTTGAGAGAAACTCATATTTATGGCAATATGAAAATGGAAGATATTCATGAGCAAATGAAACAAGCCGCAAAACAAGCTAATGTAGAGATTGAGTTTTTTCAAAGTAATTTTGAAGGTGAGTTAGTTGATAAAATTCAAGAATGCTTAGGCAGTGTAGATGGAGTGATTATTAATGCAGCTGCTTATGCACACACTTCTATAGCAATCCGCGATGCGATCGCAGCGATTAATATGCCTGTGATTGAAGTGCATATTAGTAATACTTATAGAAGAGAAGAATTCAGACAAAAAAGCATGATAGCACCAGTTTGCGCAGGTAGTGTGGTAGGTTTTGGTCCTTTTGGTTATCATATGGCTTTAATGGGACTTTTCCAAATTTTTGATCAAATCAATGCATATAAAGCAGCTCAAGCAAAAGCACAACAAGCAAATCAATGAATTTTATCTTAAAAAACGAAAATGCACTTTTTTATGAGTGTGGCTATTCTTGCGATAATGCTTTGTTTTTAAAACTTGAAGATGAAGCATTTTTCATCACTGATGCAAGATATAGCTTTGAAGCTAGTGAAATGATAAAAAATGCTAAGGTAGTTTTAGCACAAGATCTTTTTGCTAGTGCTAGAGAGCTTTTAGAAAAAGCAGAAATTGATAGGGTGTGTTTTGACCCAAAAGACTTTAGCTATTTTGAATTTAAAGAACTTAGTAAAAGTGCAAATATCGTTTTTGAAGAAAAATTAGACTTGAGTAAAAACAAGCGCATTATAAAAAATGCTAAGGAATTACAACTTTTGCAAAAGGCTGTAAATTTTGGCAAAGAATGCTTTGAAGAATTTGCTAAATTTATCAGCCAAGAAGGCCATGGAAAAAGTGAAAAAGAATTACATTTTAAAGCATGTGAAATTTTTCAAAAAAAAGGTGCTTTAGGACTTTCTTTTTCACCTATTGTGGCTATTAATGAAAATGCGGCTAAAGCACATGCTTTACCTAGTGATAAATGTTTAGAATATGGAGCTTTGTTATTAGTTGATGCGGGTGTGGTTTATCAAAGGTATTGTTCTGATCGCACAAGAACGGCTTGTTTTGATGAGAATGGTATAGTGTTTGATAAAAATAAGCCAAATTTTAAAGACAAAGAAATTATGCAAATTTATGAAGTGGTTAAACAAGCTCAGCTTCAAGCTATAGAAAAAGCACGCGTTGGTATGAGATCAAGTGAGCTTGATTTTATCGCAAGAGAAGTGATTAAAAACGCAGGTTTTGAAAAAGAATTTATTCATAGTTTAGGACATGGAGTGGGACTTGACATACATGAGTTACCAAACATTAGTCCAAGAAGTGACTATGAGCTAAAAGAGGGTATGGTATTTACCATTGAACCTGGAATTTATATCAAAGACAAACTTGGCATTAGGATAGAAGATATGGTCTATCTTGATAAAGAAAAGGCAGTGGTGTTATAATTTGCTGATTAAAGGAGCTAGAAGGTTAGAAAAAATTCGTTTTTTTCCTTTTTATTCAAAGGCTGATAAAAAAGGAAAATACATAGCCATTATAGGACTTGGAAGCAATATAGAAGATGAAAAAAAACGCTTTCGGAGTTTATTTAGGCTTTTAATGCAAGATAAACGCTTGCAAGTATTGCAAACATCACCATTTTTGATTAATAAAGCTTTTGGCTTTGAAGAGCAAAAAGACTTTACTAATGCAGTGATGGTTGTAAGTACAAGTTTACATGCAAGAGCACTTTTAAAAGTTTTGTTTTTTTATGAGTTTAAATTCAAAAGAAAAAGAACTTTTAAAAATGCTCCTAGAACGCTTGATTTGGATTTGTTGTATTTTTCAAAAAAAGCGCGTAAAGATGAGTATTGCACAGTGCCTCATGCGGGGGTAAATGATAGAATTAGTGTAACTTTGCCTTTGGGCTTGTTAAGATAAGGAAAAATATGGGACAATTGATTCATACTTTTACGGTTGAAAGCACAGATGAGATTATACCTAAGGTCAAGCAAGATTATGGCGATAAGGCTTTGATAGTAACTAATAAGCAAATTCGTCCAAAAACTATCAATCAAAAGCCTTTATACGAGGTTATAGTAGCGATTGAAGAAGCTGATTATGAAGAGCATTTAAAGCAAAACAATTTACCTATGCCACCAAAGAAAAAACCAAACACAGCAAGTTTTCCTGAGGTTAAAATTCAAGCTCCAAAACTTGAAGATGAAAAAAAAGAAGAAGATGTAGTGCTTGATTTTTCTTCAAAAGCTAAGCAAAAACCTATTAATCCTTATTTAAATACAAGCAAAAAAGATGATAATTTTTTAAATTTAAAAAATAAACTTTCTCAGGTTAGTTCAGAAATTAGCAAGGTTTCAAACTATCAAGATTTTTCTATGCCAAATCCAAATTATGATAAAAAAATTGAAGCCTTTGAAAAACAAATGAACAAGCTTAATGATAAAATGAATTTGCTTGTGGATATGATGTGGGATGATAAGGCAGATTTACGTAAAGAACTAGCTATACCACCTGAGTTTGCAAGTATTTATAAGCAAGCTAAGGCAAGTGGTATGCAAGAAGCGCATTTAGAAGCGATTATGAAAGCGACTATTGAAAATATGCCAAGCACTATGAAAGCAAATCAAGAAGCAGTGCAAAGGTATTTTTACTCACTTTTGCGTAATATGCTTCCATGTCGTTTAGAAAGTGAAATTAAAAAGCAAAAAATCATGATGTTAGTAGGCCCAACAGGAGTGGGCAAAACTACTACTTTAGCTAAACTTGCTTTTCGCTATGCTTATGGAGATAGACGCTATAAAACCGGTATTATAACTCTTGATACTTATAGAATAGGCGCAGTAGAGCAACTTTTCCAATATGCTAAGATGATGAAACTTCCTATCATTGATAGTATAGAGCCAAATGACTTAGATGATGCGATTAGAAGTTTAAATACTTGTGAGGTTATTTTAGTAGATACAACCGGAAATTCACAGTATGATAAGGCAAAACTTGAAAAAACAAAAGAATTTTTATCGCATTC
Source organism: Campylobacter sp. IFREMER_LSEM_CL2101 (assembly GCF_025771825.1). NCBI lineage: Bacteria > Pseudomonadati > Campylobacterota > Epsilonproteobacteria > Campylobacterales > Campylobacteraceae > Campylobacter > Campylobacter sp. IFREMER_LSEM_CL2101. Next base: position 58,006 of record NZ_JAKMQZ010000001.1, read on the forward strand.
TAATGCACAAATTGATGTGAATTTAGTGCTTTCAGCAAATACAAAATATGAAGATTTATTAGAAACTTACAATAATTTTTCATTTTTAAATATAGACACCTTAATCATTACAAAATTTGATGAAACAAAAGTATTTGGAAATGTGTTTTCTTTACTTTATGAAACTAGCACTCCGATGAGCTTTTTTTCCATAGGTCAAGAAGTGCCTGATGATATAGAAGTGGCTAATAGTGACTTTTTAGTGCGTTGTGTGTTAGAAGGTTTTAGAAGGGATGAAAATGAGTAATCAAGCAGAAAAATTAAAAGATCTAGTAAAAAATGAAAACTCAAATGTAAAACATACTCATTTTATCGCAGTTACTAGCGGTAAAGGTGGGGTTGGAAAAAGTACTTTTAGCGCAAATTTGGGCAACATCCTAGCTAAAAATGGTTATAAAGTAGGGCTTTTTGATGCAGATATAGGGCTTGCAAATTTAGATGTGATTTTAAATGTGCGTGTGGAAAAAAACCTTTTACATGTTTTAAAGGGCGAATGCTCGCTAGAAGATATTTTAATAGAGGTAAAGCCAAATTTATGGCTTATCCCAGGTGAGAGTGGCGATGAAATTTTAAAATACAATGATAAAAACATTTATGAGAGATTTTTAAATCAAACAAGTATTTTAGATGATTTAGACTTTTTAATCATTGATACAGGAGCAGGTATAGGTGGTAATATAGGAAATTTCTTAGAAATGTCTGATGAGGTTATTGTCATCACTGTGCCTGATCCTGCTGCGATTACCGATGCTTATGCTACTATAAAAACCACTTCAAAAACTAAAGAGAATTTATTAATGGTGTTTAATGTTGTTAAAAATGAAAATGAGGCTTTGAGAATTTTTGATAACATTAAAAAAGTAGCAGATATTAACATTAAGCATAGTTTAAATTTAGAATTTTTAGGATTTTTAGGTCAAAGTAAAGATATTAGTTCTAGTATTAAAAAAAGAACTTTATTTAGTGATGATGACACTAATGCAAGTGATGAGCTAAAAACCATAGCTTCTAAGCTTTTATATAGGTTGGAACAAAAAGTGCTTAATAATGTGGGAGATAAAAGCATTATGAGTTTTTTCAAAAAGCTTTTGGATCGTTTTTAGATTGAGGGAAAAAGATGAGACCAGAGAATTTTGTTGCTTTTTTTACTGTTTGTGGTTTTTTTATAGGATTAATGTTTACCATAGTTAATATAGAAGATGCAGTAGAGATAGTTGTATATACTTGTTTGATTACTTTTGTATTTTATGTGTTAATCCATATAGTAATTATGATCTTTGTAGATGTTAATAAAATTAGCGGTAGAAGCTTTAATAAAGAAAAATATGAAAATGAAAATAATAGTTTTATAGCAGAATTAGCCGCAAGAGAAAAGAAAATGGATTACTTGCTTGAAAAACTTCAAGAAGAGCGTGAAGACCTTAAAAAGCTTGAAAGCTCTTCAAAAAGAAAAGTAAAACATGCAGCCGCATAATGCCTATGCTTCTACGCTAAAAAAAGAACAAGATGACTTAGTCATCTCTTATATGCCAGCATTAAGAGCTATGGCTTTTAGACTTAAAGAGCGTTTGCCTGCTAGTATTGATGTAAATGATTTAATTAGTATTGGCGTAGAAGAGATGATCAAACTCTCACGCCGTTATGATAAAGAACAAAATGATAATTTCTGGGGCTTTGCAAGAAAAAGAGTTAATGGAGCTATGCTTGATTATCTAAGAAGCCTTGATGTAATGAGTAGAAGCAATAGAAAAATCATCAAAGATATTGATGCTATTATAGATGAGTTTTATCAAGAAAATGAAAAAGAACCCGATGATGAGTATTTAGCACAAAGACTAAATTTAGAAGTAGAAAAGGTAAAAGAAGCAAGAGCAGCTCATGCCATATCGCTTGTTATGCCTTTGGATGAACAGCTAAATTGCTTTAATGATAGCAATATCATAGAACAAATAGAAAAAGAAGAATTAATAGAAAAAATCAACGCAGTTTTGGAAGAATTCAAAGAAAGAGAAAAGCTTGTAATACAGCTTTATTATTATGAAGAATTAAATTTAAAAGAAATCGCAGAGATTTTAGAGATTAGCGAGTCAAGAATTTCACAAATTCATAAGCGTTTGCTTAAGAAGATTAGAGAAAGGCTAGTTTAATGGCTGAGATACTTTCCCAAGAAGAAATTGATGCTCTTTTAGAAGTTGTTGATGATGATAGCGATGAGAGTACAGCTACATCAAAACTAGAAGAAATAGAAGATAAAAGAGATATAGTAGTATATGATTTTAAGCGTCCAAATAGGGTTTCTAAAGAACAGCTTCGTTCTATTAAAGGGATTCATGATAAATTAGCAAGAAATCTTGCTTCTCAAATTTCATCCATGATGAGAAGTATAGTTGAGATTAAACTACATTCAGTGGATCAAATGACTTATGGTGAGTTTTTGATGTCTTTACCTTCGCCAACAAGCTTTAACGTTTTTTCGATTAAACCTTTAGATGGAAACTGTGTTTTAGAGATTAATCCAAGTATTGCTTTCCCTATGATAGATAGGCTTTTAGGTGGTCAAGGGGAGAGTTTTGATACCTTAAGAGAGCTTACAGAAATCGAGCTTAATTTGCTTGATTCTATTTTGCGTATTATAATGCAAAGGCTTAAAGAAAGTTGGATGAATGTTACTGAAATTTATCCAAGCGTAGAAGCAAAAGAGTCAAGTCCAAATGTTGTGCAAATTGTTTCTCAAAATGAGATTGTTATTATGGTGGTAATGGAGATTATCATAGGAAATTCAAGCGGTATGGTAAATATTTGTTATCCTGTTGTGCATTTGGAAAGTATTTTGAGCCGTTTGGCAAATCGTGATATTATGATGGGTGAAACTTCAGCTAAAAAGTCAAGAAATAAAGAACTTAAAACCTTGATCGGTCGTGCTGAGGTAATTTATGAAGCTATGCTTGGTAAAACTTTTATCAATGTGAATGAATTTTTGGATTTAAAACAAGGGGATATTTTAAAACTTGATAGAAGTGCAGATGATAAAGCTATAGTGGCTATTGATAAAAAAGAAGTATTTTTAGCTCAAGTGGGACTTCATAGATTTAGAAAGTCAATTAAAATCTTAGAACTTATCAAAACCGATAAGGATGAGATTAAAGAAATGCTTGAAAAATATGAAGATGAAAGAAGAGCAAAAGCAAATTCGTATGATGATAATGAAGAACTAGAAGAGGAAGACGATGATCAATGATTTTTTAGGCATATTCGTCAATGAATGTGTAAGTACAATAGAAGGTTTAACAGGAAAAAGTGCTGAATTTAGTGAGTATTATGAGTATGATGTAAATTCTCAAGATTCTATGACTCCACCATTAGTTAGTGCTACTTTTAGCGTTAATAATGAAATGAAAATCAAAATCCTAGCAAGTGCAGTTTTAATGAGTGCAATTGGTGAGTGGATGATGGGAGAAGAAGAAATCTCCAAAAACAGTGAGCTTAATGAAGATGAAATGGATGCAGCCAAAGAAGCTATACAAAATATCATCTCAGCATTTTCTACAACTTTAGGCGCGCAAAAAGAAATTCCAAAAATGGAGTTTAGTCTAGAAAATTGTGAATTTGTTGCAGATAGCTTAGAACTTGGTGGTTTTCATAAACTATATTTATACAATGTAAAAATAGCTGATTTAGAAGAAAAAATTTCTTTAGTTTTTGATGAAAAAATTTATAAGATTTTAACTAAAACCGACTTAGAAGAAATCGTAGCAACAAATGAAGATCATACGCAAGATCATAAGGCCTTGGCTAATGTAGAAGAGCTAAGAAATATCGGTTTGATCATGGATGTGCGTTTGCCTATAAGAGTGCGTATAGGTAGTAAAAAAATGCTTTTAAAAGATGTTTTAACTATGGATATAGGTTCGGTTATCGAGCTTGATCAATTAGCAAACGATCCTTTAGAAATTTTAATAGGGGATAAAAAAATTGCTTATGGGGAAGTAGTTATCGTAGATGGAAACTTTGGAGTGCAAATTACTGAGATAGGCTCTAAAAAAGAAAGATTAGAGCAACTAAGATGAAAGAATATATCATTGAAGATATTGCTTATCTTAAAGAATTAGAAAAAATTCAAAAAGGCATAACCTTTTTTGGTTCTGCGCGTTTAAAAGAAGATAATGAGTATTGTATTTTGACTTCAAAATTAGCTCAAAAGTTAGCAGATCTTGGTTATAGTATCATCAGTGGTGGTGGCGGTGGCATTATGCAAGCTGCAAATTATGGGGCTATGCAAAGTCAAACTTCACACTTAAAATCTTTTGGATTTAATATACATTTACCATTTGAGCAAAAAGCAAATGACTTTTTAGAGTATAATATCACTTTTAAGAGCTTAGCCATTCGCAAAATGGCTCTTATTCAAAAGAGTCTAGCTTTTGTGATTTTCCCAGGCGGCTTTGGAACATTAGATGAATTTTTTGAAATTCTTACTCTTAAACAACTTAGTTTTAAAAAAGATGTTCCTATTATTTTAGTTGGGCAAAAATTTTGGCAACCTCTTGATGAATTTATCAAAACTTCTTTACTAGAACTTGGAACTATATCTAAAAATGATGAGTTAAAGTATAGTATAAGTGATGATTTAGATGAAATTATAAGAATGATAAAGGAAAAAGATGAAAATTCTTGTTGCAATGAGTGGGGGTGTGGATAGTACTGTAACTGCTTATAAGTTAAAGCAAGCAGGACATGAGATCATAGGTTGTTATATGAAGCTTCATGGAAAAGCTAATTATCATGAAGAAAATATACAAAAAGTTGAAAAAGTTGCTAAATTTTTAGACATTAAATATCACATTTTAGACTTACAAGAAGATTTTAAAAATCAAGTTTATATGCCCTTTGTTAATACCTACAAAGAAGGAAAGACGCCAAATCCTTGTGCTTTGTGTAATCGCTTTATCAAGCTTGGTAAGCTTTTGGAATTTGCTAAGAGTTTGGGTTGTGAGAAATTATCCACAGGACATTATGCAAGGATAGAAAATGGTTTGATTAAAACTGCAGTTGATGAGAGTAAGGATCAAAGCTATTTTTTAGCAAATGCAGACAAAGAGGCTTTGGAATATTTGATTTTCCCTCTTGGAGAGATGAAAAAAGAAGATGTGAAAAAATTTGCTTCTACAATCGATGTTTTAAAATCTTTTGCAACACAAAAGGAAAGTTCTGAGATTTGTTTTGTGGAAGATACTTATGTGCAAGTTTTAGATCAGTTTATGGATACTAAAATTCCAGGTATTGTAAGAGATAGTAGTGGCAAAGAAGTAGGAAAACACGAAGGTTATATGCACTATACCATAGGTAAAAGAAGAGGTTTTGAGGTGCGTGGGGCTCATGAGCCACATTTTGTATTAAAAATTGATCCTAAAAAAAATGAAATCATAGTAGGTAAAAAAGAAGAGCTTAAGATAAGTGAATTTAACCTTGATAATATTAATTTATTTATTGATGCTAAAGAGCTAGATTGCGAAGTAAAAATACGCTATAGATCAAGATCAACCCCGTGTAAAGTTTTGATTAATGAAGATAAAAGCGCAAAAATCATCTTACAAGAGCCTGTTTATGGACTTGCTAGCGGACAAATGGCAGTATTTTACGATAAAGATTTGGTTCTTGCAAGCGGATTTATAAATTAACGCTAAAGGGTTGCAGTCCCTTTGGCATTGCACCCTTTATACTAACTTTTTTTAAAAATTAAAATTATTTTATTGTAATAAAAAATAAGAAAATTGTAGTTGAGGTTTTTCTAAGATAGATTAAGTAAATCTTATCTTAGAAAAATTATATTGCATTTGATAGGTTGATTTTATTCAGTCATATCAACAATTGCTCCACTATTTTGACATCTTTCTTTATTCCATTTTCTTGTATCACACATGCCATAAACTATTTCATGTTTATTCAAATCGCCATTTTTATAGTTGATATAAACAACATCGCCATATTGTATTTGTCCATTTGCAACCTCTTTAGCTAATTCATCTTGAGTCGGTTTTATCTCTTCAAAATCTTCAGCTACTTCAGGGTGTCTTTGCTTTAAAGCATTTAAATCAACATCTTTAAGACTTTTTATCACGACATTAGAGCCATAATCTTTTTTTAAAGTTTTAATGAATAAATCATAACCACCTTTAGAACCTCTACTTGGATCATATTTATAATCTACTCCATTAGCACATGCTATAAAAGAAATTAATGCCAAAGCACCAAACATCGTTTTTTTAATCATTTTTTATCCTTTTAGTTTGCAAAGTTTATCATAAATGAAGTTAAATCAAAAAAATTATGGAGTTAAAATATCTCCATAATGCTTATATCAAACCATAAAAGATCAAATTTAAGTAAAATTCCATAAATCACAGCACTAAATAAACCTGCGAAAATTCCTGCTAAAACATCATCTAGCATTACACCTAAACCGCCTTTGGTTTTTTTGTCAATTTTACCTATGATAGAAGGTTTTGTGATATCAAAAAATCTAAACAAAACAAAAGAAAGTAAAAAAGTAAAAACACTCTGTCCGCAAATTGCCAAAGCTAAAAACACCCCAACAACTTCATCTATAACGATGTGTTTATCATCGTGTATGCCTGTTTGTTTTTCATACTGATCGATGATTTTTATAGAAACCAAGAAAAGCAAAATTGCAAGTAAGATTAAAGTTCCTATACCCAAATACCTTAAAATAAAAAACGCAGGGATTAGCGCTGCTATCGTGCCAAAAGTTCCTGGAGCTTTATTAACACTACCTGAATAAAAAAAAGTTAAAAATAGTTTTTGCATGATTACACCATATATGACATTTGATGAAGTTTTATAAGTTGCTCATAAAATTCTTTATCGCTTCGATATTCTAAAATACCATGCGTAGGGAAAAGATTGCTATAGATATTTTGTTTATTATGAAAGCGATTTGGAAAAAGCTCAGATAAAATCAAAGCTGAAATTTCTCTTCTTATAAAAACTGCTGGTGGAATGATACCAAGTCTGAGTAAATTTTTTAAAGAATCACCATGATATTTCATATGATGATGAGCTCCATGCGGGCATGATTTGGTGCTTACTATCATTTTGCACTCATCACAAAATACAAATTCAGGAAGTATGGTTACTTCTATATTATAATCTTTTGCAAAATCATCAAGCACAGTAAAGGCTCTGTTTTGGTTAAAATACATTCCAAGCCCTGCGTGATTTTGTCCTACAAAAAGTTTATTGCAGTCAAAACTTTTAGCCAAAGCACACTCAAGAACAGGATTTAAATGCGAGGCAAAAATTTTGATATTATGCAAAGGTATGAGTAAAACCCTAGAAGATGGTAAGTAATTTTGAGCAAAAACATCAAAACAACGCTTTTTAAGTTTTAAGCTCAAACCGTTACTTTCATAAGATTCTATAAGGAAAATAATTACTAGATCAGATTGCTCTATAGCCCATCTTAAAATTCTCTCATGCGCTCTGTGAAAAGGATCAAAACTTGAAACAATGGCAGTGATATTGGAAGGATTGAGTCTTTTTTTGATTTTTTCAAAATCTTCTTTAATAGCTTTGATATGGTTATGATAAATTTCAAATTCCCCACTAATGCAAGTTTTTCCAAAATCATCAATTAAACAAGCATTGGGTCTAAAAATATCATTGCTGTTTTTATCATTTTCAAATTTACTTTCTAAAATGATATGTCCTATGGTTTTATCATTGCAGATAAAATCTATTTTATCGCCAACTTTTGCATTTTCTAAAATAGTATTATTTTCTTTTGTGCTAGCGGGTGCAAAGGTTAGAGTGTAAGGAATTTTTTGATTATGGATCATTCCAGTAGCTAGAACTTCATCTCTTTCTTTTTGGTTCATCAACTTAGTAAAAGAACCAAAAATTCCTTCTTTGATAAAGCATAAAACCTCGTATTCTTCCTCTGAGATTATAATGCTATTTTTTCTTTGTAATGCCATATTTTTTCCTTTTTTCCCATAAGGACTTTCTTGAAATTCCTAACTTTTTAGATAAATCTGTATCAGGAAAGACATTTTGATAACTAATGATAATATGCTTAACATAATCATCAATAGTTAAAATCCCATTGCTTTCAAAGCTTTTTTCATCTTCATTTAGTTCTAAAATTTGAAATTCACTATGTTCAATATTCGTACTTGTATGTATAATAACAGCTTTTTTTAAAGCAAGATTTAACACTTTCTCTTTTTCTAAAGGTTTTAAGGTTTGAAAATTGACTAAATAATATAAAGAATTATCCTTAAAAATCTTATCTAAATTTTGTTGGTGTGAAAGATCTATATAAATATTTGCGATATTATGCTCATTAGTATAATTAAACACAAAATGATCGGCAAAAATTTGATTGTTGGTTTTTAAAATCAAAGGCAATTTAAATTTTTTATAATCAAAACTTGGTAATTTTGCTGTTTCAAATTTATGTTTTAAGTAAGATTGATAAGTATGATTTAAAATACTTATTTTTTTAAATTCTTGAAAATGCTTTATTTTACGCATTAATTCTTCTATCATGAAAGGCTTTTGTATATAATCACTCGCGCCAGCTTTTAATGGCGCTAAAACAGTATCTGAGCTTATGTAAGATATAAGTAAAATAATGATTTTATGCTTAAAAATTTCTATAATATGTTCAAAATTAGCCATACTAGTAGAAAGTAAAATGATTTCATAATCATGATGAGCAAGTTCATTAACATTTGCGATAATATCACAATCATAACCTATAGAATTAAGCTTTGAACCTATACTTTGAGCTAAATAAAATTCATTTTCTACTATTAAAACTTTCATAATTTCATCCAATCAAAATATTTTAAATTTACACTAGCTAAAACCGCAATACCTTCTTTTCTTCCTACAAATCCTAGATGTTCTGTGGTGGTAGCTTTGATATTGATTTTATTAGGCGTAGTTTTTAATGTTTTAGCGATATTAAAAGCAATAGCTTCTTTAAAATCTTTCATCTTAGGTGTTTGGGCTATGATAGTAATATCAGCATTTACAAGCTCAAAGCCATAATTTTGCACCAAAGTATAAGCATTTTGCAATAAAAGCATAGAATCGGCGTTTTTATACTGCATATCATTATCTGGGAAAAGTTCGCCAATATCTCCAAGCCCTGCTGCACCCAAAAGCGCATCAATTAGCGCATGAGCTAGCACGTCTCCATCAGAATGAGCTTTTAAACCCATATTTTCATGCACTTTTACTCCACCCAAAAGCAAGGCTCTTTGCTCTCCAAATTCATGCACATCAAAGCCATTTCCATTAAAAATATCCCAAGATGGTTTTGGTAAATTTAAGCTTTTTAAATCTTCTTTAAAGGTAATTTTTTTAGCCAACTCATCACCTTGTACATACCAAATTTTACCACCAATAGCTTGTATAGCTGTGCTATCATCAGTGAAATTTGAGCTTTGCTCTAAAGCTTTTTTTAGCATACTCGTGCGTGAAAGTTGAGGGGTTTGTATGAGTTTGATTTTATCTCTATCGATAGCTTCTTGAGCGTAAATTGTAGTATCACTTACTTTTAAAACAGGTGTAATACAATCAGCTTTGTCATGGTTTTCTATGATATTATTAAAAAGGTTTTTAGAAATCAAAACCCTTGCAACATCACTGACTAAAACATATTCACTCTCAACCATACTTAAAGCATTGAGTAAAGATTGTGCTCTAGTTGTACCACCTTGGACAAATTTATATTCAGGGGCAAATTTTTTCATATAAGAAATATTACCAGAAGTAACAACTATTTGTTTAAAAGGATAAAAAGAACTTAAATTTTTAGTAGCATAAAGCCATAAAGGTTGTTCGCCTAGTCGTAAAAACTGCTTTTTTACCGGAGCATTAAATCTTGATGATTCTCCCGCAGATAGCATAATCAAGGAAATATCTAACATTTGTTACACCTTAATTTCTTATTAATGTTACGATATTATACACCATAAAAGCCAAAATTTATATTTTTGTTAGTAGAATTAATCATTTTAAATAACAAGGAGAAAAATTGAAGGAAAAAATCGAAGAAAGACTAAAACAAGTTATATATCCAGGCTTTAAAAAAGATATAGTTAGTTTTGGTTTTGTAAAAAAAATTGAAGCAAATGAAAATCAAGCTCATATAGTAGTTGAAATCGTTTCAGCTAATGCTCAAATTGCACAAGAGCTTAGACTAAACATCGCAAATGCTTTAAAAGATTTAAATTTAGAGCTTAATTTAGAAATCATTCAACCAAAAATTCCTGAAGAAAAAAGCAATTCAAGAAGTGGTAAAAATATCGCTCCACAAATTAAAAATTTCCTTATGATTTCAAGTGGTAAAGGTGGAGTAGGTAAAAGTACTACAACTTTAAATTTAGCGATTTCTTTAGCTAAAATGGGCAAAAGAGTAGGGCTTTTAGATGCAGATATTTATGGGCCAAATATACCAAGAATGCTAGGTGAGAGTAAAAGCAAACCTGAAATTGTAGGCCAAAAAATTCGTCCTATTTTATCTCATGGGGTTTATATGATGAGTATGGGTGTGCTAATAGAAGAAGGTAAAGGTTTGATGTGGCGTGGCTCTATGATTATGAAGGCAATTGAGCAGCTTTTAGCTGATGTGCTTTGGCCTGAGCTTGATGTATTATTACTTGATATGCCTCCTGGAACGGGTGATGCACAAATTACCCTAGCTCAAAGCGTGCCAGTGAGTGCAGGTGTGTGTGTAAGTACTCCTCAAGTAGTGTCTTTAGATGATAGCAAAAGAGCGCTAGATATGTTTGAAAAATTACACATTCCTGTTGCGGGTATTATAGAAAATATGAGTGGCTTTTTATGCCCTGATAATGGTAAAGAATATGATATCTTTGGTAAAGGCACTACAGAAGAAATGGCAAAAGCTTATAAATGTGAAGTTTTAGCTCAAATTCCTATCGAAATGAGTGTAAGAGAAGGTGGAGATAGTGGTAAGCCTGTGAGTTTTTATATGCCTGAGAGTGTAAGTTCAAAAAGATATTTACAAGCTGCTGAAAAAATTTGGGAATTTATAGAAAAAGTTAATCAAGAAGGTAAAGTAGATAATTCAGCTATTCAACCTATAATGAATGGCAAAAGCGCGTGCTCGCAATAAGGAGGAAAATATGCCAATAGAAAGTAAAGAAGAATTTTTAAATTTAATCAAGCAAATCGAACAAAGGATTAATTATAAAAAGCCTAAAGCTTTTGCTATAGCAAGACTTGATCTAAGTCAAGTTGATCCTAATAAAAAACTTCAAGCTAATTTTGGTGTGATTAATTTTGAGCAAAATTATGCCGCTGCAGCTGTTATGTTTGAAGCTTTTTTTAGAAGAGGGGTTGATGTTGATTTTAATGAAAGTGAGTTTGTGGCTACTTTAATTAAAGAAGATTTGGATTTTGCGCTTGAATGTTTTGCGCCATTTTTGCAAGAGCAAGGCCATAAAAATATAGAAGCAATTAAAGCAGCCAAGGAAAATTTTAGAGAAAATGCTTTTTCCTTTGTTTGTATTTTTGAAGATGAAGCGCCAAAAAGTTTAGAAAGTGTATATTTAAAACTTTACTTACTTTCAAATAAAAAAGTACCTTTAAGAAGTTTAAATTTAACAGGTGCTTTTGGGATTTTACCAAATGTTGCATGGAGCGATAATAAGCCTATTGATTTGGACTTTTTAAGAGAAAATGAGATTGATTTAAAAATGAGTGGAAGATATCCAAGGATAGATTATGTAGATAAATTTCCAAGATTTTTAGCTCATGTTATTCCTGAGGATAATACTAGAATTTTAGAAAGTTCTAAAGTAAGAATGGGTGCGGTTTTAGCTGCAGGTACTACTATAATGCCAGGGGCTGCTTATGTGAATTTTAATGCAGGTACAACTGGAGCTTGTATGGTAGAAGGACGCATTAGTTCTTCAGCTGTTGTGGGTGAAGGTAGCGATGTAGGAGGTGGTGCTTCTATACTTGGTGTTTTAAGTGGTACAAGTGGTAATGCTATTAGCATTGGTAAAGCTTGTCTTTTGGGTGCAAATTCAGTTACGGGGATTCCTTTAGGGGATAATTGTATCGTTGATGCGGGTATTGCTGTTTTAGAAGGGACTAAATTTGCTTTAAAAAATAAAGAAGAACTTCAAAAAATCAATCCTGATTTTAAATTTGATAAAGATATATACAAAGGTTTAGAATTAGCAGGATTAAATGGCTTACATTTTAGACAAGATTCTCAAAGTGGAGTGATGATAGCAGCTTTTAATAAAAAGGCTGTAAAACTTAATGAAGATTTACATTAATTCTTAGCCCTTATGGGTTAAGAATTTTAAATAATTCATGCAGTTTATAAATACACACGCTAGGATGATGTTTAATGCTTCCTGTATGTAGTAAAATCTCTTTGCTATCTTTTTTATAAAGTTTTTGCACAAAATTAAAATTCCACCATTTGTAAGTTTTGAAATTTAAATTATGGGTGGTATTTATATGAAAATTTATATAAGAATGATTTTTGAAATTTTGATTTAAACCAGGTGCTTGAAAGGCATAGACTTCTTTTACCGCGTTAGGAAAGGTTCTTGCAAAAGCTTGAGCTAGATATCCTCCTAAAGAATGCCCTATGATGATGAGTTTTTTATCAATGGTGTATTTTTGTTTGAGTTGATTATAAAAATACTGCATGGATTGAATTTGACCTTTTGGAGTTTTGTTAAGTAAAATCAAAAAATCACTATAAAGATCTTTAAAATCAAAACACAAAGGATTTAAATCACTTCCTGCAAAGGCTAAAATATAATTTTTTCTTTTTTTATCATAAATAAAACTAGCTCTAAAACCCATTTTAGATTGAGGGTGTGTTTCATTGATGTGCTCAAGTATTTCATAATTTTTTACAAATTTTAAAGCTAAAAATGTATTGTTTAAACCACCTACGGGGATTTTTTCTTTTTTATAAAAAGGATTAGTTAAAGCTTTTATAATGGCTTTGTGTTTTTGCAAACCTTCTTTTTTCAAGCTTTGATTTAAATATACATTAGCACAATAAGCTACCAAACTATAATCATATAATTTTTGCAATAAATCGATATTTTTTTTAAAATGAGTATGGAGTTTTAATAAGAGTAGTTTTTCTTGAGAGGCTAAATTTGTTTTTTGACTTAAAGCAATAAAGCTTTGCAAGTCAAAAAACATTATAAATTCTTATATAGAGCAAGTATTTTGGATAGTTGAATTAAGCATCCAAAGAACTTTTTCATATTTTGCAATATTTTCTTGAGCAAATGCTGCTGTTGTAGTATCGCTTGCTTTTTCAGCTTCTTCATTTAGCTTTTTAAATTCAGCCAAGAGATATTTATAATCTTCTCTAATAAGCTCTAAGACTTCTACTGGAGTAAAGCAGTCTTTTTGAACCTTAGGTGCTTTTGCATTTTCTAGTAATGTTTTTGAACAAACGATAGCTTTTTCTCCTAGTTGTAAAGCTCTCTCAGCGCAATCATCAAAAAGCTCTGCCATTTCTTCATAAGCTTTTTCTGTATATTCATGAATTGAGAAAAACTGTAAACCTTTTACATTCCAGTGATAATTATGAAATTTAATCCATAAACTATGAGCATCCGCTTGTAATTGTAATAATTGTTTTGTTACTGACATGTTATCTCCTTTTTTATTTTTAAAATTATAACATAAAATTCTTAAATAATAATAATTATTATCTAATAAATTTTAATGTTAGTAATTATTATATTTTCATTATACTCTTTTTTTACAATAAAGCAAATTTATTTACTTAATATATTTTTGAGTATTAATTTTCCTACTTCTACGCCAGGTTGATCATAAGTATTAATTCCAAGCATAATGCCACATGCAGAAGTAAATAACTCATAATAATACATCAAATACCCACAATGATAAGCATCTAATTTTTCAAGTTCTATGACATCAACACTTAAATTTTCAGCAATCAAAGCATGCATGGTTGCATCACATTGTGCGTTTAAAAGATCGTGTAAATTAACCTCATTAGTAAAATCACAATTTTGTAAATGATTAAAGCTTATATTTGGGATACTAGGAGATTTTTGACTATCTTTGATTTTTAAAAAAGTAACAGTTTTATCTTTGGGTCCATCCATGATAAGTTGTAAAAAGCTATGCTGATCTCTAGCACCAATTAAAGCAATAGGAGTTAAACCTATGCGTTTAAAGCCTTGTTTTTTACCTAGACTTTCGGCAATTAGTTGAATATACCATTCATTAAAACCTTTAAAAGCATCTCCATAAGAAAAAAGCACATTAATATGTGCACTTTTATGCGTGCAATAATGATAAGCCTTTTGCAAAATTTGATCACATTTTTTTTCAAAAAAATCCACATAACAAGCTTTTGCACCTTCTAATAAGGCTTTAGTATCATAGCCACAAAAGCTCAAAGGAACAATACCAATAGCAGATAAAACACTAAATCTACCTCCAACATTTTTAGGTATAAAAAAGCATTTTATGTTTAATTCTTCACCTAGTTTGTGAAGTTTTGATTCAAAATCAGTAATAAACACAAAGTTTTCGTGTAAATTTTCATTTTTAAAATCAAAATGAGCAATGATGAGTTTAAATAAAGAAATTACTTCTATAGTTGTACCTGATTTACTTGCTATGATGAAAAGTGTTTTTTGAGGATTTATTTTTTGCATAGTTTGGGTAAAAGTATGTGAGGAGGTATTGTCAATAATAAAAAGTTTTTTTTCTTCTACTTGATCAAATAAAAGCTCTTTTAAAGCTTTAACCCCACAACTTGATCCACCCATACCTACTAAAACGATATTTTCTATATGAGCTTTAGTAGCGATAAATTCTTTACTTTCTTTGATTAAATCAAAGCTTGTATCTACTAAGTGATAATATCCTATATCGCCACTTTCTAACTCATCATTCATTCTATTTGCATAAGCAGTGATTTTTTTAAAATCTTGGGTTTTAAAAAATAAAGTATTATTTAGCATTTTTACTTTTCTCATAAAAATAATTTGTCGCTTCCACAAAGCCTTCTACGCTTCCACAATCAAATCTTTTTCCTTTGAATTTATAAGCTAAAACCATATTATTAGTTGCTTGTGAAAGTAAAGCATCGGTTAGTTGAATTTCTCCATTTTTACCTGCTTTAGTATTTTCTAAAATGCCAAAAATATCAGGCGTTAGAATGTATCTTCCTATGATAGCTAAGTTACTTGGAGCATCTTTTGGATCAGGTTTTTCTACCATAGAATTTACCATGATCAAATCCTCTTCCACAGCATTTCCAGCTATAACCCCATAGTTTGAAACTTGATTGGCTTCAACTTCCATTACAGCTATAACAGAGCAGCGGTATTTTTCATAAATTTTTACCATCTGAGCTAAAACATTTACCCCATCTTCATTCACACATAAATCATCTGCCAAAATTACCCCAAAAGCTTCATCTTGCACTAAAGGCTTTGCTTTTAAAACTGCATCTCCTAAGCCTTTCATTTCATTTTGTCTTGTAAAAGTAAAAGTGCAACGATCTATGAGTGTTCTTATTTCACTTAAAAGATATTCTTTTTTAGTACCCGCAATTTGATGCTCAAGTTCATATGAAATATCAAAATAATCCTCCAAAGCCCTTTTTCCACGCCCTGTAACAAAACCCATAGTTTCCATACCAGCTTCTAAAGCCTCATCTACACCATAGTGAATTAAAGGTTTAGTTAGTATAGGTAACATTTCTTTAGGTAGGGTTTTTGTGGCAGGTAAAAATCTAGTACCATAACCTGCTGCAGGAAAAATACAAGTTTGAAGCATAGTTTATCCTTAAATTTTTATAAGTTGTTTTGATTATAATTTTATTTAAATATTATAGCTAAATTAAGGAAAATATGAAAACCATTGATCAAATTTATCAAGCAAAAATAGAAATCAAAAAATCAACTTTTTTGTCTTTTTTATGTCCTTTTGAAGATTTTCAAACTTTAATGCAAAAACTAAGAAACGAGCATTTGAAAGCCGTGCATTTTGTATATGCTTATAGGTATTTAAACGAATTTGATCAAATCATAGAAGATAAAAGCGATGATGGTGAGCCAAAAGGAACTTCTGCAATGCCTTGTTTGAATGTCTTAAGAGGGGCTTTGCTTGTTAATTGTGCGGTGATTGTGGTGCGTTATTTTGGAGGGATTAAACTTGGTACAGGTGGTCTGGTAAGAGCTTATAGTGAAGCTACAAATGAAGCTATTTTAAACGCAACGCTTTTAGAATTTGAAGCTAAAAATATTTTAATTTTAAACATTCCTTTTTATCTTTATGCAAGATTTGAGCATTTTTTGAATAAAAATAACATTTCTTATGAAAAAAAATTTCAAGAAAATGTTGAATTGATTTTAAGCGTTAATGCAAAAGAAGAAGAGGAATTTAAAAAATTTGCAAAAGAATTTGAATTTAGTGGACTTATTTGGAAGTAAGCGTTTGCTTACTTCATTTTTATAAAGAACTTAAAAGATCTTTTACCATATCTTTTTGTGGCTCTTGTTTTTCTTCTATATTAGCTTGCATAGGAGTTTCGTTTTGTCCTCTAAAACGATAATTATAAATATTTGACATATTTGAGCTAAAAATTCCTGTGCTAAATTGATCTTGACTCATAGCTTTTGAAAAAAGCTCATCAAGTTTTATGCTTTGCTCGTTTAAATTTTCACTATTGTTTTGACTAAGTAAAGACATAAAGTCTTCATTAGCTCCTTGAGTGCTTTTATAAGCACTACTTTGACCATATCCATACTCTTTAACCGATAAATTATCATGGTTAACTTGCATGTTTTCTCCTTTCAAAATATTACAAGGAAAAAACAAGCAAAAATCATTCCTTAATCACCATGAGTTGGGTAGTATTCAGCTTCTATTTCATTGTTTTTAATAAACTCTTCTCTAGCTTTGTTACAGCGCTCATCTCTCAGTTTTCTATAGGCATTTCTACTTTCTAATTCTTGAGAAGTTAAAGGGCGATCTTCTAAAAATGAAATGTGAAAATAAGTATCATCTTCCTTGCTGAATTTCTCATAAAATTCAACATAGTCAAAATAATCTTTTTCGCTTTGAAAATCAATACTTTCTTCTACATAAATAGTTGGGCCAAAGCCTCTGTGATTTTGAGTAAAATGTCCAAAACCAGCTGCATATTTTATCTTAAACGAATTCATTCTAAACCTCCTAAAAATTCGTCATAACTTCCTTTAAAGTCTGTTAATTTCCCATCTTCTAAAAACCATATACGATTAGCAAAAGCACTAATTAGCTCTCTATCGTGGCTTATGCATATCACACAACCTTTGAAATTATACAAGGCTTCGCCTAATGCAATGATACTTTCAAGATCTAAATGATTATCCGGTTCATCTAAAAGCAAGAAATTTCCACGCTCTAACATTAATTTTGAAAGCATTAAGCGGTGTTTTTCGCCTCCACTTAAACTAGAAGCCATTTTTTCTTGATCGCTTCCGCTAAAGAGCATTCTACCAAGACATTTGCGAATTTCGTCTAAATCTTTGAATTTTTCACTCATTAGCCATTCATAAAGTTTCAAATCTTCATTAATTAAATTCGTTGTATCTTGTGAAAAATATCCCATTTCTATGGTAGCACCAAGGTGAATATGGCCACTATCGGGTTCTAATTTTGATGCGATGATTTTAGCTAAAGTGCTTTTCCCAACACCATTTGCGCCAATTAAGGCTATTTTATCGCCTTTTTCTAATTTTAATTCTAAATTTTCAAATAAAGTTTTATCATAAGCCTTGCTAATACCTTTTAATTCTAAAACTTCATTTCCTATTTCTCTATTTGTTCTAAAAACTATGCTAGGATCACGCCTGCTTGAAGTTTTAATCTCTTCAAGTTCAAGTTTTTCTAAAGCTTTAGCCCTGCTTGTAGCTTGTTTGGCTTTTGAAGCATTAGCGCTAAAACGACGTATGAAATTTTCTAATTCTTCTCTTTCTTTTAAAGTTTTATCACGTTTGAGTTCAGCTTGTTTAGCAAGTAAGGTTGAAGCCATGTACCAATCATCATAATTTCCGGCAAAATCACGTATTTGTTTAAAATCTACATCTAAAATTCTTGTACAAACTTTATTTAGAAAATGTCTATCATGGCTAATTACTACTAAAGTTCCCTCATGTCTTAAAAGCTCATTTTCAAGCCAAGAAATAGCTTCTAAGTCAAGGTTGTTTGTAGGCTCATCTAAAAATAACACATCAGCACCTAAAAATAACACTTGTGCTAATAAAACTTTAAATTTATCCGCACTTTGTAAAGTACTCATGAGAGCATTAAAATCTTTAATATTTAAAGAGCTAAGAATTTTTTCACATCTAAGCTCGCAATCATAGTTTGGATCTTCTTCTGCTGTTATGATTTCAAGCTCGCTTAATCTATCGTTGATTTCATCGGTAAATTCTTCACTCATATAAAGTTTTTCTTTTTCTTTTAGCGCATCATATAATCTTTTATTTGCACACATTACCGCATCTTTGATAGTGTAATTTTCAAAAGCAAATTGATCTTGTCCTAACACTGCGATTTTTAAATTTGGATCTATGCAAATTTCTCCACTGCTTGATTCTATTTCACCTGAGAGAATTTTTAAAAAGGTTGATTTTCCTGCGCCATTTGCGCCTATAAGTCCATATCTTTCACCACGGTTTAATTTTAAATTTACATCTTCAAATAAAAGTTGATTTGCAAAACGCATAGTGAGATTTTTTACTTCTACCATTAATATCCTTAAAATATTTTTGCTATAATTTTAACAAAAAAAGGTTTATTATTTTGGATTTTTCGTATTTATTGTTAAAAACATTGCCTAGTATGACTTTGGTTTTTAATATCTTAGCTTTATTTTTAGCTTATTTTTTTAAGCAAAATAAGATTTTTTTCTTACTTTTATTAATTTTATGTGCTAGGGCTTTATCTTTAGTAGCAAGTGAATATCAAGCGCATTTGTTTATCTCGGTATTTTTACCTTTTTCTTTTGTGCTTTTTGTGTTTTTACAAGATAGCAAACTTGTGTTTGAAAGAATTAATCTCATTAAATTTGCGTATTTAGCCTTCATGGGTTTTGTAGCGTTAATACTTAGCACAAGTACTAATTTTAATGCAAGCATTACAAGTGAAATTTTTGGCCTTTCAACGCAATTTTTTAAGCCTATTAGTGAGTTAAGCTTTTGTGTGTTTTGGGTGGGAATGATATTTTTATTATTTTCGTATTTTAAAAACAATGATTTTCATTTTTTGCTAGCTTATATGGGCTTGAGCGTGCAATTTTTATTTTATAATAATGTTGATTTGGGTTATTATGAATTTGCTTCTTTAGTGTTGATAGGATTTTTAGCATATAAAGCTTATAAAATAGCCTTTTTTGATACTTTAACCAATTTGCCAAATTTAAAAGCCTTAAGAAGATATGCTCAAGGACTTGAAAATTTTCATTTAGCCTTGATTGAAGTAAAAAATATCAATGAAATTTATCATCAAAAAGGCTCAAAAATGGGCGAGTTTATAATGTATGAGTTTGCTAGGATTTTAAAAAAAGCTTTACACGCTAGAGTTTTTAAAGATGATAAGGATTATTTCATTATTGTATTTGAAAATGAAAACATGGCTTTTGTACAAAGCAAGCTTCAAATGCTTGAAAATTTTATGCAAAAATATAGTTTTGAATTGAAAGAGCAAAATGCAAAATTAGAAATTAAACTTTGTTTATCAAGCAAAAATGAAAACATAGAAGAAAGTTTAAAACAAGCAAAATTAGAACTTAGAAGACAAAAGGATTAAAATGTTAGATTTGATTTTTAGAGAGTATGATATAAGAGGGCTTTACCCAAGTGAGTTAAATGAAAAAAGTGTAAAAGCCATAGGCTATGCTTTGGGTTTAGAAATGAAAGCAAGGGGTTGTGAGAAGGTAAGCGTAGGTTATGATGCAAGATATAGTGCAAATGAACTTTTTAATTATTTAATCAGTGGTTTAAATAAAGCTAATATGCAAGTTTTCAATATAGGCTTAGCACCAACTCCTATGGGGTATTTTAGTTTGTTTTTTGATGATATTTTTGATGCAAATATCATGATAACAGGCTCACACAATCCAAAAGAATACAATGGCTTTAAAATCACGATTAATAAAGAAAGTTTTTTTGGTGCTGATTTGAAAAAGCTTTCTTTAACAGTGCAAGAGTATTTAGAACTTGAAATCAATGATGATTTAAGATATGAAAATTATGATGTTAAAAGCTTATATATAGACTTTTTAGCTAAACATTTTTCACATCTTAAGGACTATAAAGAAAAAATCATCATTGATTGCGCAAATGGAGCTACTGGAGTGATTATAAAGCCTTTGGTGGAAAAATTAAATCTTAATGCGCAAATTTTATTTGAAAATCCTGATGGAAATTTCCCAAATCACGCGCCCGATCCAACAGAGCTTGAAAATTTACACGCATTGCAAGTTGTGTTAAAAGAAAATGAAAATGCAAAAATGGGCTTTGCTTTTGATGGAGATGGAGATCGTTTAGTAGTCGTAAGTAAAGATTATGTATTTAAGGGCGATGAACTTTGCTATTTATTTGCTAAAAATATAAAAAATCCTAGAGTTTTAGGTGAAGTAAAATGTTCTAAAAATCTTTTCGATGAGGTAGCTAAATTTGGTTTTATCATGATGGGTAAGACCGGGCATTCTAACATTAAAAAAATGATGAAAGAGCAAAATATCGACATAGCAGCAGAGCTTAGTGGGCATATTTTCTTTAAAGATAGATATTTTGGTTATGATGATGGAATTTATGCATTTTTAAGAACCTTAGAGCTTTTAGTAAATGGTTTTGATATAGAAAAATTAGTTAAAGAATTGCCAAAACTTTATGCAAGTGAAGAGATTAAGCTTAAGGTTAGTGAGGAAAATAAATTTCAAATCATAGAAAAATTTAAAGAAAAAGTAAAAGCAAACGCTTTTGAAAATGTGCTTGATTGCAATGAAATTGACGGAGTTAGAATCACCTTTAAAGAAGGCTGGGCGCTTTTGCGTGCTTCTAATACAAGTCCATATCTTATCATGCGTACCGAAGCTACAAGTGCTGAATTTAAAGACTTTTTAGAAGCAAGGGTAAAAGAACTTTTTGAAGAAATCATAAAAGAGCTTGCATAAGCTCTTTTATATCAATATTTTTTGTGTATAAATACGCTCTTAAGAGTTTAGGGATTTTTGCTTTTCTATAAATTTCTTTAAATTCTTTTGGCATTTTCTCACAACTTACAAAAGGAAAAATCAACACTTTTTCTTGTATATAAACAATGCCTATTTTATGTGAAATCACTCCATCGCCTTTTAAAGCTTCTTGTCTTTGTTTGGCACTTAAAAGTACTCCAAGTTTTTTAAAACATTTTGCGATTAAACTTTCATCTTTATGAGTAATGTAAATATTTTTAAATTCACAAATATTTTCTTCTTTTAAGTCTTTTTCTAGGTATTTAAAGCTCTTTTTTACTCCATTTGGATAAAGCTTTAAAAACTCATTAGCAAAATTTTTGCGTATAAAATTTCTAAAATACTTTTCATCATCATTACTCTCATCATGAAAATAAGTGATATTGTTTTCTTTTAGGTAGTTTGAAATTTCTTTTTTTGGAATTTCAAGCAAGGGTCTTATGATAGTAAAATATTTTCTTTTTTCAATATCTTTAAAGCCAAGTAATTCTCTAAGCCCTGCACCTTTAGAAAATTGCATTAAAAACCATTCTAGTTTATCATTTAAATGATGAGCTAGTAAAAGATTATCATAAGAGTGATTTTTGCAAAGTTCTTCAAAAAATTCATAACGCAAAGCTCTTGCGCAAGCTTCGAAATTTTTTGTTATCTTGGGTGCAGTTTTGATGTAAATTTTTTTATGAAAACGCTTGGCTAATTCTTTGGCACTTTGTTCTTCTTTATCACTATTTTTGCGAGTTTTGTAGTTTATAAAAGCAAGATCAAAATCTATATTTTTTTCTAAAAGCATGAAAAATAAAGCACTAGAATCACTCCCATGAGAAAATGCTAAAAGATTTTTCCCTTGCTTTAAATGATTTAAATATTTGCTATCAATCATCAAACTTTCTTAAAGCTTTTGCAATGAGTTTTTTATCTAAGCTCTGCGTGATTTCACACTCATAAAGCTCACCCATTTCTAAATCTCCACAATCGCTTTCATTGATGAGAATTTCTCCATCAATATTTCTATCCCAACGCAAATCTTTTGCACCGATGAAAAATTCTCCTTCAGAGCTTTGACCTTCACAAAATGCTAAAGTTTTTTTACTAACTTGTTGATTAAAACTTTTTTCTATACATTCATCGACGATTTTTTCTATCACTTTCAATCTTGCATTGATGATCTTACTAGGAATTTGTTCCATGTCAAAAGCTGCGGTATCTTCTTCTTTAGAATAAGCAAAAACACTAATTCTATCAAAACCAAATTCTTTTATAAAAGCGCATAATTCTTCAAAGTCCTCATCACTCTCTCCAGGGTGTCCTACTATAAAACCTGTGCGTAAAAATGAATTTGGAGCTTGTTTCATTAAATTTAAAAGTTCGATTAATTTAGCTTTATTAGCTCCGCGTTTCATGATTTTAAGCATATTATCACTGATGTGTTGTAAAGGCATATCAAAATAATTTACAAAAACTTTTGATTGAATGATTTTTTCTATCACTTCTTTACTAATGCTTGTTGGATATAGATATAAAATTCTAGCAGCCTTTACACCTTGGATATTTTCTATAGCTTCAATAAGCTTTAAAAGGCCATCTTTTTGACCTTGATCAAACAAATACGAACTTGTATCTTGAGCAATAAAAGAAAAGTCTTTATAGCCTTTTTTAACAAGCTCTTTTACTTCATTTATAATACTTTCTAAGCTTCTTGATTTAAGTTTGCCTTTAAAACTTGGTATAGCGCAAAATGAACATTTTTGATTACATCCTTCAGCTATTTTGATAAAAGCGTGATAATTTGATCCTGTGATTACACGATTGGTATTTTTATCTTGCAAGTAAGTGGAATTTGAAAAAAGATTAGTTTTTTTAAGTATCATTTCATCAATTTTTTCATAATCTCCCACACCGGTAAAAAGATCAACTTCAGGTAGTTCTTTCATTAATTCCTCGCGGTAGCGTTGCATCAAACAACCTGTTACAACTAACAATGAATCTTTTTTTCTTTGCTCGTGTAAGTCTAAAATCGCATTTATGCTTTCTTTTTTAGCACTATCTATAAAGCCACAGGTATTTACAATCAAAACATCAGCTATGCTTGGCTCATCACAAATTTCATAATCACTTAATCTTCCAAGCATGATTTCGCTATCAACTAAATTTTTATTACAACCTAAAGACATTAAAAAAAGTTTTGGCATATTTCTCACTTTAAATATTTTATTTTTTTGCTAAAATTATAAGATTAAATTATATCAAAATTAGAAAGAAAATTTTTATGGATAATTACGAATACAGCGAACTTTTAAAAAAATTAAAAAACAAAGTTGGAAATATCGCTTCTATTATTAAGCCTGAAGAGATAAAAGCAAGATTAAAAGAAATAGAAAATTTAGAAAATTCCCCTTCTTTTTGGAGTGATGTAAAACAAGCAGGCGTTATAGGTAAAGAAAAAACTAAAATTTCAAATTTATTAAAAAACTACGAGAACGCTTTCAATGCTTTAAATGATGCAAGCGAGCTTTTTGATCTAGCAAATAGTGAAAATGATTTAGATACCATAGAAGCTTTATTTGAAGATGCAAACAAGCTAGAGGATCTTATCGTAAATCTTGAAATTTCTATGCTTTTAAGTGGGGAAAATGATGGTAAAAATGCTATAGTTTCCATTCACCCAGGAGCAGGCGGAACGGAGAGTAATGACTGGGCTAGCATGCTTTATAGGATGTATTTGAGATTTTGCGAAAGAGAAGGTTTTAAAGTAGAAACACTTGACTTTCAAGAAGGCGAAGAGGCAGGGCTTAAGGATGTGAGCTTTTTGGTAAAAGGTGAAAATGCTTATGGGTATTTAAAAGCTGAAAATGGCATTCATCGTTTAGTAAGAACTTCTCCATTTGATAGTGCAGGGCGTCGCCATACGAGTTTTTCTAGTGTGATGGTTTCACCTGAACTTGATGATGATATTGAAATAGAAATTGAAGAAAAAGATATAAGGATTGATTATTATAGAGCAAGTGGAGCGGGTGGACAGCATGTTAATAAAACTGAATCAGCAGTGCGCATAACTCATATGCCAAGTGGTATAGTAGTGCAATGTCAAAACGATAGAAGCCAACATAAAAACAAAGCCACAGCCTTTAAAATGCTAAAATCACGCCTTTATGAACTTGAGCTTATGAGACAACAAGATGAAGCAAATTCAAGCGAAAAAAGTGAGATAGGCTGGGGGCATCAAATCCGCTCTTATGTGCTTTTTCCTTATCAACAAGTCAAAGACACACGTTCAAATGAAGCTTTTTCACAGGTTGATAATATCTTAGATGGGGATATTAAAAAAATCATAGAAGGTGTTTTAATAGCGCAAAAAGCACAAGATTAATACTACAAAAGGATATTAAATGGAAAAAATTTTAGTTTGTGTGGATGTTTTAGAGCCTTGTAGGGAAAGTTTGCATTATGGGGTGTATTTAGCTAAAAAGCTAGATTTACCTTTAATGTTTTTATACACTATAGAACCAAATTTTACCAATGCTGAATTAGCTTGTAGTTTTGGCATAGGCGCTAGCGGATGTGTGATTGAAGATTTGGTAGAAGAGCAAAGTCAAAAAAATGAAAATCTTTGCAAAAAAGGGCAAAGAATTTTAGAAGAATTTTGTGCTTATGCAAAAGAACAAGGCGTAAAAGAATGCTTTAGTGTGCAAAGAGATGGAGATTTGGAAGAGGTTTTAAAAGAATACAATGATCAAATAAGATTAGCCATAGCAGGTTTAAAAGGCGGAGGTAAGAAAAACAAAATAGGCATTCATACAGAAGAATTAGTAAGAGCTTTAAATGTGCCTATTTTGCTTGTAAATTCTGCTTTTAAAGAGATTAAAAGTGTGATGATGGCTTATGATGGGAGTAATTTAGCTAAAAAGGCTATAGAGCAAGCCATTAAAAGACCTATTTTTAAAGAAGCAAAGCGTTATGTAGTAAATGTTTCTAAAGATGAAAAAGCTTCTTGTGAGTTATTAGCTCAAGTAAGTCAAATTTTTAAAGAAGCAAATTTAAATGTACAAACTCAGCATTTAAGTGGAGAGATTACTCAAGCTTTATTTGATTTTGGTGAGCAAAATGATATAGATTTATTGATTATGGGGGCTTATTCACATCACTGGTTAAAAAGTATTTTATTTGGTAGTTTGACAAATGATATTTTAACTAAGGCTAAAAAACCTTTATTGCTGATTCGCTAATGTTGCACCATAGACTTTTAAATCACTATATTAGCATTTATCATAAAAGCACCAAACAATTTCTTTTTGTTTGGACTTTGCTTGCTATGGTGCCTTTGTTTTGTAGTTTTTTATTTGATGAACTTGCTATTTATGCAACAGGTAAAATTACTTCTGAAATTTTATTTTTAATTTTAAATATTATTCCTATTATGGTGGCTATAGCATTGATGATGTTTTTGCTTATTAGTATTTGGGCTGCTTTTAGTAGTAAGATTAATATTAAAGAAAAATTTTTTATTATTTTATATGCTTATGTTTTGATATGGTTTGCGTATGGGAATTTGTATTATTTTTCTTGCGATGTAGATAATTATAATAGAATGTTAATAGCTACTCAAAAAAATGAAAATTTAGATATTGTGGATTTGCAAGAAAAAATCATAGAAGTGCAGTTTCAAACACCTATAAGAGGAATTCATAATTTTTGGTCTTTAAATGATGAGTTAAAACCTCAAATTCAAAATAGAATAAAAGGTTTGGTTGATTGTTATTATTTTAGCGGAGTTACTATGCTAACGATAGGTTTTGGCGATGTAACACCTGTTAGTTCTTTGTTAAGATTATTTAGCGTATTTCAAGGATTTTTAGGGCAGGTTATTGTTGTGATTGCTATGGGACTTTGGATTAACCAAGCAGGTAAGCAATAGCTTACCTTGCGATTAATGTTTTATAGCATATTTATTTTGTATTTCTTCATGTCCTAGTATTTTTTGAACATTGCAGTTTTTGTCAATATCTAATTTTTTAACATCATGATGAAAATTAGTACAATTGTGCAATAAAAACGCCATTGTTTTAGCATTGTGTACATCCCATCTTGATAAATCTTGATCAAATTGTTTGCAGTTTTCAAACATATGTGCCATTGTAATGGCATTATGCACATCCCAATTTTCTACTTTATGATTAAATTTAAGACAATTGCAAAACATATACTTAGTATCTTTAACATTTGACATATTCCAAGAAGATAAGTCTTGATCAAAAGATTCACAATCAAAAAACATTCCTTCCATGTTTTCAACATTTCTAACATTCCATTTAGAAATATCATGATTAAAGCTTTTGCAGCAATAAAACATATAAGACATATCTTTAACATTTGATACATTCCACTTTTCTATACCATCAAAGTTAGTCCTAGTAGAATAGTAGAATAAATAAGACATATCCGTGATTAAGCTTACATCGATTTCATCTAAGGCAATAAGCTCTTCTCTAACAAGAGCAACTAATTCACATTTTGTTTTAGGCGTAAACATGTTAGCTCCTTTTTTGGTATTTATTTTCTTTCAACACAATTATAATACTATTTAAATATAAAGTAGTAAAAAATAAATATTAAATTAATAAAAAAATATAAAATACTATAATATGTTTCATTATGAAACATATTATAAATTTAATAGGAAAATTAAGTTAATTGATATAAAGATTAACCATATAAAAAGCAAAAATGCCATCAAAAATGGTTTAAAACCTGCATTTTTTAAAATATTTTTATGGATATTTACTCCCAAAGCTACCATAGCCATAGAAAGCAAAAGTGTGTCTATGGTTTGTATACTTGGTTTTATATAGCTAAGCGCAAAATCGGTATTTAATATTTCAAGTGAGCTAATACCACAAGCAAATAAAAACCACAAAGCAAAATAAGGAATATTTGCTTTAATGGAGATTTTTTCATTATTTTTGCTTAGAAATTTCAATGAAAAAAGACTTAAAAAAATTAAAAAAGGTACTAGCATTAAAACACGCATCATTTTTTCTATGACAGCGCCATCCCCTGCTTGCACAGCTTCACCTGCTGCAACAGCATGTGCAACTTCATGCAAGCTTGCTCCCATGAAATACCCCATTTGCTTTAAACTAAAAAAATCAAACCAGCCTAAATTCCAAGCCAAAGGATATAAAAACATCCCCAAAGTTCCAAACACAACCACAGTGCAAACTGCTACGCCAACTTTAGCAGAGCCACCTTTAACAATGCTTTCACTTGCCATCACAGCAGCTGCTCCACAAATACTTGAGCCACTACTTATAAGTATGCTTTCTTTAAGATCAAGTTTAAATAATTTTCCTAGTAAAAGCCCTATAAAAAAGGTAGAAAACACTACTAAAAATGCTAATAAAATTCCATTTAATCCAACTTTTTCTAAATCATTAAAAGTAATTCTAAAACCATAAAGTATAATTCCAAGTCTTAAAATTTCTTTTGTTGCTATGCCTAAAACTCCTGATTTTTTGAGTAAATTTGCATTTTGATGTGCTAAATTTCCTATTAAAGCTCCTAAAATCACGGCTATGATTAAAGCTGAAATTCCAAGATTTTTAAAAAAATTAAGCTCAGAAATAGCAAAAGCACAAAAAGCAAGAGTAAAAAGCAGTAAAAAAGCTTCAAATTTTCTATGTTTATATATATTTTTATGCATGAAATTTTCCTTATTTTGTTTTTTGTAATCTTAATGATTTTTTTGTGATAAGTAAAATTAATTTTATTTGATATAATGATTAAAAATATTTATCAAAAGAGTACTTATGACTTTTAAACAAATAAAATATTTTCAAGCCTTGTGTAGAAATTTAAATTTAAGAGCTTGTGCTAAAGAATTAAATATAACTCAATCTGCTTTATCTTTAGCTATATTTGAACTTGAAAAAAGTTTAAACACCAAGCTTTTTGATAGAAATGCTAAATTTTTAAGCTTAAATGAAAAAGGAAAAGTTTTTTTAAAACAAATCACTCCTTTGATTTTAGAATTTGAGCGCATAGAAAAAGCAATGCAAGATGATCAAAGCTATGAAATAAGTATGAAAGTTAGTCAAAATGTAGGTACTTATTTACTAGGATCTTTTTTAGATCAAAAGGCAGAAAATATCAAATTAAATTTATCTTTGGATAATAGTCAAAATATTATCAAAGATATTTTAGATAAAGAAATTGACATAGGTTTGATTGAAGGGATTTGCAAAGATAAGGATATAAAAAAGATTAAAATTTGTGATGATGAGCTTATTGTTGTGAGTAAAAATGACTTCAAAAAAGAATTTTTCATAGATGAGTTAAAGGATTTTAAATGGTTAAGTCGTGAGCAAGGTTCAGGTGCAAAAGAAGTGTTTTTAAATGCTTTACCTAAAGATATAAAGCTTAATTTAGCTTATGAGTTAAACTCAACTGCTATGATAAAAGAGTTGATTAAAAAAGGTGATTTTTTAGCAGTTTTACCTAAATTTAGTGTTAAAGAAGAACTTGAAGCTAAAAGTTTATTTGAAGTAAGATTAAAAAATTTTAAAATTTCAAGAGAGCTTTGCTTGATTTATCATAAAAATAAAGAACCAAGCAAGAAATTTATAAATTTATGTGAGTTTTTAAAACTTTGCGTTCAAAAAGATTTAGTTTAGCTCTTGAATACATTTTTTAAAAAGCTCCCCTCTTTCTTCATAAGATTTAAACTGATCTAAACTCGCACAAGCAGGGCTTAGCAGGGCTACTTCATCATTAGTTAAGTTTTGATTGATTTTTTCTACTGCTTTGGGTAAAAACTCACAAAAATGTGCTTTTAAATTAGCATTTTTAGCATATTCAAGCATTTTATTAGTGCTTTTTCCTACGGCATAAAGTTCTATATCAAGCTCTTTCATAAAAGTAAATAAAGCACTTAAATCCACTCCCTTATCATCCCCACCTATGATAAGATGAATTTTTTTATCCTTATAGCGTTTAAGAGCAGCTAAACTAGCATCAAGGTTAGTTGCTTTAGTATCATTTACCCAAAGTCTATTTTTATGATCAAATATTTCTTCAAGTTTATTTTTTTCTATTTTAAACTCATTTAAAAGCTCATAAGAGCAACGATCTAGTATGATTTTTTCTATACTTAAAGCAATAAGTGCATCAAGTAAAAATGGGGTTTTAAAATGAATTTTTTCTAAGTCAATTTGCATTTTTTTAGCTAAATCTTGCTCATCTTCATAGCTTATAACATAAGCATGAGTTGGATAAGCCTCATACTTTTTAGGTAAAATTACCACATCATTTTCATTCATTCTTTCAAGCACGCTAAGCTTTGCTTGCTCATAATTTTCAAAGCTTTTATGCCAAGAAAGATGATCAGGTGTGATAGGTAAAAGTGCATAAATTTCAGGTTTAGCTACTTTGGTGTAAAAAAGTGAAAAAGATGAGCTTTCTAAAATCCATAATTTAGCATTAGCGTCCATTTGTACTAAAGGAGTTCCTATATTTGCTCCCATTTGTGCATTGATATGTTTTAAAAGATGATGTGTCATTTGAGTGGTGGTGGTTTTGCCATTTGTTCCGCTTATCCAAACGCTTTTTGGCATACCATCGTAAAAAAAATCATACTCGCTACTTAAATTTCTTGCTTGCTGTATGAGAGAATGATCACTTGGAAAACCAGGACTTGGAATTTCTAAGTCACTTTTTAAAGGATCAAATTTACAAGGTGGTAAAAGTGTATTGCCAAATTCATCTTTACTTATACTTGTAAAATGATCATCATAAATATCGCAATTTCCAAAACGCTGCGCAAAAGCTTTAGTTGTTTTTCCGTATCCAAAAAGTGAAATTTTCATTATCTTAACTTTATACTAATTAATGCAATAATATTTGCAAGTAAGGCTATCATCCAAAAACGCACGATGATTTTATTTTCCACCCAACCTATTTTTTCAAAATGATGATGAATAGGTGCCATTTTAAATACTCTTTTATTAAAGATTTTAAAACTTCCTACTTGTAAAATCACTGAAATAGTTTCTAAAACAAATACAAAACCTATAAGTAAAAGTAAAATTTCATTTTTACTTACTATACCAAGATAGCCTAAAAATGCCCCTATACTTAAACTCCCACTATCTCCCATAAAAACTTGTGCAGGATAGCAGTTATACCACAAAAATCCCATAAGCGCGCCAACCAAAGCTGAGCTTAGCACCACAAGTTCTCCTAGACCTTGAATTTTAGGTAAAAATAAATAAGAACTATAAATAGCATTTCCACTTAAATACAAAAAAGCGCCAAGGCTTAAAAGAGAAAATATAGAAGGCACAGTTGCAAGACCATCAAGCCCATCGGTTAAATTTACAGCATTAGAGCTTGATACAATGACTAAAATCCATAAAAACAACATAAACATACCACCATCAAATATAGCATGTTTGTAAAAAGGTAAATAAAATTCAGTATTTATATCAAATAAATATAATAATCCAACACAGATAAAAGCAGCGCTAAATTGCCCTAGAAGCTTCATTTTTGGGCTTAGCCCTGCATGATTGTCTTTTTTTAAAATTTTACCCAAATCATCCACTAAACCTATAGTGCAAAATAATACCAAACATAATAATCCAACGATTACAAAACTATTATTTAAATCAGCGCTTAAAACACTTGCTATGATAGTAGCAAAGATAAAAACAAGCCCACCCATAGTAGGGGTATGAGATTTAGCTTGGTGTGATTGTGGAGCGTATTCATAAATAGGTTGATTTGCTTTTTTATTTTGAGCCCATTTAATAAATTTTGGCATTAAATACAAACTCAAAAACAAAGCGATAAAAAATGCAAAACCAGCACGCACGCTAATATAAGAAAAAAACATATAATTTGTATATTCTGTAAGATAAAGCAAAATTTTAACCTTGTATTTGTTTTTTAAAAGCATAATTTTAGTAAAATCACATAAATAAATTATAAAAAAGAGTAAAAAATGAGTCAAAAATGTATTTTGATAATCACAGATGGTATAGGACATAATATAAATTCAAACTATAATGCTTTTTTTCATGCTAAAAAGCCAACTTATGATAAGCTTTTTGAAAATACCCCTAATGTTTTGATAAAAACAAGTGGCTTGGCAGTTGGCTTACCTGAAGGTCAAATGGGCAATAGCGAAGTAGGGCATATGTGTATAGGTAGTGGACGCATAATTTATCAAAATTTAGTCAAGATAAATAAAGCCATAGAAAATGATACTTTAAAAGATAATAAGGCTTTAAAAGATTTATTACAAAAATGCAAAAGAGTGCATATTATAGGGCTTTATAGTGATGGCGGGGTGCATTCTATGCATACACATTTTAATGCGCTTTTAAAAATTTGTAAGCAAGAAAATAAAGAAGTTTTTGCGCATGCAATTAGTGATGGTAGAGATTGTCCTCCAAATTCAGGTTTAGAATTTATAAAATCTTTACAGGAATTTTGCGAAAAAGAAGGGGTTAATTTTGCTTCTTTATCGGGAAGATTTTATGCTATGGATAGAGATAAGCGCTATGATAGGGTTAAGTCTTATTATGATGCTTTATTTGCCAAGGCACCAAAGTGTGATGATTTTGTACAATTTATACAAAAAAGCTATGATGAAAATATCACAGATGAGTTTTTAACCCCAGTTATTAGTCAAAACTTTGATGGGATTAAGGCTGAAGATGGTGTGATTTTTATCAATTTTAGAAATGATAGAATGCGTCAATTAGTCGCTTCTTTAACTCAAGAAAGTTTTAATGAATTTCCAAAAGAAGTACTTGTAAAAAATGCTATTACTATGAGTTTGTATGATGAGAGTTTTAAACTACCTGTGATGTTTGAAAAAGAAGAATTAAATAATACCTTAGCTTCTGTGATAGCTAATGCAAATTTAAGCCAACTTCACACAGCTGAAACAGAAAAATACGCTCATGTAACCTTTTTCTTTAATGGGGGAAAAGAAGAATTAGAGTGTAATGAAACAAGAGTTTTAATTCCAAGTCCTAAGGTAAAAACATACGATGAAAAACCTCAAATGAGCGCTAAAGAAGTCGCAGATGAGGTGATTAAGGGTGTAGAAAATGGTATGGATTTTATCGTAGTCAATTTTGCAAATGGTGATATGGTAGGACATACGGGTGATTTTGAAGCTGCAATTAGTGCGGTTGAATGTGTGGATGAGTGCTTGGGTAGGGTTATTGCTAAAGCAAGGGAGCATGATTATGCTTTTATTATTACTTCAGATCATGGAAATTGTGAAGCAATGAGGGATGAAAATGAAAATATGCTTACTAACCACACAACCTTTGATGTTTTTGCCTTTGTAGAAGCTAAAGGGGTAGAAAAGCTTAAAGAAGGCATGGGGCTTAGCAATATAGCACCAAGTGTGCTTAAAATTTTAAACTTACCTATCCCAAAAGAAATGGATGAGGCTTTATTTTAATTTAAAGGAGAACAATGAAATTTAGTGGAAAAAATGTTTTAATAACAGGTGCAAGTAAAGGTATAGGTGCAGCAATAGCCAAAGAATTAGCAAGTCATGGTTTAAAAGTTTGGATTAATTATAGAAGTAAGCCCGAACTTGCTGATGCGTTAAAAGAAGAGATAGAAAAAAGTGGTGGCACTGCAGCTGTGATTAAATTTGATGCAAGTGTTGAAGAAGAATTTACAAGTGCTATTGCAACTATAGTAGAAAGTGATGGTGAGCTTAGTTATTTAGTTAATAATGCAGGTATTACTAATGATAAATTAGCGCTTAGAATGAGTATGGATGATTTTTCTTTAGTGATTAATGCTAATTTAAATTCAAGCTTTTTAGGTTGTAGAGAGGCATTAAAAACTATGAGTAAAAAGCGTTTTGGCGCGGTTGTAAATATTGCTTCTATAGTTGGAGAAATGGGAAATGCAGGTCAAACTAATTATAGTGCTAGTAAAGGCGGTATGATAGCACTAACAAAATCTTTTGCTAAAGAAGGTGCAGCAAGAAATATAAGATACAACTGCATTACCCCAGGTTTTATAAAAAGTGATATGACTGAAGTTTTAAGTGATGAAATAAAACAAAATTATATTAACAATATCCCTTTAAAACGTTTTGCAGATGCAAGTGAGGTAGCTCAAGCTGTGGCGTTTTTATTAAGTGATCATTCTTCTTATATCACAGGGGAAATTTTAAAAGTCAACGGTGGGCTTTATATGTAAAAGCAAGGTTTTAACCTTGCTTAGTTTCTATAGCCACTACTGCTATAGCAAAACCCCCATCATGCGCTACGCTTACACTTGCTGATTTTATATTAAATTCTTGCATGACTTTTTGAGAAAAACTAATATGTGGAGCATTTTTATCATCTTTAGAGATGATGATGTCAAAAAAAGAACATTCTTTAGAAATTCCAACCCCCAAAGCCTTAGAAGCAGCTTCTTTAATAGCCCAAAATCCGGCTAGAGTGTTGGTATTTTTTATATAACTTTGCTCTTGCTTGGATAAAAATTTATCCAAGAAAAGCGTTTTGTGTCTTTCATAAATTTTTTCTATGCGAGAGCATACGACTATGTCACAGCCTATCATTAAGATACTACAAAGTCAGTAAAATAAATATTTTTGATAAAACCATCAGTTAAAACCTCATTGATTTTACCGGTTAATTCATCTTTTAATCTTTCTTTACCCTTTGTGGTGCTTACTTCTTCAAAGGTTTTTGAAGTTAAAGTTCTAATGATAATATCTCTAATAATAGCAACTTTTTTATCAAGTTCAGGGGTTAGGGTTTCAACATTTTGTTCAAGTTGAATGGTGCATTTTACATATCTTGATCCACCATCGCTTAATAAATTTAGTGTAAAAGGTGCTAAAGGATACATCACGCCAATATTTGCATAATCACTCCCTCTAGCTGCTACTGCATTTGTTTTTTTAGGAGCTTGTGCAACTTGTGCGCTTTCTTCAGCTTGCGGAGCAGGATTTTCTTCAGAACCACCACTAAACATTAAATAAGCAATCGCTCCTACAATTACAAGTAAAAATACAAATAAAAATACAACGATAATAATTACTAAAGTATTGCCACCTTTTTTCTTTGATTCGCCTTGTTCATCCATCATATCATCAGCCATATTTTTCCTTTTATAAAATTTAAAGTGTTATTGTATCAAAAATTATAATTTTTTTAAATTATGATTATTTAATCTTTTGTAAATGTCTATAAACACTAGGCTCTGAAATACTCAAAAGCTCAGCAACCTTAGGAATAACACCTTTTACATTAAATACGCCTTTTTCATATAAACTAGCTATCATTTTTTGCTTTTCTTTTGGTTTTAAACTTTTATTTTTAAAACTTTCTATATCCATACCTGAAATATCTTCAATGATTTCTTCTAGATCAAGTTTTATATATTCTTTATTTTCTTGTTCAGGACTTTCATAAGAATTATCATAAATATTTCCAAGATTTAAAATTTCATCAGAGATTTTTTTAAATGCTGAAGTATCATGATTAATGCAAAGCAAACCCTCAAGTTTTTCATCTTTTTTGATAAAAAAAGTAGAGCCTGACATTACTTGTGAGCTTTTAGCCGAGGTTTTATAATGTGTTATATAATCACGCTCTAAATAGATTTTATTTTTAATCATTTCAATAGCAAAACCAGTTAGAGGTGAGTTTATAGTTCTTTTACTAATATGGTTATTAGCTATTTCTGCTATATTAGCTCCATCTTCGCTTACATCGTGCAAGACTATTTCATAATTTCTACCCAAGGCTTCTGCAAGAAATTTAACTAATTTAATATAATAAGTTCTTGTTTCCTTATCCATAAGCTCTCCTTTTTTTATTAATTTTGTAGTAAAAATATTTAAAATAAGAATGCTTATTCTTATTTTTTAACAATTTTAATACAAAATAAAAATAATTATGCTTAAAAAAAGATTATTTTTTTAAAAATAAGAATTTTATAATCATTTTTTAAATAATGATAATTTTTATCGTTTAATTTTATTTTAATAATATAGGGATATAATTTATCAAATAATAAAAATTATTATTTAAAAAGGAGACACAATGAAAAAACTAACAAATGATTTCGGAAATATCATAGCTGATAATCAAAATTCACTAAGTGCAGGTGCTAAAGGTCCACTTTTAATGCAAGATTATATTTTACTTGAGAAACTTGCTCATCAAAATAGAGAAAGAATTCCAGAAAGAACGGTACATGCAAAAGGAAGCGGTGCTTATGGAGAACTTAAAATTACTAAAGATATTTCTCAATACACTAAAGCAAAAGTTTTACAGCTTGGAGAAAATACACCTTTATTTATAAGATTTTCAACCGTTGCAGGTGAAGCAGGTGCAGCTGATGCAGAAAGAGATGTAAGAGGTTTTGCTATTAAATTTTATACTAAAGAAGGAAATTGGGATTTAGTAGGTAATAATACTCCGACATTTTTTATAAGAGATGCGTATAAATTTCCTGATTTTATCCATACTCAAAAAAGAGATCCAAGAACTCATTTAAGAAGTAATAATGCTGCATGGGATTTTTGGAGCCTTTGTCCTGAAAGCTTACACCAAGTTACTATTTTA
Source organism: Campylobacter sp. IFREMER_LSEM_CL2101 (assembly GCF_025771825.1). Classification (NCBI taxonomy): domain Bacteria; kingdom Pseudomonadati; phylum Campylobacterota; class Epsilonproteobacteria; order Campylobacterales; family Campylobacteraceae; genus Campylobacter; species Campylobacter sp. IFREMER_LSEM_CL2101. Next base: position 93,976 of record NZ_JAKMQZ010000001.1, read on the forward strand.
ATGAGTGATAGGGGAATTCCTGCAAGTTATCGTCATATGCATGGTTTTGGAAGTCACACTTATAGTTTAATTAATGATAAAAATGAAAGATTTTGGGTGAAATTTCATTTTAAAACCAAGCAAGGCATTAAAAATTTAACTAATGAGGAAGCGGCAAATTTAATAGCAAATGATAGAGAAAGTCATCAAAGAGATTTATATGAAGCTATTGAAAAAGGAGATTTTCCAAAATGGACTTTCCAAATTCAAGTTTTAAAAGAAGATGAAGCAGAAAAATTAGGTTTTAATCCTTTTGATTTAACTAAAGTTTGGCCACATAGTATTGTGCCTTTAATAGAAGTAGGTGAATTAGTACTTAATAAAAATGTACAAAATTACTTTAATGAAGTAGAACAAGCTGCATTTAGTCCAAGTAATATCGTTCCTGGTATTGGTTTTAGTCCTGATAAAATGTTACAAGCTAGAATCTTTTCTTATCCTGATGCACACAGATATCGCATAGGGACAAATTATCATTTATTGCCAGTTAATCGTGCAAAAAGTGAAGTAAATACTTATAATGTAGCAGGAGCTATGAATTTTGACACTTATAAAAATGGCCTTGCTTATTATGAGCCAAATAGTTATGATGATAGTCCAAAAGAAGATAAAAATTACTTAGAGCCTGACTTAGCACTTGAAGGTAGTGCGCAAAGATATGCTCCACTTGATGATGATTTTTACACCCAACCAAGAGCCTTGTTTGATATAATGAACCAAGATCAAAAAGAGCAATTATTTAAAAATATCGCTACTTCTATGAGTGGGGTTGATGAAAAAATTATTGCTAGAGCATTAAGTCATTTTGAAAAAATTTCAAGTGAATATGTAAATGGCGTTAAAAAAGCTTTGAAAATGTAATTTTTACTTGCCACTTTAAAAGTGGCAAACTAAAGATTATAAAAGGAAAAATATGTTTAGCAACGAAGAAGAAAAAAGAATTCAAGAACTTTGTACTATGGCTTTTGATTACGCAAGAAAAAATGATTTACAAAATTTAAAGATTATGATAGAAGTAGGTTTGAGTGTGAATTTAAAAAATCACAAAGGCGATAGTCTTTTAATGCTTGCAAGTTATCATAATGCTTATGAATGTGCTAAGTTTTTACTAGAAAATAATGCTAGGGTAGATGAGAAAAATGATAGAGGACAAACTCCATTGGCAGGGGTGTGTTTTAAAGGATATTTGCCTATGTGTAAGCTTTTGGTAGAACATGGGGCAAATATTGATGAAAATAATGGTCTTGGTATGACACCTTTTACTTTTGCACTAATGTTTGGGCATAGAGATATAGTAGAATTTTTAACAAAGCATTCTAAAAAAAGTTTTCTTAAAAAAATAGCTTTTGCTGTGTTGAAAATTTTTAAAAGAAAGAAAAGTTAAACTCTTTGAAAAAATAAAAATTATAAAATTATCCTTTTATTTGTAAATAGAAGGATAAATATGTCACAAAAAGCAGAGAAATTATGGGGTGGACGTTTTGATTTACCTACAAATAAATTAGTTGAAGAATACACTGCTTCATTATTAGTTGAGCCAAGACTTGCTCCTTTTGATATACAAGGAAGTATAATTCATTGTACTATGCTTGCAAAACAAGGTATTATAAAAGAAGATGAAGCAAAAACTATCATCAAGGGTTTAGAACAAGTTAGAGAAGAAATTCAAAATGGAACCTTTGTTTTTGATATAGCTGATGAGGATATTCATATGGCTGTAGAAAAAAGAATGACACAAATTGTAGGCCCAGTAGGCGGAAAGCTTCACACTGCAAGAAGTAGAAATGATCAAACTACGCTTGATTCAAAAATGCATATGAGAGCAGTTATAAAAGAAATTCTAAATCAAATTATTGCTTTGCAAGAAGAAATTATAAATCAAGCTCAAAAAAATATCAAAGCTATTATGCCAGGTTATACACATTTACAAACTGGTCAACCGGTGCTTTTTTCACATTGGATTATGGCATATTTTTGGATGTTAAGTAGGGATTATTCTCGTTTTGAAGATTTATATAAAAGAATGGATGAGTGTCCTTTAGGAGCAGCTGCACTTGGTGGAACCACATTTAATATAGACAGACATTTTTGTGCCAAAGAACTAGGTTTTGCAAAACCAACAGAAAATAGCATTGATAGCGTTAGCGATAGAGATCATATGGTTGAATTTACTTCTGTGGCTGCAATGTGCTTTATGCACCTTAGTCGTTTTTGTGAAGAGCTTATACTTTTTTCAAGTCAAGATTTTAAATTTATAGAATTAAGTGATGATTTTTGCACAGGCTCAAGCATAATGCCTCAAAAGAAAAATCCTGATGTGGCTGAAAAAATGCGTGGTAAGACAGGTAGAATGTATGGCAATGTTATGGCAATGCTAACTATTATGAAAGGTATTCCACTAGCTTATAATACTGATATGAGTGAAGATAAGGCTCAAGTTTATGATTCTATGGATACTTTAATGGCAAGTTTGAAAATCATAACTCCTATGATAGAAAAAATGCAAGTAAATGCTAATAATACAAGAGCGGCTGCTGCAAAAGGTTTTTCAAATGCTACGGATATGGCTGATTATTTAGTAAGAAAAAATATACCATTTAGAGAAGCTCATAGTATAGTTGGCGGGGCTGTGAATTATTGTATTAAACATGGAAAAATGCTTGAAGAGCTTAGCATGGAGGAATTTCATCAATTTAATAAAAATATCCAAGAAGATATTTATGAAGCAATTGCTTTAGAAACTTGTATAGACGCAAGAGTATCTTATGGTGGTACAGGAACTAAAGTAGTATTAGAGCAAATTAAACACGCAAAAGAGCTTTTGGAGCAATATAAGGCACAAGATTAATGGATGTTATTTTTATATTAGAATTTTTCATCATTTTTTCTATGATAGCCATAGGTGGTAGATATGGCGGTATAGGACTTGGGGTTGCAGGTGGGCTTGGTATGTGTATTTTGGTTTTGGTCTTTGGTATGCAACCAGCTTCACTTCCTGTGAGTGTTGTGTTTATTATACTTGCTGTGATCACTTGTGTGAGTGTTTTGCAAAGTGCAGGTGGACTTGATTTACTAGTAAAAATAGCAGAGAAAATTCTAAAGAAAAAACCTCAAGCTATTGTTTTTATGGGACCTTTGATTAGCTCTACTTTTACGATTTTTTGCGGTACTACCTATGTGGCTTTTTCTGTTTATCCAGTGATTGCTGAAGTGGCAGCTGATGCTAAAATTCGCCCCGAAAGAGCGCTTTCGGTTTCAGTTGTAGCAGCAGGTATTGGTGTTATAGCTTCACCTATGAGTGCGGCCACTGCTGCTATGGTAGCTGTTTTAGCCTTTAGTGGTACAACAATAGTGCAAATTTTAATGGTAAGTTTACCTGCTTTTTTTATAGGTGTGTTTCTTGCTTGTTTGAGTGTTTTTAAAAGAGGAAAAGAGCTTGAGCAAGATGAGGAGTTTCAAAGAAGGGTAAAAGCAGGAGAATATCATTTCTTAAGTGAAGATTTGCAAAATAAAGATAGCGAACATGATCCTATGGCTAGAAGGTCTTTGTATATTTTTGCTTTAGGGATTTTAACTATTATTTTCTTTGGTACTTTTACGAATTTATTGCCTCATTATGAGCTTGCAAATGGCAAAATAGAAAGACTTTCTACTCCAAATTTAATCCAAATGATCATGCTTGCAACGGCTTGTTTGATTATGCTTTTTGCTAAAGTTCCTGCTAATAAGCTTGGTGAAGCTTCGGTATTTAGATCAGGACTTATAGGAGTTGTAGGGGTTTTTGGTATAGCTTGGATGACAGGAACATTTTTTGAAGCTTATAAGCCTTTATTTAGTGATTCTTTATCGCATATTGTAGAGGATTATCCGTATTTATTTGGTGTAGCTTTATTTGCCTTTTCTATGGTGATTTTTTCTCCTTCAGCAACAGTGGCTGCTTTGATGCCTTTGGGTGTGAGTTTGGGAATTCCTCCTCAAATTCTTATTGTGCTTTATCCTTGTGTGAGCGGAGATTTTATAGTGCCAGGAGCTAATCAAATAGCATGTGTTGCTTTTGATAGAACAGGTACAACAAAAATAGGTAAATTTGTGATCAATCACTCTTACTTAAGACCAGGTTTTGTTTTGATTATTAGTGCGACTATTGCAGGTTATTTTATCTCTAAGCTTGTATTTTAGCTTAGAGATTGTTTTTAAGTTTTTGTAAATACCTATAGACGCTAGGTTCTGATATATTAAGTGATTTAGCAACTATAGGTATGCTTCCTTTGATGTTAAAAATTCCTTTTGAATGAAGCTTTTTAATAATCTCATCTTTTTGCTCGGTGCTTAAGCTATATCCTGAATTTAAATATTTTAAGTCTATGTTTTCAGCTAAAATATCTTCTATAGAATGGCTAAGTGTTTCTATATTACTCACATTGTGTAAATTTACATTGTTTTGATTATGAATATCTAATAAATCACTAAAATCATTGATTTTTTCAAGTTCTATGATTTTGCTAATAGCATTTCTAAGCTCTGTGGTATCGTGATTTATACATAAAATTCCCACGATTTTATTTTGATTTTTAATGAAAAAAGTTGATCCAGTAACGATCTTAGACTTTCCAACCTTTGCTTTATAATCACATAAAAAATCTTTGTTTAAATACTCTTTTTCTTGTACAAGCTCACTTGCAAAAGAGGTTAGTGGAGAATTAATGGTTCTTCCGCTAATGTGGTTATTTGCAATGGCTGCTATATATGAACCCTCAGGTGCAATCACATGAAAAACGATTTCATATTGATCCCCAAGTACTTGCCCTAAAAATTGAGTGAGTTTGATAAATAATTCTTTTTGTTGCTCATCCATGATCTAGACCTTTTTGTTATTTTTTGTTATTTTACAAAATATTTTCATCAAAGTTGTTAATATTTATAACAATAAAAAAAATTATTATTATGATAAAAAAATATTGACAATTTATTATTATGATGATAATATTATATTATGATTTCATTTAAACACAAGGAGTATACATGGCAAATTATCCAAAGGCTATAGGACCATATTCAGCTTATAGAGAAGCTAATGGTTTGTTATTTATTTCAGGACAACTTCCTATTAATCCAGAAAGTGGAAATATAGAAAGTGAAGATGTGAAAGAACAAACAAGACAATCATTGTTAAATATTAAGGCTATATTAGAAGAAAATAATCTTTATTTTAACAATGTGGTTAAAACGACTTGCTTTTTAGCAAATATTGATGATTTTGTGGCTTTCAATGAGGTTTATTCTGAATTTTTCGCAGCTCCATATCCTGCAAGAAGTGCTTTTGCGGTAAAAGATCTTCCTAAGGGTGCTAAAGTGGAGATAGAGGTTATTGCTCATAAAGGATAGAGCATGTTGGGTTTATTTTTTGCAGGATGTTCTGTATTTTTACTTGTATTTATGCTCTATAAAAAAATCAACGCTCATATGGCGTTGCTTTTAAGTGGTTTATTCTTGCTAGCTTTAGCAGGAATTTTTGGACTTTCTCCTATTATTAGTGAAAAGCAATCTTTGCATTTAGGTCTTTTTGATATTTTCCAAGTAGTAAATACCAAAATGTCAAGTACATTAGCAGGACTTGGACTTACTTTGATGTGTATAGCAGGATTTTCTGCTTATATGGATCATGTGGGTGCAAGCTATGCTTTATTTAAAGTATTTGAAAGACCTTTAAAGGCAGTAAAATCACCTTATATTTTATTGCTAGTTTCATATTTTGTAATCCAGTTTTTAGTGCTTTTTATACCTTCACATGCAGGTTTAGCACTTTTGCTTATGGTTACAATGTATCCTATTTTGGTGCGCTCAGGCGTTTCTAAGCTTTCTGCACTTTCAATTATCGCTATTTGTCAATACATTGACCATGGTCCAGGTAGTGGTAATGTGATTTTGGCTGCAAAAACAGCTGAAATTGATCCTGCGGTATATTTTGTGCATTATCAGCTTCCTACAACTGTGCCTATTATCATAGCAGTAGGTATTGCGATTTATTTTTGCTCAAAATATTTTGATAAAAAAGAAAATTTCACATTTAACCGTGATGATGTTGAAAAAGAATTAGCAGAACATGATGGCAAAAGTGAAGAGCTTAAAAAGCCACCTAGAATTTATGCAATTTTACCTATTATACCTTTAGTATTGATTTTGGGCTTTAGTAGTGTTTTAGATAGCATTATGGTGCTAATGGGGCTTACCACTATGGAAGAGGTTAAAGCAGCTTCATCTACTGCTATTAAAATGAATGTGCCGGTTGCTATGATGATTTCAACCTTTATAGCGATTATTTTTGAAATCATTCGTTATAGAAGTTTGATTGATACTTTAAATTCTATTATGGTATTTTTCAAAGGTATGGGGCATTTGTTTGTAATCACAGTTTCTTTGATCGTTTGTGGTCAAGTTTTTGCAAGCGGACTTTTATCAGTTGGCTTTGTGGATACTTTAATAGGTTTTGCAAAAGATGCAGGTTTTGGAGTGCTTGCTATTATTATAGCAGTTTCTATTTTGCTTGCTGTATGTGCATTTTTAATGGGTTCAGGAAATGCAGCATTTTTTTCTTTTGCGCCACTTATCCCAAATATAGCAAAATCTTTTGGCGTTGAAACCATAGCTATGATAGCACCTATTCAAATCATGACAGGTTTTGGTAGATGTGTTTCGCCTATTGCACCTGCTATTTTGGCAATTTCAGCTATGGCTAAAGTAAATCCATTACAAGTTGTAAAAAGAACAGCTATTCCTATGCTTGTAGCTGCTATTGTTAATGTGATTATGACTTATATTTATCTATAAAAAGGAGTACAAAATGAACAACAAAACTAAATTAATCCACCTAGGAAGAGGCGATCAAAATGCCGAAGTAAGATCAGTCAATCCAACCTTAATGCGTGCATCAACTATACTTTTTAAAGATCATGCAACTTGGCAAAAATACCGCGAGCTAAGAAAAACAGATCGTGTTTTAAGTTATGGTGCTAGAGGAACGGCTACAAATTTTGAACTTGAAAAACTAATTTGTGCGCTTGAAGGAGGCCATAGAGCGCAACTTTTCCCAACAGGACTTGCAGCATTAGCTATGGTGCTTTTAAATTATGCTAGCAAAGATGCTCATTTTTTAATCACTGATGCTATTTATGGGCCTGTTAGAACAATTTGTGATTTATTTTTAACTAAAATGGGTGTAGAAATTGACTTTTTAAAAGCTGATGCTTCTGATGTAGAAGAAAAAATCAAACCAAACACAAAATTAATCCTTTGTGAAAGCCCAGGTTCTATACTTTATGAAATCATAGACTTGCCAAAACTCTGTGAAATTGCGCATAAACATAACATACCAGTAGCGATTGATAATACTTATTCAAGTGGATATTTTTTAAATCCGCTTGAGCTTGGCGTGGATATTTCAGTGATTGCAGCGACTAAGTACTTAAGTGGGCATTCAGATGTTACTATGGGTATAGTAGTAATTAATGAAAAAGAATGGAAAAATTTTGACAAACTACCAGAAGCTTTAGGATTTACTACAAGTCCTGATGATGCTTATTTAGTACTTCGTGGTATGAGAACTTTAGATGTAAGAATGAAAGCTCATGAAAAAAGTGCAGATGAGGTAGTAGAGTTTTTACAAAGTAGAAAAGAAGTTAAAACAATTTTTTATCCAAAATTAAAAACTCATCCAAACCATGAAGTTTTTATGCGCGATCATAAAGGCGCTAATGGTATGGTAACGATTGAATTTGCAGATGGTATTTCAAAAGAACAAGCTATTGAGTTTGTAGATAATTTAGAATATTTTTCAATCGGTGCAAGCTGGGGTGGATATGAGAGTTTAGCTACTGTTACTACTCCGCCAAGAACAGCAACAGATTGGAGTGCTAGAGGGCCTTTTGTGAGATTTCATATAGGTCTTGAAGATAGTAAGGATTTGATTGCTGATTTAAAACAAGCATTTGAAAAAATAAATTTTAAAGGATAAAACATGGGTGTGAGTGTATTTGATATGAGGTTGCTTCAAGATTCTTGGAGCACCCCTGCAATGAGAGCTATTTTTAGTGAAGAAAATAGAATTCAAAAATGGCTTGATGTAGAAGCTGCCCTAGCAAAAGCTCAAGCAAAACTTGGCATTATCCCTAATGAAGCAGCTATAGAAATAGCTAAAAAAGCGCATTATAAATTTATGGATATGGATTTTATTTTTGCTGAGTTTAAAAAAACTAAACACCCTTTAGTGCCTACTGTGCGTGGTTTAGAAAAAGCTTGTGAAAATGGTCTTGGTGAATATGTACATTTTGGTGTAACAACGCAAGATATCATTGATACAGGTATAGTTTTACAATTTAAAGAAGCTATGACTTTAATCAAGCAAGATTTAAAAGATATAGCTAAAAATTTAGCAAAAATCGCAAAAGAGCATAAAAACACTGCGATGATGGGAAGAACCTTAGCTTTACAAGCTTTACCTATAACTTTTGGACACAAAGTTGCAATTTGGCTTAGTGAGCTTAATCGTCACTATGAAAGAATTATCGAACTTGAAAAAAGATTATATGTAGGATTAATCGTAGGTGCAGTAGGAACTAAAGCAAGTTTAAGTGACAAGGCTAATGAAGTAGAAAAACTTACTTTAGAAAGCTTAGGTTTAGAAGTTCCTGATATCTCATGGCAACCAGCAAGAGATCGTTTTATCGAGCTTGGTTATGTTTTAGGCAATATCAATGCAACCTTTAACAAAATCGCACATCAACTTTTAATCTTAGCTCATAATGAAATCGATGAAATTGCTGAGCCTTTTGGAAAAGGTCAAGTGGGAAGCTCTACTATGCCTCATAAAAGAAATCCTGCAGTAAGTGAAAACGCAGTGACTGTAAGTAATGCCCTAAGAGCTAATATTGCAATTTTAAGCGATATAGAAAGACATGAGCATGAAAGAGATGGTCAAGTTTGGAAAATGGAATGGAAGCTTTTACCAGAAGCGTTTTTAATGCTTTCAGTGGTATTGGCAAATATGAAATTTGTCTTTGATGATTTAGAAGTTAAAAAAGACAAAATGTTAAAAAATCTTGATACGCTTAATGGCTTTGTATTAGCAGAACGCGTGATGTTTGCTTTGAGTGATCATTATGGTAAGCAACATGCACATGAAATTGTTTATGAAAATGCTATGAGAGGCATAGAAAATCATAAAACTTTCAAAGAAGTTTTACTTGAAGATGAGCGTGTAAATAAGGTTTTAAGTGAAAAAGATATTGATGTTTTAATGGATGCTACAACTTATGTAGGTTATGCACCAAAATTAGTTGATGAGTTCTTAGAAAAAATCGCTAATGCGCCAATTCTAAAGTAGGAAAAAATGTATTTAAGTGAAAAACTAGCCGAATTTATCGTAAATTTAGACTATGAAGCTATTCCTAGTGAAGTAAAGCAAAGAGCAAAAGAGCTTATGCTTGATGCACTAGGAACAGCCCTAGCTGCTAAAAATGAAGCTTGTGTTTTAAATGCAACTAAGGCTTTTGAAGCTTTAAGCGTAAATCCTAATGAAAAAATTTGGAGTGAAGATAAAAAGCTTGATGTAATTTATGCTGCGATGGTAAATGCCATTGCAGCGCATGCCCTTGATTTTGATGATACTCATACTGAAGCTATTTTGCACGCTAGTGCTATTTTAACTCCGCTTTGTTTAACTTATGGATTTAGCGTAAGTAAAGATGGAAAAAAAGTTTTAAAAGCTTTTATAGTTGGTTGGGAAATTGCTGCTAGAGTGGGTATAGCAAGCAAAGGAAGTTTCCATAAACGCGGCTTTCATACTACAGCTATAGCAGGAATTTTTGGTAGTGTAGCTGCAAGTTGTGTTTTACTTGATTTAAACAAAGAACAAATCATCAATGCTCTAGGTTTAGCAGGAAGTTTTGCAAGTGGGGTAAATGAGTTTTTATCTAATGGTTCTAATTCTAAAGTTTTACACATAGCTAATGCTTTGAAAAATGGAATTTTAGTAGCAAATTTCGCAAAAGCTAATATGAGCGGTCCTTTGAGTATATTTGAAGGAAGGGATAATATCTTTAGAACTTTTGGCTTAGAAGATGAGTGTGATAAAAATGAACTTTGTAAGGGCTTGAATGAAATTTGGCAAGTAATGCAAGTTTCACTAAAACCTTATCCAAGCTGTCATTTTGCACATGGGCTTATTGATTGTGCTATGAGTTTAAGAAATGATGGCTTAAAAGCACAAGATATCAAAAGTTTGCATTGTTTTGTAGATGAGGTGCCAATTTCATTTATCTGTGATCCAATAGAAGCAAAATACACTCCACAAAGTGCTTATGCTGCCAAATTTTCCATGCCTTTTTTAATGGCTTTGGCATTTTTTGATGGCAAGATCACTTTAAAATCTTATGAAAATTTAAATAGAGCTGAACTAATAGAATTTACTAAAAAAATTAGCTATGAAAAGAAAAAATCTAGTGGTTTCCCTAAATACTTTCCAGGACATTTAGAAGCTGTTTTAAATGATGGAAGAGTAATTAAAAAAGATGTACTGATTAATAAAGGAAATTTTGATAATCCTTTAAGTTTTGATGAATTAAAAGATAAATTTCTTTCTAATGCTAGCATAGCACTTTCTTTAGAAAAGGCTGAGGAATTAGTCAAAAAGCTTCAAAATTTAGAAAATCTAAATGATTTTGATTTCTAGCAATCTCATTTTTTGAGATTGCTTATTATTTTAAAAAAGAAATAATTTAATTTTTTATATAATGTTTTATCTTAGTTTTTGTAAGGAAAAACATGACTTTAGATACATTAAAAGATAATGAAGAAGCTATTATAGTAGGCTTTGAAGCAGATAAACAACTCCAAGCAAGACTATTTAGTTTTGGTTTTGCAAAAAACAAAAAAGTTAAAAAAATTCGCTCTTCTATTGCAAATTCTACTATTATGGTAGAGCTTGATACAACTTGCGTGATTTTACGCTCAAGTGAAGCAAAAATAATACAAATTTCAAAAGAGTTTTAATGAAAGAAATCATTGTTGCTTTAGTGGGTCAGCCAAATGTCGGTAAAAGTTTATTGATTAACGCACTTTGCAAAGCTAATATGAAAGTTGGAAATTTTAGTGGTGTTACGGTTGAAAAGGCTGAGGCTAGATTAGTTTATAAAAATTATGAGTTTAAATTTATAGATTTACCAGGAACTTATGCATTAGATGGTTATAGTGAAGAAGAAAAAATTACAAAAGATTTTTTAAAAAAGGGTAAATTTGATCTTGTAGTAAATGTACTTGATTCTACAAATTTAGAGCGTAATTTGATTTTGAGTGCATCTTTAATAGAAGCTAAAATCAAAATGATTATGGCTTTAAATATGCAAGATGAAGCTAAAAATGAAGGTTTTAGTATAGATTTTAAAATTTTATCCCAACTTCTAAATACACCTTGTCTTGGCGTGTGTGCTAAAACTAAAGAAAATCTAAATGCACTTTTGGATTTAATCATTTTAACCCATGAAGCTAAATTTGAAGCCAAAGAGCGTGTTTATAGTGATATCATAGAAGAAGAACTTGCAAAAATAAGTGAATTTTTAAATCAAAATGAAATTACATATTTAGATTTTTCTACAAAAGATTTAGCACTTGCTTTACTTAAAAATGAAGCTAATATAGTCATTTCACACGCTTTGAGAAAAATACTTGATGAGGCTTTAGAAAAAATTTATATGGCATATCATAGCAAAGATATAGAAAGTATTTTTAAAGAAGAGCTAATTGCTTTTGCAAATGGTATATGTGCTAAGGTTTTAAGTAAGGGTGTTAAGTATAAAAATCATACCAAAGAAATAGATTCTATTTTAATTAATAAATTTTTAGGAATTCCTATATTTTTGTTTTTTATGTGGGCTTTATTTCAACTAACCTTTACTTTAGGTCAAATCCCTATGGATTATATAGAAATGTTTTTTGCTAATTTAGGTGATATGGTAAAAAATAATATTAGCAATGAATTTATCGCTTCAGCCTTAGCTGATGGTGTTTTAGGTGGGGTTGGTGCGGTTATAACTTTTTTACCAAATATTATGATTTTATTTTTTGGTATAGCCTTGCTTGAAACAACTGGATATATGGCTAGGGTTGCATTTTTATTAGATGGAATTTTATACAAATTTGGCTTACATGGTAAAAGTTTCATCCCTTTAATCACGGGTTTTGGTTGCTCAGTACCTGCATTTATGGCTACAAGAACTTTAAAAAATAAAAAAGATAGATTATTAACTCTTTTTATTATTAATTTTATGAGTTGTGGCGCAAGACTTCCTGTATATGTGCTTTTTGTTGGAGTGTTTTTTCCTGCTGATGTAGCGGGAAATTATCTTTTTGGGATTTATCTTTTGGGTGCGTTTTTGGGTTTGATTGCAGCTAAAATTTTAAGAATGAGTGCTTTTAAAGGACAAGATGAACCCTTTGTAATGGAAATGCCAAAATATAGAATGCCAAATTGGAATTTGGTATGGTTTATGGTGTTTAATAAAGCCAAAATGTATTTAAAAAAAGCAGGAACATTTATTTTAATAGCTTCTTTGCTTATTTGGTTTGCGAGTAATTTTCCTGCACAAGAAAATAATACTCAAGATGCTTTAACTCAAGAGCTTCAAATAGAAAATAGTTATCTTGGACAATTTGGTAAAGCAATAGAGCCTATTTTTGCACCACTTGGCTTTGATTGGAAACTTAGTGTATCTTTGGTAAGTGGTTTAGCTGCTAAAGAAGTGATGATTTCTACTATGGGTGTGCTTTATTCTTTAGGTGATGAGGTTGATGAAACAAGTTTAAATTTACAAGAAGCTATAAAAGAAAACATCCCTTTTAGCACAGCAGTAGCTTTTATACTTTTTGTTATGATTTATAATCCTTGTTTTGCAGCAACTATAGTTTTTGCTAAAGAAGCGGGAAATAAAAAATATGCATGGTATCTTTTTATATTTACATCTTTATGTGCGTATTTGATTGCTTTTATAGGGATTAATATTACAAAATTGATAATTTAATCATCTTTATGATGATTAAATTTCCATTTTTTGCTCTAAAGAGTATTGCCAAAAGGCTGTTTCAAGCCTTATGGTAGTATAAAAAATTTCGTTTAATTTTTTAAATTTTTCTTCACTAATGCTATTTGCATAAGAATTAAAAAAGTCTTTAAATTCTTTGATTTCATCTTGAAATTCTTTACCCGCATAGGTTAAAATCCACTCTTTGTAAGGGTGATTTTCTAAGCTTTGTTTATTAAGTCCTTTATAAATTTCTTCTCCTATGTATGCATAACCTATAGCACAAGCACTCAAAGCACACAGCATATCTAAATAATCTCCATTTTGTCCCACGCTTAATAAGTATCTTGTATAAGCAATATTAGTTAAACTTTCATCTTTATAATTTAGTTTTTCTACATCAATGCCTAGTTTTAAAATACTTCTATGAAGCTCTAATTCTCCTTCTAAAGTGTAGTTTTGATTTTTAATAGCAAATTGAATTTCTTTAGCATTATTTGCATTTAAAGCAAGCAAAGCATAGCATTTTGCATAATTATTTAAAAAGATATAATCTTGTTTAAGATAAAACAAAAATACATCTTTTTCTAAAGTGCCATTTTGAAGTTTTTTTACAAATTCATGATGGATGTATTGATCCCAAGTTTTTTTATTTTCTTTTTTAAGTCTATCCAAAAGCATTAATTTCCTTTGTTAAAAATTAAGCTTTTATTTAAACACAGATAATTAAATTTTTTGTAATAATCTTTAATTTTTAACTTTTTAAACAAGAAATTTATTTTTTTATTGTAAAATGTGGTTTAATTTTTTAAACTAGGAGATAAAAATGGCAATTTTTGATGATGTAAAAAAAGTAGTTGTTGAGCAACTTAGTGTTGATGAAGATGCAGTTAAAATGGAATCTAAAATCATTGAAGATTTAGGTGCAGATTCTTTAGATGTTGTTGAATTAGTTATGGCTTTAGAAGAAAAATTTGATGTAGAAATTCCAGACAGTGATGCTGAAAAACTAGTAAAAATCGAAGATGTTGTTAATTATATAGAAAATCTTCAAAAATAATTTTAATTTTTAATAAGGAGTGCGGTTTGAAACGCGTTGTAGTAACAGGTATAGGAATGATCAATGCCCTTGGCTTAGACAAAGATAGCTCATTTAAAGCAATTTGTGATGGTAAAAGTGGCGTTGATAAAATCACTCTTTTTGATACCACTGATTTTCCAGTGCAAATTGCTGCTGAAGTGAAAAATTTTGATCCTTTAAGTGTCTGTGATGCTAAAGAGGTTAAAAAAATAGATCGTTTTATACAACTTGGTATTAAAGCAGCAAGAGAAGCTATGGAAGATGCTAAATTTGATGAAACTTTAAACAAAGAAGAATTTGGTGTAGTTTCAGCAGCTGGTATAGGTGGTTTACCAAATATAGAAAAAAATTCTGTTACTTGTGCACAGCGTGGACCACGTAAAATTACTCCTTTTTTCATACCATCAGCTTTAGTTAATATGCTTGGCGGGATTATTTCAATTGAGCATGGATTACAAGGACCAAATATCTCATGCGTAACTGCTTGTGCAGCAGGAACTCATGCTATAGGCGAAGCTTATAAAAGCATAGCTTTAGGCAATGCAGATAAAATGCTTGTAGTAGGTGCTGAAGCAGCCATTTGTGCTGTGGGTATAGGTGGCTTTGCTGCTATGAAAGCTCTTTCTACTAGAAATGATGATCCAGCTAAGGCTTCAAGACCATTTGATAAAGAAAGAGATGGTTTTGTAATGGGTGAGGGTGCCGGTGCTTTAGTGTTTGAAGAGTATGAGGCTGCTAAAAAGCGTGGAGCTAAAATTTATGCTGAGTTAGTAGGTTTTGGCGAAAGTGCAGATGCACATCATATCACTTCGCCTACTTTAGAAGGGCCATTGCGTGCTATGAAAAAAGCTTTAAAAATGGCAGGAAATCCAAAAGTAGATTATATTAATGCGCACGGAACTTCTACTCCGGTAAATGACAAAAATGAAACGGCAGCTATTAAAGAACTTTTTAAAGATCAAATTCCTTTAGTTAGTTCTACAAAAGGTCAAACAGGACATTGTTTAGGTGCTGCTGGTGCTATTGAAGCTGTTATTTCTTTAATGGCACTTGATCAAGGTATATTACCACCAACTATCAATCAAATCGTAGCAGATGAAAACTGTGATCTTGACTATATACCAAATACTGCAAGAAAAAGCGAAGTTAATGTTGTAATGAGCAATTCTTTTGGTTTTGGTGGAACAAATGGTTGTGTGATTTTCAAAAAAGTAGATTAATATGGCTTCTTATTTAGATTTTGAAAAAAATATTCAGCAAATTGATGAGGATTTAGCAAATGCTAAAATCAAAGGCGATGATGAAGCAGTAAAAATTTTAGAAAAAAACCTTGAAAAAGAAACCCAAAAAGTTTATAAAAATTTAAGCGATTACCAACGCTTACAGCTTGCAAGACATCCTGACCGTCCTTATGCGCTTGATTATATTCAAGCTATATTAAGTGATGCTTATGAAATTCATGGCGATCGTGCTTTTAGAGATGATCCTGCTATTGTGTGTTATGCAGGCTATATAGGTGGCAAAAAAGTTATTGTTATAGGTGAGCAAAAAGGTAGAGGTACTAAAGACAAGCTTCATAGAAATTTTGGTATGCCTCATCCTGAAGGTTATAGAAAAGCTCTAAGAGTGGCAAAAATGGCTGAAAAATTTGACATACCGGTGTTGTTTTTAGTAGATACTCCAGGTGCTTACCCAGGAGTAGGTGCTGAAGAGCGTGGTCAAAGTGAGGCTATAGCTAGAAATTTATATGAGTTAAGCGCTCTTAAAACAATCACTATAGCAGTGGTTATAGGTGAAGGTGGAAGTGGTGGTGCTTTGGCTATAGGAGTAGCTGATAAACTTGCTATGATGAAAAATTCAGTTTTTTCTGTGATTTCACCTGAGGGTTGTGCTGCTATTTTATGGAATGATCCATCAAAAAGTGAGGCTGCTACTAAAGCCATGAAAGTAACTGCTGATGATTTAAAAACTCAAGGTTTGATTGATGATGTTATCGAAGAGCCAATGAGTGGAGCTCATAGAGATAAAGAAAATGCGATTAAAAATTTAAGTGATTATGTCTTAAAAGCTATAGGAGAATTAGAACAATACGATAAACGCGAATTAGCCGCATTAAGAATGCAAAAAATCTTTAAATTTGGGGCTTTTTCTGAATAATTTGCATTTTTATGCAAATTTCAACTTTTTTTAAAAAAACTATTGTATAATTACAACTTCAATTCAGTGGTTGGATAGCTCAGTCGGTAGAGCAGCAGACTGAAAATCTGCGTGTCGGCAGTTCGATTCTGCCTCTAACCACCATTCATTTTCTATTATAAAAATTATCTAATTCTTGAAGTTCATTTTCGTTAAATCCTGCTTGAATTCTAGCTGTTTTGTTATATACTTTTCCTAAAAGATTAAATTCTTTATATTTGGCGCAAAGATCAAGATAACTATCATTTTCATTTTTTGCATAATTCCACCAAAAATCCCCTTTATTTACATGTTTAATCTCATCATTTAATATAATGGTAAAAATTTCACTAAATAAACTTTTTATAGGATGATTAGTTGTGTTTAATTTTTCTAAGACAAAAGGATTAGCATCAAGTCCTTTTGCTTCAAGTCCTCTATGCACTATGCCCATTCTGTGAGCAAGATTATCTTTGGTTAAAAATAAGGCTTTTTCAAGATTATCATGCGCATGGAAATCTCCATATTTAAAACCAAGTTCATTTAAAGTTTTTTCTAAAAGTAAAAAATGCTTAATTTCTTCATCAGCTACTTCAAGCCAATCTTGATAAAATTTCAATGGCAAGTTTTTAAATCTATAACTAGCATCTAAAGCTAAGTTTATAGCACTATATTCTATATGTGCAACTGAATGTAATATTTTTGCTAAAGATAAAGTGCTATTTGCTTCTTTTGGACGCCTTATTTTCATAGGATGAAGGATTTTAACTTGTGAGTTTTCACAAATGATCGCTTTATGGGAATGATTAAAATCATACAAATTAGATTTAAAATTTTCATAAAATACATTAAATAATTCAATCTTTTTAAAAATATCTTTATGATATAAAATTTTTTCTAATTCCTCAAAAAAATTTCTTTTCATTTTTAAACCTTGTTAAATATTATATAAGATAAAAAAGTATAATATAAAAATTTTGAAAATTTAAATAAGGTTTGCTAAAAATATGTTTAATGTCATACATGCTCTTTTTTTTAGAGAGTTAAAGACAAGATTTGGTATTAATAAATATTTGGGCTATTTTTGGGTAATCGGAGAGCCTATGATGGTGGTTTTAGTAATCACTTCCATTATAACAGCTATAAGAGAATTTCATCATCAAATCATGCCTGAGGGTGTTTCTATCTTTTTATTTTTAGCAGTAGGGATTATACCTTTTTTTATGTTTAGAAGTATTATTACTCAGCTTTTAAATGGTATAGGATCAAATTTAACTCTTTTTGCTTATAAACCTATTCGTCCCATACATGTTTTTATTGCAAGAGCATTGCTTGAATTTTGTATTTATTTTACTATTTTTATTTGTGTAATGTTTTTAGCAGGTTGGTTTTTGCATATGCAAGTTATACCTAAGCATTTTTTAGAAGTGATGTTTTCGCTTTTTTTGCTTGTGGTATTTGGCTTTGCTATGGGAATGTGTTTTGCTATAGCAGGACATTTTGCAGAGCCTTTAAAAATGGCATTAAATTATTTAAATATAGTTTTATACTGGACAGCCTTGGTGGTATTTCCTATATGGATAGTTCCAAAACCCATTTTAGACATTTTATATTACAATCCACTTTTGCATATTATGGAACTTTTAAAATATAATTTTTTTCAAAATTATCCATTGCTTGATGATTATAATTATTATTACCCTATTGCATGTTTGAGTGTGATTTTGTTTTTGGGATTGTTTTTTTATTATTTTACTAGAGAAAAGTTGATAGCGGTACGATGATAAAATTAGTTAATTTAACCAAATCTTTTCCTTTACGCAATGGTGGAAGACATTATGTTTTTAAAAACTTAAGTTTTGAATTTCCTGAAAATTGTAGTATAGGTTTAATGGGACGCAATGGTGCTGGAAAATCTACTTTAATGAAGCTTTTAAGCGGCTCATTGCTTCCTGATAGAGGTAAGATTGTCACTAATAAAAAATTATCTTGGCCTCTAGGCTTAGCAGGTGCGTTTCAACACAGACTTTCAGCAAGGGACAATGCACGTTTTGTGGCCAGAGTATATGGTTATAAAGGAAAGGCTTTAGAAGAAAAGATTAAATTTGTTGAAGATTTTGCTGAACTGGGTAAATTTTTTGATGAGCCTATGAATACTTACTCAGCAGGTATGAGTGCTAGGATATCTTTTGGCTTAAGTATGGCATTTGATTTTGATTATTATTTGATTGATGAAGCAGGTGCCGTGGGAGATCCTAAATTTAGAGAAAAAAGCTCTAGAATCTATAAAGAAAAATTAAGTAGGTCAAAAGTTATCATGGTTTCACATAATGTAGCTGAAATTAAACAATGGTGTGATAAAATTATATTCATGCAAGATGGACAAGCTACTATATATGATGATGTAGATGAGGGTATAGCGGTGTATCAAGGAAAAATAAATGCAAAATGATTTATTAAAAAAGTTTAAAAATTTAAAGATACTTAATTCTTTTAAAATAGTATTGATTTTAACAGCATTTGTTATATTTTATTATGTTTTTATAGCAGCAAATCGCTATGTGAGTGAAAGTGTTTTAAGTGTGAAATCAACCACAGGAGATAGCGGAGCTATCACAGGCATTGCTGCACTTTTGACTAATAATTCTTTTTCAAACGAGGATATAACTTTCTTAAAATCTTACATCCATTCTTTAGATATGCTAAATATCTTAGAAGAAAAAATCCAAATTCGCGAGTTATATCAAAAACAAAAACTTGATTTTTTTTATAGTATTTCTTCATCAGCTGACCAAGAGGATTTTTTAAAATATTATCAAAACCGTGTTAAGATTATTCAAGAAAATTCAGCCAATGGGCTTTTACGTGTAGAAGTAGAAGGTTTTGACCCACAAAGTGCACATTTAATAGCTTCAACTATAGTTAAAGAAAGTGAAAAATTTATCAATGAAATTTCACACAAAGCAGCAAGAGATCAAATGCAATTTGCTGAAGAAGAGCTTTTGCAGTTTAAAAAAAGATATCAAAAGGCTAAAGATGAGCTTTTAGCTTTTCAAAATAAATATGGGGTATTTGATCCACTCAAACAAGCAGAAGGTACGCTAAAACTCATAGCTGAACTTGAATCAAAAATAGCAGCCAAAGAAGCTGAACTTTTGATGATGCAAAGTTATATAAATGATAATGCACCGCAAATTGTTACCATAAAAAGTGAAATCACAGCTTTAAAAAAACAACTTCAAAAAGAAAAATCTAAAGTTTCATCTCCAAAATCTTCTCAAAAACTTAATGATCTTGCAGCTAAATTTCAAGATCTAACTATAGAAGCAGGTTTTGCAGAAAGCGCTTATACAGCTGCATTAAAAGCTTATGAGAGTGCTAGGATAGAAGCTTTAAGAAAGATAAAACAAGTGGTTATAGTGCAAAGCCCAAGTTTACCTCAAAGTGCTAAATACCCAGAAGCTTTGTATAATATACTCACGGCTTTTATGATTTTATCTTTGATTTATGGAATTGTTAAATTTATTAAAATGATTATAGAGGAGCATAGATACTAATGAAAAAGATATTTTTATTTTTACTTTTACCTTTGTTTTTATTTTCTGCGGTAGATGTTTCTCAAATTGCGAAAATTCAAAATCAGCCATTAACTCCATCTTTAGAGCCACAAATTATAAATTATGATAACAACCAAAGTGATTTTAATCAAACTCAAGCTCCGATAACTAAAGTTTTTGGTGCGCATTTGTTTAATGGTAATTTCACTAAATTTACCCAGCATGTTTACAATCCTGATTATAAACTAGCAGTAGGCGATAGGATTAATGTAAAAATTTGGGGTGCGGTAGAGTTTATACAAACTTTAACAGTAGATTCTCAAGGAAATATTTTCATACCAAAAGTAGGTGCTATTAATCTTTTGGGTGTGAAAAATAGTGCTTTGGTGCAAGTTATTACAAAAGCTATTAATAAAATCTATAAAAGCAATGTCTATGTATATGCGGACATGGATATTTATCAAAATGTATCGGTATTTGTTACAGGAAATGTAAATCAACCTGGTCTTTATCAAGGATTAAGTTCAGATTCTATTATACAGTATTTAGACAAAGCAAGCGGTATTAATTTAGAATATGGTAGTTTTAGAGATATTCAAATTTTAAGAGATAATAAAGTCATTAAAAAGATAGATTTATATGACTTTTTACTTAAAGGTCAACTTGATCTTTTTCCTTTTAGAATGGGCGATGTGATCTTAGTGGGTAGTGTGCAAAAGTATGTTTTTGTAGAAGGAGATGTGCAAAAACCTTTTAGATTTGAGTTAAGTAATGATATTTTAAATTTAGAAGATATAGCTAAAGTTGCAGGAGCTAAGCCTATAGTAACTAATGCAGTGGTAAAAAGCTATAGAGATGATCATAAATTACACGTAGATGCTTACAGCAAAAAGCAGTTTTTAGGTGTGAAGTTATACAATGGTGATGAGATAGAATTTAGACCTGATTATACTGCGCAAAATATTAGCATTAGCATAGAAGGTGAGCATAGTGGTTTGCACTCAGTGGTGATAAAAAAAGGCACAACTTTAGCTGAACTTGCTAAAATGATTACAATTAATGATCAATCAAACATTAATGCCTTGCAAGTTTTTAGAAAAAGCGTAGCGACTACTCAAAAACAGCTTATTGAGGCTCAACTTAAAGAGCTTGAAACGCTAGCTCTAACAAGCTCTTCGGTAAATGCTGAACAAGCTAGTATTAGAGCTACTCAAGCTAAGACGATTTTAGAATTTATTGCGCGTGCAAAGCAAGCTCAACCAAAAGGACAAATCGTTATAGACAATGTCAAAGCGTATAATTCTATAGTATTAGAAGAAGGTGATGTAGTAAATGTACCTAGTAAAAATAATCTTGTTTTAGTTCAAGGTGAAGTTTCTATACCAGGTGCATTTGTATATATGGATAAAGAAAAATTAAGATATTATATCAATCTAGCAGGTGGTTTTAGCGATAGAGCTGATATATCAAGAGTTTTAGTAATCAATGCTAATGGTAAAGCAACTAAATATAGTGGTAGAAGCTCAGCGGATATCAAAGCGGGAGATTCTATTTTAGTTTTACCAAAAGTAGATAGTCAAAATTTACAAATCTTTAGCATGCTAACACAAATTTTATACCAAATAGCTATTGCAACTAATGTAGTGTTAAATATATAGGAATTTAGATGAGCCAGATAGATGCGATTAAAATAGCCAAAGAAGTTTTTGAGATAGAATCAAAAACGATTTTAGATTTATGTGATAATTTAGATGAAGGTTTTAATAAAGCCATTGAGCTGATTTTATCTATCAAAGGCAGATGTGTAGTAAGTGGCATGGGTAAGTCAGGCCATATAGGAGCTAAGATAGCTGCAACCTTGGCTAGCACAGGTACTCCAAGTTTTTTTATGCACCCAGGTGAAGCTTTGCATGGAGATCTTGGTATGCTTACAAGCGAGGATGTGCTTTTGGCTATTTCAAATTCAGGAGAAACTGAAGAGGTTTTAAAACTTATACCAGTGATTAAAAAAAGAAAAATTCCTTTAATTGTTATGGCGGGCAATCAAAACTCTACCCTAGCTAAACAAGCAGATATTTTTATAAATATAGCAGTAAAAAAAGAAGCTTGTCCACTTCAATTAGCTCCAACTTCTTCTACCACGGCTACTTTAGCCATGGGTGATGCTATAGCAGTAGCTTTAATGAGGGCAAGGAATTTTAGACCTGGTGATTTTGCTTTATTTCATCCAGGGGGAAGCTTGGGTAGAAAGCTTTTAACTAGAGTAGGTGATTTGATGGTATCAAATAATCTACCTATAGTAAGTCCTGAGAGTGAATTTAATGAGCTAGTTGATGTGATGACTAGTGGTAAGTTAGGACTTTGTATAGTGCTTGAGAATGAAAAGCTAGTTGGGATCATCACGGATGGGGATTTAAGAAGAGCATTAAGAGCAAATGACAAGCCAAGATTTGATTTTAAAGCTAAAGAAATCATGAGCGAGAGTCCAAAAACCATAGAAGCAAGTGCTATGGCAAGTGAGGCAGAAGAGCTTATGCTAAAACATAAAATCAAAGAAATAGTTGTCACTCAAGATGAAAAAATAGTGGGTATCATACAACTTTATGCGATAGGAAAAATTTGATTTCTTATAATATTAATTTTTTGATTTATAATCAAACAAAAATGTTAAGGAATTGCTTATGATAAAAATACTTTTAATAGGTTGCGGACAATTAGGATCTAGGTATATGCAAGGTTTTTTCAATTCAAATCGTGAAATTATAGTCCAAGTACTAGAACCCAATGAATTCTCAAGAGTTAATTTAAACAATACACTTTGTGATGATATCAATAAGAAAGGTAAGAAATATTTTTTTATAGATTCTATTGATGAGGTGTATGAAGATATTAGTTTTGCTGTGATAGCAACTTCTTCCGATGTAAGATATAAAATTTTTGAAGAGTTGGTCAGTAAAAAGCGAATTAAAAAAATTATTTTGGAAAAAGTTTTATTCCAAAAAGAAGAAGAATATTACAAAGCATTAAAACTTATTAATGAAAATAATATACAATGTTGGGTAAATCACACTAGAAGAATGTTTCCTTTTTATAGAAGAATTCAAGATAATTTAAAAGATAGTAAATATCTTTCTTTTTCTATTTCTGGTGGTAGTTGGGGTATGGCTTGTAATGCTTTACATTTTTTGGATTGTATAGAATTTTTATCGCAGAGTAAGATAGATTCTATAGATTTATCAAATGTAAATAAGGCATTATATTCTTCTAAAAGAAAAGGATTTTTAGAGATAAATGGTATTATTACAGGAAGAACCAATAGGGCTTTATTTTCTTTAACTTCGATGGAAAATTGTTCTCCTCTTCTTATTGATATTTGCTTAGATGATATGCGTATTATTGTTGATGAAAATAAAGGTCTTTATTATATTCAAGGAGAAAATAATAATTGGGATAGATTTGAATGTTTTGAAGAAAAAATTTGTTATTTTCAAAGCGAGCTAAGTGCAATCTTACTTGAAGATATATTGAATGATTCTTGCCAACTTCCTGAATATAAAGATGCTATGGAATTACATTTGAAATTTATACTTCCTTTGATTGCACATATTAATAGTTTTGGTAAAAATAAATATGATTACTGTCCAATTACTTAAAAAATTTAAAGGATATTGAAATGGTATGGCTTGTTGGTTGTGGTCAAATGGCTCAAGATTATATTAAAGTTTTGCAGGCTCTTAATGTTGATTTTTTATGCATTGGAAGAGGAGAAAGTAGTGCAAATGTATGTAAAATGAAAACTAACAAAGAGGTTTTTGTTGGAGGATTGCAAGAGTTTATTCTTATGCAAAATGGTAAAAAACCTTCTCATGTAATTGTTGCGACAAATGTTGAATCATTATTTGAAAATTGTCTTTTACTTCTTAAGTATGGAATAAAAAATATTTTATTAGAAAAGCCAGGATCTTTAAGGTATAGTGAATTTTTGCTTTTAAATGATGAGGCTAAAAAGATAAATTCTAATATTTATGTAGCATACAATAGAAGATTTTATGCGTCTGTTTTGAAGGCAAAAGAATTGATTTTAAAAGATGGGGGTGTAAAATCCTTTAATTTTGATTTTACTGAGTGGAGTCATGTGATCGAAAAATTAGATAAGTCTTCATTGGTAAAAAATAAATGGTTTTTGTGTAATTCTACACATGTTGTTGATTTAGCTTTTTTTCTTGGTGGTAAGCCTAAAAAATTAACCTCTTATACAAATTGTGCTTTAGATTGGCATCCTTCAGCTTCTTCTTTTTGTGGATGTGGAGTTAGTGAAAATAATGCTTTGTTTGCCTATCAATCTAATTGGAAGAGTCCTGGAAGGTGGGTTGTTGAAATATTAACAGATAATTATAGATTAGTTTTTAAACCATTGGAAAAACTTCTTATACAAAATAAAGGTGAAATATCTATAGATTTTTATAATAATATTGATTATGCTTTGGATACAGAATATAAACCAGGACTTTATTTGCAATTAAAGAATTTTTTACATAATTTAACAGATGATTTATGTACATTAAATGAGCAAATTGATATGCTTAAATTTTATTATAAAATAGCTAATTATACAGTAGATTAAAAAATTATTTTAAGGTAATAGATAATGAAAAATATACTAGTCACAGGTGCAGATGGTTTTATAGGTTCACATTTAGTTGAAATGCTTTATACACAAAGTAAAGACAAGGATTCTTTGTTTTATGGTTATAAAATTAAAGCTTTAAGTCAGTATAATTCTTTTAATTATTGGGGTTGGCTTGAAGATATAGAGTGTTTAAAAGATATTGAAGTAGTTTGTGGAGATATTAGAGATCCACATTTTTGCAAAAACATCACTAAAGACGTAGAAATTATTTTTCATTTGGCAGCCTTAATAGCCATACCTTTTTCTTATGTTGCTCCAGATAGTTATGTAGATGTTAATATAAAGGGTACTTTAAATATCTGCCAAAGTGCATTAGAAAATAATGTAAAGCGTATTATTCACACAAGTACAAGTGAGGTTTATGGTACGGCTTTGTATGTACCTATTGATGAAAAACATCCTTTGCAAGCACAAAGTCCATATTCGGCAAGTAAAATAGGTGCTGATGCTATGGCGATGAGTTTTTATAATGCTTTCAATCTCCCACTGACCATAGCAAGACCTTTTAATACCTATGGTCCAAGGCAAAGCGCAAGGGCGGTGATCCCAACTATCATCACTCAAATTGCAAATGGAGTTAAACAGATAAAGCTTGGAGATGTAAGTCCTACTAGAGATTTTAATTATGTAAAAGATACTTGTTTAGGGTTTTTAGAGTTAGCTAAATGTCAAAAGGCTATAGGTGAAGTGGTAAATATAGGATCAAATTATGAAATAAGCATAAAAGATACTTTAGAACTCATTAAAAAACTTATGAGATCAAATGTAGAATTTATCACAGAAAATGAACGTATCAGGCCTGAAAATAGTGAAGTATTTAGACTATGGTGTGACAATAGCAAGATTAAAAGCCTTACTAGCTTTTCACCACAATATGATATAGAAAAAGGCTTAGTTCAAACTATAGAGTGGTTTAGTAATCCTTTAAATTTAAAAAAATACAAAAGTGATATTTATAACATATAATCAAGGTTTGATATGTATTATGATAGTATTTTAAATTTTATAAAAATAATATATAAAACAAATGATTACATACCATTGCATGAGCCAAAATTCCAAGGTAATGAAAAAAAATATCTAAATGAATGTATAGATAGTGGTTTTGTGTCTAGTGTGGGAAAATTTGTAGATAGATTTGAACTTGATATCGCAAATTTTTGTGGTGCCAAATATGCTGTGGCGACTACTAATGGCACCAGTGCTTTACATCTCAGTTTGCATGCTTTAGATGTTGATGAAAATTGTGAAGTTATTACACAGCCCTTATCTTTCATAGCTACAAGCAATGCTATTGCTTATACTGGGGCAAAACCAGTTTATATTGATGTTGATATAGATAGTATGGGGATGTCACCATTTGCTCTAGAAAATTTTCTTAATACAAATGCACAGATGAAAGATGGTTATACTATTAATAAAAAAACTAAAAAAGTTATAAAAGCCTGTGTTCCTATGCATACTTTTGGACATCCTGTAAGAATACTAGAAATAAAAGAGCTTTGTCAAAAATGGAATATTCATTTGATAGAAGATGCTGCTGAGAGTTTAGGAAGTTATGTTTTATATAACAATGATTTTATTCACACAGGCAATTTTGGAGTTTGTGGAATTTTAAGTTTTAATGGAAATAAGACTATTACATGTGGTGGTGGTGGCGCAATTTTAACTAATGATGAAAATTTAGCTAAAAAGCTTAAGCATTTAAGTACGACAGCTAAACTTCCTCACATCTATAAGTATAAACATGATTCTATAGCTTATAATTATAGATTACCTAATATTAATGCAGCTTTAGCTGTAGCTCAAATAGAACAATTGGAGAAATTTTTATCTATAAAAATGGAACTTTCAAAATCATATGAAAATTTTTTTGAACAAAATGATTTTCCTATAAAATTTATCAAAGCAAGATCAGGAACCAAGCCTAATTTTTGGCTTAATGCTATTATGTTTGAAAATACCAAAGATAAAGATTTATTTTTAGAATATAGTAATAAAAATGGTATAATGACAAGACCTATATGGGTTTTAAGCAATGAATTAAAAATTTATAAAGATTGTCAATGTGGTGACTTGACTAATGCTAAATTTTTAAGTGAAAGAATAGTTAATATTCCAAGTAGTGTAAATCAATAATTAAGGATTAAATTATGCAAGAAAAAATTCAAAATATAATTTTTTATTCGTTGAAAAATTTAGCCGACGAGTTAGAAAATGATGATTTTAAAAACCCTAATTTAAAAACAAAAATTTATGGTATAAATGGAAATTTAGATTCTCTAGCTTTAGTCAGTTTAGTTTCTGATTTAGAAGAGCTTTTAAGTGAGGAATTTAATAAAGAAATTATTTTAGCTAATGAAAAAATGATGAGTGCTAGAAATTCTCCATTTAAAGATGTTGAAAGCTTGACTGATTATATAGTTAAAAAACTCCAAGAGCAAGAATAATGCAAAAAATCATCATTATCACAGGAACTAGAAAAGGCATAGGTAAAGAACTGAGTGAATATTATTTAGCAAAAAATCATATAGTTTGTGGTTGTTCAAGAGGTAAAGCAAGTATAGATCATAAAAACTACAGACATTTTGAATTAGATGTTTGCGATGAAAAAGCTGTAGTTTCTATGGTAAGAAGCGTAAAAAAAGAATTTGGAAAAATTGATATTTTAATTAATAATGCTGGTGTAGCAGCTATGAATCATATATTAACAACTCCATTTAAAAGTTTAGATAATATTTTTAAAACTAATATCTATGGTAGTTTTTTGTTTATAAGAGAAGTTTCAAAGATTATGAGCCAAACTTATAAAAAAGAACAAGTTGCTATGCCTTATAGGATTGTAAATTTTTCTACTGTTGCGGTTGCTTTAAGGTTAGAAGGGGAAGCTATATATGCTGCATCAAAAGCAGCTATTTGTAATTTAACTCAAGTTTGTGCTAAAGAATTAAGTTCATTTGGTATTACTTGTAATGCCATAGGACCTACTCCAGTTCCTACTGATTTAATTAAAAATGTCCCAAAAGATAAAATACAAGATTTGCTTAATAAGCAAGCTATAAAAAGATTTGGTAATTTTCAAGATGTTGTTAATGTGGTTGATTTTTTTATTAATGAAAAAAGTGATTTTATAACAGGACAAGTAATATACTTAGGTGGAGTAAATGGATAAGTTTAAAAATGTCTTTTTAAATAAAGTTTTTAGTAAAAATCAAGAGCAACATGCTTTAATCTATGAAGAACAAAAATATACTTACAACGATTTATGTAATAATGTGATTAATAAAATCAGCTTATTAGCAGATCTTAAAAATATAGACATTGTAGGTATTGTAGGTGATTATGATTTTGAAAGTATAAGTTTATTTTTAGCATGTATTGAGCTTAATAAGATAATTATTCCATTTATTAATGAAAGTGAGATTAATAACAAACTTACCGAAGTTAATTGCGATATTTTATTTAAAAATAATCAATATAAGCTACAGGAAAAACATTATAACAATCATGATCTAATCCAAAAACTCATAGATAATAATAAACCTGGTTTGATTTTATTTTCAAGTGGTAGCACAGGTAAACCTAAAGCTATGGTACATGATCTTGATAAGATTTTAAATACTTATCTTAATAAAAAACCAAAAAAACTTAATATTTTATTATTTTTAATGTTTGACCATATAGGTGGTTTGAATACTTTGTTTAACTGTCTTAGTATGAATGCTTGCGCAATTGCTATAAAGGAAAGAAAAAATATTGAAGCTCTAGCTCAAACCATAGAAAAATATCAAATTTCACTTTTGCCTGCTTCACCTTCTTTACTTAGTTTAATGTTGGTAGCAAATGTAGTTGAAAAATATAATTTAAACTCTTTAAAAGTTATTAGTTATGGCACAGAAAGAATGTCAGAAACTTTACTTGCAAAATTAAAACAAAGTTTTCCAAAAGTTAAATTTCATCAAACCTTTGGCACAAGTGAAGTAGGTATTGCTCAAACAAAAAGTTTTGGAAACTATTTTAAATTAGAAAACATAGCATATAAAATTATCAATAATGAGTTATTTTTAAAAAGCAATATGCAAAGTTTGGGTTATTTAAATGCCGATAACTCTGTTTTTACAGATGATGGATACTTTGCTACTGGGGATTTAGTTGAAGTGATCAATGAAAATGGCGAAGAATATATTAAAATTATCGGAAGAAATAAAGAAGTTATTAATGTTGGTGGAGAAAAAGTATTACCCCAAGAAGTAGAAGGTATATTAATGCAAATACCATTTATACAAGATTGTTTAGTCTATGGACAAAATAACCCTCTAACAGGCCAAAGTGTTTGTGTAAAGATTGTGTTAGAACAAAATGAAAATTTTAGCACATTAGAAGCTAAAAAAAAGATAAGAATGTTTTGTAAAGATAAACTAGCTAATTATAAAATACCAACTAAAGTGGAAATCGTTCAAAGATTAGAAATTAGTGAGAGGTTTAAGAAAATAAGAGGATAAAATGAATCAAATTGGTTTTTATACAAGACAGGAATTGCTCGAATTAGGTTTCAAAAAAATAGGAGAAAATGTATTAATTAGTAAAAAAACTAGTTTATACAATATAGCTTGTATTGAAATTTTAGATAATGTAAGAATAGATGATTTTGTTATTCTGATAGGGCCGATTAATATTAAATCTTATGTACACATTGGAGCGGGATCAATTTTAACAGGTGGTATTGATGGAATTACAGTGGAAAATTTTGTAGGAATTTCAAGTGGTTGTAAAATTTTTAGTGTAACAGATGATTATACCGGAATGTTTATGAGTAATCCTATGGTACCAAATGAATATAAAAATGTATTGAGTCGGAAAATTATTATAGAGAAACATTGTTTAATAGGTTCAAATAGTGTTGTACTTCCAAATAGTGGAGGGCTAGCAGAAGGTGTGAGTGTAGGAGCTTTAAGTTTGGTAATGCGTAAAACAAAACCCTATGGAATATATTTTGGAGCACCTGCTAAAAGAATTGCTGAGCGAAACAAAAATGTTTTAGAACTAGAAAAAAAATTAATTTTCAATATTAAGGAAAAATAATGATAAAAACATTAATTATAGCTGAAGCGGGTGTTAATCATAATGGGGATATGAATTTAGCGAAGAAACTTATAGAAGTAGCTAGTGAAGCTGGGGCTGATTATGTTAAATTTCAAACTTTTAAAACAGAGCTTTGTATAAGTAAAAATGCACAAAAGGCAGAATATCAACTTAAAACAACTTCTCACGAAGAAAGTCAGTTTGACATGATTAAAAAATTGGAGCTTTCTAAGCAAGATCATGAAGTTTTGATAGAACATTGTAAAAAATGTAATATTAAATTTCTTTCTACTGCTTTTGATTTAAAAAGTATTGATTTGCTCGTTGAGCTTGGTGTTGAAATTTTTAAAATACCAAGTGGTGAAATAACCAATTTACCTTACTTAAAAAAAATTGCGAAATTGAATAAAAATATAATATTATCAACTGGAATGACAAGTTTAGGTGAAATTGAAATGGCTTTGGATGTTTTGATAGATAATGGTACTCAAAGAAATAAAATCACTATTTTACATTGTAACAGCGAGTATCCTACGCCTTTTAAAGATGTGAATCTTAAGGCTATGCAAACTATTAAGGAGGCGTTTAAATTGCCCGTGGGATATTCAGATCATACTCTAGGTGTGACTATACCTATAGCAGCAGTAGCAATGGGAGCTTGTGTAATAGAGAAGCATTTTACGCTTGATAAAAATATGCAAGGACCTGATCATTTGGCTTCTTTAAATCCTGATGAATTGAAAACTATGGTTCAATCTATAAGAGAATTGGAACAGGCTTTAGGCAATGGCATTAAAAAGCCAAGTGAAAGTGAAACTAAAAATATCAACATAGGAAGAAAATCGTTGGTTGCGGCAAGTCCTATAAAAAAAGGTGATTTCTTCACAGAAAAAAATTTAGGTGTTAAAAGACCTGGTAATGGAATTTCACCGATGGAGTGGGATAATATTATTGGTAAAGTTGCAGAAAAAAATTTTGATATAGATGAGTTGATTGTATTATGATGGAAAAGAAATACAGAATTTTAACAGAAGCAAGTGGAAGTTTGACAAGTTTATATATTATAAATGCTATAAAAGAAATTGGTTGTATAGCGTGTGCAAGCGATATTGATTCGTTTAATGCAGCGTATAATATCGCAGATGAATTTATTACAATGCCGTCTACTAAAGATGCTAAATTATGGAAAAAAACAAAAAAATTGTTAGTACAGTCTAAAATCGACATAGTTATTCCAACTTTGGACGATAGTTTATTGGGGTGGAGTTGTCTTAAGGAAGAATTTAAAAATATGGGTATTAATGTTATTGTTTCTCCAAAAGAAACTATTGAGATTTTTACTGATAAATGGGAGACATATTTATTTTTTAAAAAAATATCTATTCCGACTCCAAAAACTGAGATTTATAAAAATTTAGGAGTAATTAAACCTAGAAATGGAAGAGGTGGAGCAGGTATAGAATTTCATTCTAGGAATTACCAAGTCAATAATGAATGGAGTTGTATTACTCAGGAAAAAATTGTTGGACAAGAATATACAGTGGATTGTTTTTTTGATCAAAATGGCGACCCAATTTATATTATACCAAGAAAAAGGATTGATGTTAGAGAGGGTAAATCGATTAAAAGTTCAGTTGCTTATCATCGTGTGATTGAAAGTTTTATTAAAAAAATTGCCAAAGAGATATATTTTATTGGACCTATAAATTTTCAGGTATTTGAAACAGAAAAAGGTGAAATTTATTTTATAGAAGTAAATCCAAGACTAGGTGGTGGTAGCTCATTGGCATTTCATGCTAGTGAAAATTGGATAAAGTTAATTGTTGAGCATTTTGTTGAAAATAAAAGAATTATCCCTAAAGTGGTTGATTTCGATTTAAAAATGACTAGAGCCTATTTAGATGTTTTTTTTAAATAAAAATATCAGAGCTGTTATTTTCGATTTAGATAATACTTTGTATAACGAAAATATGTATATAGCAGAAGTTTTGCATATTTTTAGTAAAAAATATGATTTAGACTTTAATAAGAATGATTTTATTGATAATGAAAATTTAAGAGAAAAATCAAATGATATTTTTTCGTTTTGGTTGCATAATATAAATTTTTATTCAAAACAAAAACAAGAGGAGCTCTTCGCGTTATATCAGAATATATCATTTAATATGCCACTTTATGAAGATGCTAGGGAATTGTTGGTTTTTTTGAAGCGTCAGAGGGTAAAAATAGCTATTTTAACAAATGGTGTAGTAAATGTTCAAGAAAATAAAATAAAATGCATAAAAGAACTAAAAAAGTACAAACCTAGGATATTTTATGCTAGAAGTCTTGGAAAAGATTATGAGAAACCTCATGAGAAATCTTTTAAAATGGTTTTGGATAGTTTAAATGAAGACATAGAAAATGTTATTTTTATTGGAGATAATTTATTGACAGATATAGTTGGAGCGGAAAGAGTCGGGATAAAAGCTATTTGGGTGAATAAGAATGATAGTAAAAATATTGCAAACGTGGAATTTGCTGTAACAAATTTAAGAGAGGTTTTGGTGAAATGTTGGTAAAGAAAAAAATTCTAGCAGTAACTGGTATAAGAAGTGAGTATGATTATTTACACCCTATTCTTAAAAAATTTCAAAATGCGGAATTTGATGTTTTAGTGGTTATATGTGGTGCACATTTAAGTAGTCTTCATGGAGAAACTTATAAAATAATCGAGAATGATGGTTTTGAAATAGCCGATAAAATTGATTGCTTGTTGAATACAGATCGAATTGTGCAAAGAAGTAAAGGAGTTGGATTTCTTATATCTAGCTTATCTCAGACGGTTGAAAGGGTAAAGCCTGATTTTTTACTTGTTGTGGGCGATAGAGAGGAAAGTATAGCAACATGTATTGTGGGAAATTATATGAATGTGTTGACTATACACTATGGAGGAGGCGATCCTGTTTATGGAAATGCAGATGATCCTATAAGGCTTGCTTGTTCAAAGTTGGCTCATATTCACTGTGTAACTACAGAGCAATATGCAAATAATTTGTTAAATATTAGTGAAGATAAATGGAGAATACTAAATAGTGGAAGTACTTCATATGCTAATATTGCTAGTATTCCATTAAAAGATAAAGATGTGTTGTCTGAATATTTAAAATTAGATATACAGAATAAAGGGTATTTTGTGTTTTTAAAACACCCATTAAGCTCTGAAATGCATGACTCGTATAAGCAAATGTATTTTGCACTAGAAACTGCTGCTAAGTTTGCAGAGGATAATGATTTATATATAATTGGTATTTATCCTAATTCAGATCCTGGGAGTGTTGAAATTCTTAGAGCAATTGGGGAGTTAGAAGGAAAATATTCATGTATTCGATTTTATAAAACTATTCCACGCGATATTTTCGTAAATATAATTCGTAACGCACTATGTTTGGTAGGAAATTCAAGTATGGGTATTTTAGAGGCTCCTTACTATAAATTACCTGTTGTAAATATAGGCAATAGACAGAAAGGAAGACTAAATGCAGGAAATGTGATTTTTGTAGATTACAACCGAGATGATATTGTAAATGCTATAAAAAAATCATGTTATGATGATAAGTATAGAGGCACAATAAAAGATTTGGTCAATCCTTATGGAGATGAGACTTCTGTTGATAAAATTTATGATTTTATCAACAGTATTGATTTACATGATAGGAAATGGTATGTTAAAAGCAACTTATGCTAGAGATGTTGTTGTTATTGCAGTTCATCCAGATGATGAAACTTTGGGAGTGGGAGGAACATTGTTAAAGCACAAGCTACATGGCGATAGAGTACATTGTGTCTTTTGTACAGATATATATGAAAGTGAAGGTTACACAAGAGAGCAGGTGCTAAAAAGAGAAGAAGAAATCATGCAGGTTTGTAAAATGTATGATTTTGATAGTTGCTATCGATTAGGTTTAAAAACAACAAAAATCGATGAGTACTCTAAAAATTATTTGGTAAAAAAAATTTCTGAGATTTTTACAAATATTCAACCTCATATTATTTATTTACCAT
Source organism: Campylobacter sp. IFREMER_LSEM_CL2101 (assembly GCF_025771825.1). Classification (NCBI taxonomy): domain Bacteria; kingdom Pseudomonadati; phylum Campylobacterota; class Epsilonproteobacteria; order Campylobacterales; family Campylobacteraceae; genus Campylobacter; species Campylobacter sp. IFREMER_LSEM_CL2101. The sequence continues at coordinate 127,714 of NZ_JAKMQZ010000001.1, forward strand.
TTGCTTACGATGTGCATAGCGATCATCGTATAATTTTTGAAGCAGCTTACTCTTGTACTAAGTCTTTTCGATATCCTAGTATAGAAAAAGTATTAATGATGGAAACAGTTAGCGAGACGGAATTTGCACCTGTTTTTTCAAGTCAAAGTTTTGTTCCAAATGTTTTTGTTGATATTACAGAATTTATTAATAAAAAATGTGATATCATAAAAATATACAAAAGTGAGTTAAAACCATTGCCTTTTCCAAGAAGCATTGAAAATTTAAAAGCCTTAGCATTATACCGAGGTTGTTCTTTGGGTGGAAAAGATAAACCAGTGTATGCTGAAGCATTTATGCTTTTAAAAGAAAGAGTTTCATAATGTTAGAAAAGATTATTAATTTTAAATTAAAAGGTTTCTTAAAGAAAAGAGCTAGATGGATTGTAAAATTTTTAAATTCGAAGTTTGACATTAATACTTCGCAAAAAAATCAGTTGGTATCTTTACACATATTATGGCAACGTATATATAATTTTGAAAAAATGTATCCTGTGAATTGTTTAAAAATTCAAAATACTTACATCTATCCTTTTTTGAGAAATTATTTGTGGATTAGAATGACTATGCTTAGTAATAAAGGAATCGATGTAGATTCTCCATATATTTTGCAAGGCGGAGGGGAAAGTAAAATTCCTTATAGAATACGTCAGGCAATAAAAAAGAGATTAAATGCTGTTGAGATTGAAGAACTGCAAGAGAATAAAGTTGATATTCTTTTCTTTACACATATTTCAAGTGGTGAAAACTTAACAGTAGGTGGTAAAATTTACCAAAGACTTACAGATCCTTTTGTTGAAGAGTTTTCAAAGACTGTAACTGTAAAAAAGATAGGAATTGTTAAGTCTTCAGATATAGATTTAACGCCAGATGATTTTCATCATCCTTATATACCTTTAATATATCCTTATATTTTCAAAAGAGGTTATGCGGAAGAATTACCATTTAGCTGGGATTTTTTAGATGTTCTAAAAAAAACTACTGGATTAAAATTCACAAAAGACTCTTTAAAAATATTTTTTGATTGGGAATTTTTTATCAAGGATTGGTATAAAGAGTTATTATTAAAATTGAAGCCAAAATTGGTTGTTTGTCATCATTTGCAGTGGAACGCTCCTTTGTTTGTTGCGGCTCAAGAACTTGGTATTAAAACAGCTGATATACAAGATGGTGAATTGATTGGCGGAGTAAACCCAACTTATAACGGATGGTATAAAATTATGCCAAGAGAGGGCTATGAGAGCCTGCCTAATTATTTTTTTATGAGAAGCGAGAAAGATTGTCGGCATATTGAAAAGGAGTTTACGGGCTTAAAGCACAAAGCCGTTTTATTAGGTAATCCTTATTTGTACATACAAAAAAGATTTATTTCTGGTTTTATTAAAAATAAATATAACAACATGTTTAAAAAATATAATAAAATTGTTGTATTTTTGCTAGCAATGGATCTTCCTGATATATTTAAAGACATAGTTGCTAATTCAAATGAAGATGTATTGTTTATCTTAAGACATCATCCAAATCCAGTAAAGAAATTTTCTATTAATGATTTTTTTATTCCACATAACAATTTATTAATTGGTGATGATTTTGATAACTGTGTTATAGGGGAATTATTTAATGTTTGCGATTGTGCAATAAGCTCTGGTTCTGCTGCTTCAAAGGAATTTGTACAATGGAAAGATAATGTTGCAAGTTTTGTTTTTAATAAGGTTACAAGTAAACACTATCAGATGGAAATTGATGAGGGAAATTTAATTTTTATCAATGATTGCAATGAGTTCTATGAACATTTAAAAAAGGGAACTCTATCTCTGTCTTTTGAAGAAACAAAAATTAATACACAAAAGGCAATTCAGCAATTTATAACCGAAGAGTTAAAGGGATAGAAATGAGATATATTTCTAAAAGTATTACTATTAAAGAAGCATTAGAGCTTTTAAGTAATCATACTTCTATGAGATTGCTTGTTATCGGAGATAAAGATAAATGGGGTATCATAACAGACCCAGATATTAGAAAAGCTTTGTTGAATAATATGACACTCGAAGATAAAATTGAGAAAATTGTAAATTATAATCCAATTACTGTTCATTGTAATGATGATAAAGAGAAAATAATGCAATTATCTGTTAAATATAATATTTATCAAATTCCCATCGTAGATGATAATGGTTATATCATCAGAGTCGAAAATGTTTTAGAAGATAAAATTATAAATAAAACCAATAAAATAGTTGTTATGGCAGGGGGTTTGGGAACTAGACTCAGACCATTGACAGAAAATATTCCAAAACCTATGTTAAAAGTTGGTGATAAGCCGATATTGGAAATTATTATTAAGAAATTTAAAAAACAAGGTTTTACTAATTTTATTTTATGTGTAAATTATAAAGCAGAGGTTATTCAAAATTATTTCAAAGATGGTAAAGATTTTGGAGTCAGTATTAGCTATGTTCGAGAAGACAAACGCATGGGAACTGCTGGCGCATTAAGCTTGATTGAAGATATAGGAAAAGAGCCTTTCTTTGTAACTAATGGAGATATACTTACAGAGGTTGATTGTAATGCAATGCTTGAGTTTCATATAGCAAATAAATCTTTGGCAACTATGGGCGTTAGAAAGCATTTTTATCAAATTCCTTATGGGGTGATAGTAAGTAATATTAAAAATCAAATACTTAAAATTGAAGAAAAACCGGAACAAACATTTTTGATAAATTCAGGAATTTATATATTGGATCCAAAAATTCTATCTTATATACCTAAAAATGATTTTTTTGATATGCCTACATTATTTGAAAATATTCAAGAAAACAATAAGTATGCTTATCTTATAGAAGATTATTGGATAGATATAGGAAGACATGAAGAGTATCAAAAAGCAAATAGCGATATATCTTATTTAGGTATATAATAATGAAAGTCTTGATTGTGGGCTATGGTTCTATTGGGCAAAGGCATGCATTTGTTTTGAGAACTTTTTTTAATTACGAAATTCATATTATAAGTTCAAAAAATAATCTCGAATACACAACTTATGAATCTATAAACGTAGTTAAAGATATAAATTCATATGATTATTTTGTTATTGCAACTCCAACTTCGATACATCTTGATAATATAATACTTTTAGATAGGTTGGTGTCAAATAAAAAGATTTTAGTGGAAAAGCCGTTATTCCATATGAGTGTTAATTTTAGCAGTAAAAATTATAATGAATTTTATGTAGCTTATGTTTTAAGATATCATCCATTAATTTTGCAATTAAAAAATACAATAGATAAAGAAAAACCATATTTTGTTCAAATTGTTTGTGAATCATATTTGCCAAATTGGAGACCTGATATTGATTATAGAAAAAATTATAGTGCTATTAAAGAGTTAGGAGGAGGTGTATTGTTTGATTTAAGTCATGAGGTTGATTATGCTGAATGGTTATTTGGTAAATTTAAAAAAATTGTAGGAATAAATAAAAAAATTTCTGAACTCGAAATAACAAGTGATGATATAGGTAATTTTATTATAGAAACAGAAAATAATATTAATATTAATTTTTTGGTAAATTATTTTAGTAAAAAAATCAAAAGAGAAATTACTATATATACAAAAACTTCTAATTTTGTTTTAAACTTGGTTAAAAATACTTTAGAGGTTATAAATATTAATGGTGAGGTTGTAAAAGAAGTTGTTTCTTTAGAAAGAAATGATTTATTTAAAGCTATGCATGAAGATGTCTTAAAAAAAGATAAAAATAAAATTTTGCCAAATATTCAAGAATCGAAAAATACTATGAAAACACTTATGAGGATGAAAAATATGAATATAGAAAGAAATAATATCTGCATTATTGGATGTAGGGGTGGTAGTAAGGGGGTTAAAAATAAAAATATACGAGATATTGCTGGAAAACCTTTAATTGCATATACTATAGAACAAGCTTTAAAATCAAGGCTTTTTAAACATGTGGTGCTGAGCACTGATTCTCAGGAAATAGCGGATATTGGTAAAAAATGGGGCGCTGAGGTATTTTTTTTAAGAGATCCTCATATGGCTTCAGATTCTGCTGGTAAATTGCAAGTTATCCAAGATGCTGTAAAAAAAAGTGAAGATTATTATCAAGAGCGATATGATATAGTTGTTGATCTTGATGTTACGAGTCCTCTAAGAGAGGTTAGTGATATTATAAATGCTTATGAGCAATTTATAAAAGATGAAAATGATATTTTAATAAGCGCTTCACCATCAAGAAAAAATCCTTATTTTAATATGGTGGAAATAGAACAAAATGGAAATAAAAATACTGTAGTATTATCGAAAAAATTATCTAGCTCTATATTAAGAAGACAAGATGCTCCTCAATGTTATGATATGAATGCAAGTATTTATATTTGGAAAAAAGAAATTTTATTAAATTCAAATACTTTATTTACTGATAATACGGGTCTTTACGTAATGCCAGAAGAAAGAAGTGTGGATATAGATACCGAATTAGACCTTAAATTTGTAGAATTTTTGTTGAAATATGATAAATAAGGATTTTTGGTTATGACGGCTAGTAAATTGCTTAAATATATTTGCAAGCAACTCGAATTTTTTTATATAGATAATGATGAAAAATTAGATTTGAGTGATGTGCTTTCAGCGTTAGAAAAGGTGAATTTTTGCTTTAGTCATATATCGGCAAAATATTATAATGCAAATTTTAGTTTAAAAGATGTGCATCATACTTCTAAATATACTGTTTTTTTATATTATCTTTCGAATATTGTATTCAAAAAAAACAAATTAACTTTAGCATCGCAAATATATGCCCTAAATAAGATGTTACATAGTGTTGATATGTATTACGAAATTGAATTACCTAGTGTTTTTATGTTAGAGCATCCAGTCGGAACTGTTTTAGGGAGAGCAAAATATCCTGATTATTTTTGTGTTTATCAAAATTGCACTGTAGGTGGAGTAAGGAAAAATAATAAGATATATTATCCAGAATTTGAAAATTCTATGGAACTGAAACAAATGAGGGGGGGGGATGTATCTTGTATAGTAATGCAAAGGTAATTGGTGATTGTAAAATAGGGTCTAATGTTATATTTGCGGCAAATTCATTTGTTATTAATATGAATATTCCTTCAAATAGTATTGTTTTAGGTCAATATCCAAACATCATTATAAAACCGAATGATAGTTGCTATATATCACAATTGTTTAAATATTAGGATAAAGATATGTTAAAAGATAAAATTGTAGTTATTACAGGGGGTTCTGGTTTAATAGGCTCTTCATTTGTGGAAGCGGTGGTTCAAAATCAAGGCATTGCTGTTATAGCGGATATAAATTTGGATTTAGCTTATGACTTAAAAAGTCAACTAGAGAATAAATATCAAAATGTAAACATAGAGTGCACCTTGCTTGATATTACATCAAAAGATAGTATCCAAAAGTGTATTATATATCTTAATGATAAATATAGCAGAATAGATGCTTTAGTGAATAATGCATACCCAAGGACAAAAAATTGGGGAAAGAAGTCATTTTATGAAGTCGAATATGAAGATTTTTGTTTAAATATGAATATGCAAATGGGTGGATATTTGCTTTGTTCACAACAGTTTTCTATATACTTTAAAAACCAAGGATTTGGCAATATTGTTTCAATTAGCAGTATTCAGGGTGTGTATGCTCCTAAATTTGATACATATTATGGTACAAGTATGACTAGTCCTATTGAGTATAGCATCGTTAAAGCAGGTGTAAATCACATGACTAGATATTTAGCAAAATACTTTGCAAATTCTGGCATACGTGTTAATGCCATAGCACCTGGTGGAATTTTAGATAAACAACCAGAAAGCTTTTTAGAGCGTTATAGAGAGTATTGTACTAGTAAAGGTATGCTTGATGCTCAAGATTTAAATGGTGCTTTAGTATTTTTGCTTAGTGATAATAGCAAATTTATTAACGGACAAATTTTGGTGGTTGATGATGGATGGGGGCTTTAATGCAAGATTATAGAGTAGTTTTTTATGATTTGTTTGAAAGAGAAGAGTATTTAAAATGTAAAGATATTCTTTTAAAAATCACAGACAATCAGTTGTTGAAAGATATAGTAGATTTAACTAAAAATTCTAAAAATCCAAATGTGTTAGAATTATTCTCCATAGCATTTAGTCGTATCTATACTTCAAAGTCTAATGGTAATGATGAATGTCTTGCTTATATAAATTATAATTTATATTTAGCAGAAAACTATTTAAATCTAAGTATAGATGAATGGATATTGAATAATTTTGAAGTTATTATTCCAACTTATAACAGAAAAAAAGCACTCTTAGAGGCAATATGCCACATCAAAAATATTAACAAAAATATTCACATACGAGTTTCAGATAATGGCTCAACTGATGGTACTCGTGAGGAATTAAAAGTTATAGAAAAAAAATACCACAATCTGCATTTACATTTTAATGAAGAAAACCAAGGATTTGGAAAAAATGCTCTAAAATTAATTGAAAAAACAGATAAAAAATACATCCTTTGTATATCTGATGAGGATTTTATTTCAGGTTTCAATCTCATCAAGGCGCTTAATTTCATGAAGGATAATGATGTTGATTGTTTAAGACCACCTCATTTGTTAATAGAAGGTAAAAGAATAGGAATTTTTAGCACTAATACTTTGGAAACCAAAGAGTTACCTTTGTCAGTTATAACCTCAGGTTTTTTTAGTGGATTTATATATAAAACTGATATTTTGAAAAAAAATTTATCTTTTTTACAAAGAGATGATTCTACTTTAATTTATCCACACTGTGCTTGGACTTTTCTTGCTATGATCTTTGGAAAGTGTTTTTATTTTAGCGAGCCATTAACCATAGAAAAAAATTTGTCTCCAGGTTATATTGGTCCAAAATTTGAGGCAAAGCTAGATATCGGATTATCTTATTCGCATCCTTTGGAAAGATGGAGAATTTTTGTTGCTTTTCTTTGTTTTATTAGGGAATTAAAAAGTAAGGCAATAATGAATCACACCGAGAGAGAAAAAGTTGAAAAACTAGAATTGTTATTTCAAAAAAGTTCTATTGTTTTATTATGGAATTTAGCAAAAAATACATTTCCTTTGCTAGATAAAAAATATTCAGGCGGAGGGGAGATAGGCTTTGTATTTAAAGATCTTTCTCTACATTCCCAGCTAGAAAATCTTCAAAATAAAAACAAGCAATTTCAAAAACTCAATACCAATCTTACTAGCGAAATAAAACAAAATAAATTAGAACTGCAACAAACTCAATCTCAAATAGCATTTCAAACCAAATATGGCACAGCTAAAGCAAGAATTCAAAACCAACTTTCTTATAAACTAGGTCAAGCTATGGTAGTAAATTCTAAATCTATACCGGGTTATATAAGAATGCCTTTTGTATTATCTTATATAAAAGATAAACACAAACAAGAACAAAAAATCTATCAAGAAAAAATAAAAAAAGACTCATCGCTAATATTACCTCCATTAGAAAGCTATCCTGATTATAAAGAAGCCTTAAAAGAAAAAGAGTGTTTAACCTATAAACTAGGAGAAGCTCTTATACAAGCTAACAAAACTTGGTATAAGGGAGGATATATTGGACTACTGTTTAAGATAAAAAGACTAAAAAAGGATTTTAAGAAAGGTGCGAGATGAAAGTATTGATTTTAGCAGGTGGTCTTGGAACAAGGCTTTCTGAAGAAACAGGTTTAAAGCCAAAACCTATGGTAGAAATAGGCGGTAAGCCTATTTTGTGGCATATAATGAAAATTTATAGTTATTATGGATTTAATGATTTTGTTATTTTGACAGGGTATAAAGGACATATTATAAAAGATTATTTTATAAATTACTATACGCAATATAGTGATATAACGGTAGATATGTCAGATAATTCTGTTCAGATTCATAATACTAGACATGAACCATGGAGAGTAACTATGCTTTATACTGGGCAAGATTCTATGACAGGTGGTAGGATCTTACATGCTAAAGATTATGTGGCTAATGAGACTTTTATGCTTACTTATGGTGATGGTGTTAGTGATGTAAATATAAATGAATTGTTAAAATTTCATAAAAACCACGGTAAAGCTATCACAATGACTTCTGTACTTCCTGAGGGAAAATTTGGTGCTTTGGATATTGATAATTCAACAAATCGTATAAAAAGTTTTACAGAAAAACCAAAAGGTGATGCTAGTTTAAATAATGCAGGATGGATAAACGGTGGTTTTTTTGTATGCGAACCTAAGGTGTTTGACTATATCAAAGAAGGCGATATGACAGTTTTTGAGCAAGCACCATTAAAAAATTTAGCTCAAGATGGTGAGCTTTATAGCTACCAACATCATGGTTTTTGGAAATGTATGGATACTTTAAAAGATAAAAACGATCTTACAAAAATGTGGATGGAAAATAAAGCTCCATGGGCTTTATGGAACAATTAAAAATAAAGGGGATTGAATGAATTTTGATGTATTAAAACAAGATATTTTAAATAAAGTTAAAGAGTATTATAAGCTATATCATGCAAATAAACAAACTCAGTTTATAGAAGGAAAAACTAAAATAAATTATGCAGGGCGTGTTTTTGATGAAAAAGAAATGGAGAATTTGATCGATAGTTCATTAGACTTTTGGCTCACTGCTGGAAGATACTCTGAGCAGTTTGAAAAAAATCTTGCTAATTTTTTAGGAGTAAAATGGGCCTTTTTAGTTAATTCTGGTTCATCTGCAAATTTATTAGCCTTTTATACCTTAACTTCGCCATTACTAAAGGAAAGACAAATTAAAAGAGGCGATGAAGTTATAACTGTAGCTGCAGGATTTCCAACAACAATTGCTCCCGTTGTCCAATATGGAGCAGTTCCTGTTTTTGTTGATATGGAATTACAATTTGCTAATGTTGATGTAACTCAACTTGAAAAAGCTTTAAGTTCTAAAACCAAAGCGATTATGATCGCACATAGCTTGGGCAATCCTTTTAATATTAAAGCTATTAAAGAGTTTTGTGATAAAAATAATCTTTGGTTGATTGAGGATAATTGTGATGCATTAGGTTCTAAATATGATGATAAATATACTGGCACTTGGGGAGATATAGGTACAAGTTCATTTTACCCAGCTCATCATATAACCATGGGAGAGGGTGGAGCTGTTTATACTAACAATCCTTTGCTTAAAAAAATTATATTATCTATGAGAGATTGGGGGAGAGATTGTTGGTGTAAAGGAGGAAAAGATAATACTTGTGGTTGTCGCTTTACCCAACAGTTTGGAAGTTTACCAAAAGGGTATGATCACAAATATGTATATTCTCACTTTGGTTTTAACTTAAAGGCTACAGATATGCAAGCTGCGATAGGTTGTGCTCAGCTTGAAAAGCTTCCTGAATTTATAGAAAAAAGACAAAAAAATTATCAAAAACTATATAATGGACTAAAAAATCTTAGTGAACTTCATTTGGTAGAAACACAGCCAAATTCTCAACCAAGTTGGTTTGGTTTTATGATTACTCTAAAAGATGGTGTAAAATTTACTCGTAACGAATTTACTAGTTTCTTGGAAGAATGTAATATTCAAACAAGAACATTATTTGCGGGTAATATTATAAGACATCCTGCTTTTGATTCTTTAGAAAAGGATAGGGATTATAGAGTAGTAGGAAATTTAGAGGTAACAGAAAAAATAATGAATGATAGTTTTTGGATAGGGGTTTATCCAGGTATGAACGATGAGATGATTGAATATATGATATGCAAAATTCAAGAATTTTGTGCAAAAAAAAAGTAAGTTGGAGATTAATATGAAATCTTATAGTTGTTTGGAAAATCCAATAGTAATAGAGGATTTGGAGTATATTTATAATTCTCTAACTAAAGTTGAAAAACAAAAATTTGATAACTCTACAATTTTATTTACAGGGTGTGCAGGTTTTTTAGGATTTTATTTTATTAATTTTTTTGTAAAATATTCAAAAGACTTAAATATAAAAAAAATTATTGCACTAGATAACTTTATGCTTAGAAAGCCAAAGTGGTTAGAACAATTATCGAATGATTATTCTGATATTTTAGAGCTTCATAAATTTGATATTATAAATGATAAAATCGATCTTTTAAAAGATGCTTATAGTGCTGATTTGATAATTCATGCTGCAAGTATTGCAAGTCCTATGTTTTACCGTACTTATCCTATAGAGACCCTAGATGCAAATATCTGGGGATTGCGCTCTTTGCTTGATTTTTATAAAAATAAAAATATTAAAGGATTTTTATTTTTTTCTAGTTCTGAAATTTATGGTGATCCTGATGTTAGTAAAATTCCAACCGATGAAGAGTATAGAGGTAATGTAGCTTGTATAGGTCCTAGAGCATGTTATGATGAATCTAAAAGATTTGGGGAGACAATGTGCTCTTTATTTGCACAAAAGTTCAACATGCCAATTACTATAGCAAGACCTTTTAACAACTATGGTCCAGGGATGAGTATAGGAGATAAAAGAGTACCTGCAGATTTTGCTAAAGCAGTTATAGAAGGTAAAAATATAGAAATTCTTAGTGATGGATCCCCAAAAAGAACTTTTTGCTACATTGCTGATGCTATTGCAGGATATTTAAAGGTTTTAGTGTATGGAAAATTTGATTATTTTAATATAGGCATTGATAAACCTGAAATTTCTGTAAAAGAGTTATCATATATATATGCTAAATATTCAAAAGAAATTTTTAATTTTGAGCCTCAAGTTAACTTTGCTGTTTCAGAAGATAAAAATTATTTAAAAGATAATCCAAATCGTAGATGTCCAATTATTGATAAAGCTAGAAATAAATTACAATATAACCCTACTATTTTAGTTGAAGATGGCGTGAGAAGATTTTTAAAGTTTTTGAAATTTGAAAAAGAAAATGGGGAGCTTTTATGAAGTCGTTAAAAGTAGCAGTTTTTGGATTAGGTTTTGTTGGTCTTACTACAGCAGTTGGATTTGCAAAAAAAGGCTTCGATGTTACCGGATATGAAATAGATAAAAATAAAGCTTTATTGCTTAACGATGGAAAAATACCATTTCATGAAGAAGGATTATCAGAAGCATTAAATGATGTTTTGGAAAAAAAACTGAAAATCACTAATGATGCAACAGAAGCTTTAAAAGAAGCTAAAATTATATTTTATTGTATTGGTACACCTATGAGTGAAGACGGAAGTGCTGATTTGAGTTTTTTACTAGATGCGCTTAAGACAACTGCGCAAAATTTAGATAAATGCCAAAAAAAGCCGATTTTGGTGATAAAATCCACAGTTCCACCTTCAAGCTGCAAAGAAGTTTTTATCCCACATTTAGAGTCTTTGGGTCTTAATGTAGGACAAAAATGCCATTTGGTAAATAACCCTGAATTTTTAAGAGAAGGATTTGCATATAGTGATTTTATGAATCCTGATAGGGTGGTTATTGGTAGTCAGGATGCGCAAATTTTTCAAGAGTTAGAAGAGCTGTATAAGCCTTTTAGTTCACCTGTATTTTTTACTTCTTTAAATACCGGTGAATTCATTAAGTATCTTAGCAATACTACTTTAAGTCTAAATATAAGTTATGCTAATGAAATGAGTATGATTGCACAAAATATAGGTGATATAGATGTTATAAGTGCTTTTAAAATATTGCATAGTGATAAAAGATTTAGCGGAAATCCTAGTGGTATAACTAGTTATTTATATCCTGGAATGGGTTTTGGTGGATATTGTTTACCTAAGGATACTCTTGCTTTGTATAAAAAAAGCAAAGATAAAGGATATGAAGCAAAAATTTTAAATGATATTTTAAAAGTTAATGATGAAATTCTTGATTTTTACGCTTATAAAATACAAAAAGAAGTTTCTAAGAACAAAAAAATTGCAATTTTAGGCTTAAGTTTTAAGCCAGGAAGTGATGATGTAAGGGATACTAAATCTGCTACCTTGATTTCTAAACTTTTAAATTTAGGTTTTGAGAATATATATGCTTACGATCCTATAGCAAATGATGTGTTTGCTAAAACTTATGATTATAAATTGTATTATAGAAACAGTCTTGATGAGATCGTTTCTGAATGTGATGTTTTAGTTATAGCTACAGCTTGGATGGAGTTTAAGCCTTTGATTGAAAGACAAGATAAGATTGTTTATAATTTGAGATGGATAAAATAAGTGAAAATTTTAGTAACTGGTGCAACGGGTTTCATAGGGACTAATTTTATCTTGCAAATGCATGATAGATATGAGATTATCGCATTAGTAAGAAAGAGTAGTAATATAGATAAAATCAAAGATTATTGCAAAATTTGCTATTATGAAGATTTTGCTATACTGAAAGAAAATCTCCAAGAAGAACAAATAGATGGAGTTTTGCATCTTGCAACTTTATATTTAAAGCATCATAGACCCGAAGATTTAAAAGATTTAATTGATTCTAATATTTTATTTGGTGTTAAACTTTTGGAAATCTTATATTTAATTGGTTTTTCTGGTTGGTTTATAAATATCGGGACTTTTTGGCAATTCTATCAAAACTTGTCAAACAATCCCCTTAATTTATACGCAGCAACAAAAACAGCTTTTTTAAATATTGCAAATTATTATACTCAGATTGCTAAATATAAATTTGTAACTATTTTGTTAAATGATACATATGGACTAAATGATTGGCGTCCAAAAATTATTAATTTATGGAAAAAGTCATTAGAAACTAAAGAAGCTATTAGAATGAGTAATGGAGAACAAATTATTGATATGCTTTATATTGACGATATTATTAATGCTTTTGAAAAATGTATTAATAACTTTGAAAATAAAAAAAACACAAATAATGTAATTTATGCTTTACATTCAAAAGAAAGAATTACTTTAAAGCAGTTGTCAAATATCTTTGAAGAATGTGCTCAAGAAAAATTAAATATTATCTGGGGTGTATTACCTTATTCTAATAGAGAAAATTTTATACCTTTTGAAGGTGGAGAAAAGCTACCAAATTGGGAACAAAAAATAAGCCTTAGAGAAGGTTTTTTAAAGATCATTAATAAAACAAAGATGACCTTACCGTGCTAAAAAATGTATTATCTTGTAAAATGTAAATATAAAGTATTTTTTGAAAATATGGTTAAAAAGATAGATATTGTATATTAAAAAGAAGTTGTAATTATAAATAATGAAAAAATAAACTGCTTTTAGATGGAACTAAAATAAAGCATAAAAGTTAATTTCTATTTTACCTTTATGCTTTATTTGTTAAAATACCCTTTAAGATAATTAGAATTGTAAAATATGGAAAAACATAAAAAATAGGTTTTTTAACTAAACGTGATTTTTAGCTTATATGTAGATTTGGAGAATGGAATATTTTGAGGCATTTAAGCTTTCTATTTGAAAAATATTATTTTAAGGAATAGGGTAATAATTAATTTATAATAAAATTTATATTATAATGTGTAAAAAATTTAATTGATAGTGTAAAAATGACCCATTTAGAATATTTAGAATCAGAGTCTATTCATATTATCCGTGAGGTTATAGCTGAGTTTGAAAAACCAGCTATGCTTTATAGTATAGGTAAAGATAGCTCGGTTATGCTTCATCTTTTACAAAAAGCATTTTACCCAAGCTTACCTCCACTTCCTTTGGTGCATGTAGATACTACATGGAAATTTAAAGAGATGATAGAATTTAGAGACAAACGCGCCAAAGAGCTTGGTATGGAGCTTATAGTCTATCAAAACCCTAAAATCAAAGAATTAAATCTTTCTCCATTCACACATGGCTCTTCTATGCATACAGATATTGCTAAAACACAAGGTTTAAAACAAATGCTTGATTTATATCAGTTTGATGCGGTATTTGGTGGTGCAAGAAGAGATGAAGAGAAATCGCGTGCAAAGGAAAGAATTTATTCTTTTCGTGATGAAAATCATTCATGGGATCCAAAAAATCAACGCCCAGAATTATGGGATATCTACAACGGTCGTCATAAAAAAGGCGAATCCATAAGAGTTTTCCCGCTGAGTAATTGGACTGAGCTTGATATATGGCAGTATATTTACAAAGAAAATATTCCTTTGCCAAGTCTTTATTTTGCTAAAAAACGACCGGTGGTAGAGTACATGGGAGCTAAAATTTTAGTTGATGATGAGCGTATGCCAAAAGAACTTGCTAAAAATGCCAAAGAAGAATTGGTTCGTTTTAGAACCCTAGGTTGCTACCCGCTAACAGGAGCCATAAACTCAAGTGCTAACAATGTTTTAGAAATCATCGAAGAGCTTTTGCTTTCTAAAACAAGTGAAAGACAAGGTAGGCTTATAGACACTGATGAAGAAGCAAGTATGGAAAAAAAGAAAAAAGAGGGGTATTTTTAATGAAAACAAATGTAGAAAAATACCTAAAAGAACATGAAAATAAAGAGCTTTGTAGATTTATCACTTGTGGTAGTGTAGATGATGGCAAATCTACCCTTATAGGTAGAATGCTTTATGATGCAAAAATGCTTTTTGAAGATCAAATTTTATCTTTAGAAAAAGATAGCAAAAAGCTTGGTAATGCAGGAGAAAAGCTTGATTTTGCACTTTTAGTAGATGGTCTTGCAAGCGAGAGAGAGCAAGGCATAACCATAGATGTAGCATATAGATTTTTCACAAGTGAAAAAAGAAAATTCATCATAGCAGATACCCCAGGCCATGAACAATACACTAGAAATATGGCAACAGGTGCTAGTACGGCTGATATTGCCATCATACTTATAGATGCTAGAAAAGGGGTTTTAACTCAAACTAAAAGACATTCTTATATAGCTAGTTTGCTTGGTATAAAACAATTTATTATTGCTGTTAATAAAATGGATTTAATTGATTATAATCAAGAAATTTTTAATACAATCTGTAAAAATTATCAAGAAATTCTACCATGCTTAAAAAATCATGAGTGCATTAAAACCCACTTTGTTCCTATATGTGCACTAGATGGAGACAATATAGCTTTTAAAAGTATTAATATGCCTTGGTATAGTGGAAAAACCTTATCTGAGCTTTTAGATACTTTGCCTATTGCTACTAGTTTAAGCGATGAGTTTATCATGAGTGTGCAATATGTCAATCGCCCTCATTTAAATTTTAGAGGTTTTTGTGGAAATATTGCTAGCGGTAGTATAAATATTAAAGACGAAGTTGTGATTTTACCTTCTTTAAAAACAAGTAAAGTAAAACAAATTATCACGCCTAGTATTAAAAACTTAAATGTACCCGATAAAAATGAAAAAATTCAAAGTGCTAACAATGCTAGCTTTCCAAGTGCTATAACTTTAACTTTAGAAGATGAGATAGACATTTCAAGAGGCGATGTAATAGCTTCTAAAAATCATAGTATAGAAATTTCAAATTCTTTTAAAGCTATGGTAATATGGATGAGTGAGGTTAAGTTTAATTTAAATGAAAACTATCTTATCAAAATAGCAAATTTAACTACTAATGTAGTATTTGAAAAAAATGATTTTAAAAAAGACATTAATACTTTCAAAGAATTTCAAAGCGATGAATTAAAACTCAATGATATTGCTAAATGCACCTTAAAGCTTAATAAAAAAATAGCCCTTAAAGCTTACAAGGACAATAAGACTTTAGGAAGTTTTATCATCATAGATAAATACTCTAATGAAACCTTAGCAGCGGGTATGGTAGAAGAAATTTTAGCAAGCGAAGAAAAGAGTAGAATTTACACTCAAGCAGAAATAGAACTTAATGCTTATATTAGAAAAAACTATCCTGAATGGGAATGTAAAAAAATATGAAAATTATTGTTGCATTAAGTATTTTAATTTTGCTTCTTTTGTTGATTAGCAATAAAATTAAACCTTTTATTTTATTTGGTAGTGTAGCTGTGCTTTATTATCTTTTGGGGTATTTAAATTTAAGTACTTGGCTTAGCTCTTATACGAGCGAATCTTTGATAGTGCTTATTTTGCTTTTGCTAGTTTCACTAGCTATAGAAAAAAGCGTTGTGATAAGTTGGTGTTCTAAATTCATCATAGGTAAAAATTATCATCTATCACTTTTAAAGCTTGGAGTTGTTACAGCTAGTATTTCAGCTTTTTTAAATAATACTGCAGTAGTGGCAAGTTTTATGAGTATTATAAAAAATAACAAATTTCAAGTCCCTTCTAAACTACTCATCCCACTTTCATATTTTTCCATAGTTGGCGGAACGATGACTTTGATAGGCACTTCAACTAACTTGATAGTCAATTCTTTTGTAGTGCAAAATGGTTTGGAAAGTTTAAAGATTTTTGATTTTTTTGCAGTTGGTTTTTGTATAAGTATTGGCGTGCTTATAGTGCTTTTGATTTTTAACTTTTTATTGCCTGAGTATAAAGAAAAAGAAAATGTCATCAATGAGTATTTAATCAATGCTAAAGTATTAAAAAATAGCTCATTAGTGGGGAAAACTATACAAGAAAATGGCTTAAGGAATTTGGAGTTTTTGTTTTTACTTGAAATTCAAAGAAAAGATGAGCTTATTACTCCTGTTAGTCATAATGAGCTTATCAAAGAAAGTGATGTGTTAGTTTTTAGTGGAGATATTACACATTTAGAGGTTTTGAAAAAATTTGATGGCTTGCAAATTGGCTCACAAGATTTAAAACTAGAAACATTAAATTTAATAGATGTTGTTATAAATTCTGAGTCAAACTTGATAGGAAAAAGTGTTAAGGAAGCAAATTTTAGAGCTAAATTTGATGCAGGGATTGTAGCCTTAAAAAGAGGCTCAAAAAATATTTCAAAAATTGGCCAAAGTTTATTACAAGCTGGAGATAGGCTTATTTTAAGCATAGGTAAGGATTTTCACTCAAGAGATAATATCAATAAAAACTTTTATATTATCTCAAATATCATGCAAAATCAAAAGTTAAGTAATATCCAAAGTTTTATAGTGATTTTTGCGTTTTTAGCCATCATTGCTTTATCTGCTTTGGAATTAGTGTCTTTGCTTAAAGCGCTGCTAGTATTTTTAGCTTGCTTATTTATATTTAAAATCATAAGTTTTGATGAGGTAAAAAGACGCTTTCCTTTGGAAATTTTTATCATAGTAGGATCTTCTTTAGCCATTACTAAAGTTTTAGTTGATAGCGGTTTAGCTAAAGATTTGGCTGAATTTGTTATAGGAACTTTTGGAGTGTATGGATTATATGGTAGTTTTGTGGGAATTTATCTTCTAACTTTGCTTTTAACTGAAATCATTACCAATAACGCTGCCGCAGCTTTGGCTTTTCCTATTGCTTATAGTACTGCTTTGGCGCTTGAAGTTAATCCAACTCCGTTTATATTAGCGGTTGCTTATGGGGCAAGTTGTGCTTTTTTAATGCCACATGGTTATCAAACTCACTTGATGGTAGGTTCAATTTGCGGGTATAAAACTACTGATTTTATAAAAATAGGATGGATAGTTTCTTTGACTTATTCAGCTATTGTTTTAACTATAACTCCGGTATTTTTTAGTTTTTAAGGAAAAAAATGAGTAAAAATTTAACTTGGCATACAAGTAGCATTACAAAAACTCAAAGAGCTAAACTTAAAAATCAAAAACCATGTGTTTTATGGTTTAGTGGGCTTAGTGGTAGTGGTAAATCTACTTTGGCTAATGCAGTTGAAAAAAAACTTTTTGAGCAAGGTTTTCATACTTATCTTTTAGATGGGGATAATGTACGTCATGGACTTAATAAAGATTTAGGTTTTGATGAGGTTTCAAGAGTAGAAAACATAAGACGCATAGGAGAAGTATGTAAGCTTTTTGTGGATGCTGGTATGATAGTACTTTGCGCTTTTATATCACCTTTTGAAAAAGATAGAAAACTTATAAAAGATCTTTTAGATGAGGATGAATATATAGAAATATTTGTTGATACACCTTTGGAAATTTGTGAAAAAAGAGATCCAAAAGGACTTTATAAAAAAGCAAGAAACGGAGAGATTAAAAATTTTACAGGTATAGATAGTCCTTATGAAAGACCTAAAAACCCACATATACACATAATAAAAGAAGATCTTAATGAGAATGTGGATATGATTTTGAGATTTTATCTTAAAAACAATTAATTAAACTAAGAAAATCATGATAGCATCTTGGTTATATTCTAAATTTTGTTTTTACATTTTTAAGAAAACAAATTTCATATTCGCATAAATAAAAAACAAGGTTATGGATAATTTAATGGAGTAAAAATGACAGTATATTTGCACATAGGGACTATGAAGACAGGAAGTACAAGTATTCAGACATTTTTTAATAAAAATTATTTATTATTAATTAAAAAGAATGTGTTGTTTCCTATAAAATGTACGTTTGCTGGCCACCATTATTTTTTAGTTTATCAATCAGGTGAATTTTGTCAAGAACAAGGAGCTAAAAAATTTTTTATGCATACTGGGAAATATAGATTGATCTCTAAAGATGAGATATATGAATATGTAAGAAAATGTAATTTAAATTATAAAGCAGAATTATTGAGTTCTAAATGTTCTAATGTTGTTTTTTCTGATGAATGTATTTCAAAAGATTTATTGGATAAAAAAGAAATTATTAATTTAAAAAAAATATTAAACGATGCAGGTTTTACAAAAATTATTATTTTGGTATATCTTAGAGAACAAACAGATTTTATTTCTTCTTGGTATTCTCAAGACATTAAACATGGGGCAGCGGAAAATTACTATTTTAATAATTTCAAGACCGAACATATAATTTTTAAAATGTCTAATTATAAATATCTTTTAGAAAATTATACTGAAGTCTTTGGAAAAGAAAATATTATTGTAAAAATTTTTGATAAGAATGAATTTTATAAAGGAGATTTGCTAAAAGATTTTATTTGTAATATAGGTTTGGAATGGGATGATGATTTTATTATACCTGAAAAGGAAAATGAGAGTTTAGATCTATTAGGTATGGAATTATTGAAGGCTTTGAACCGAATAATTCCAAGATTTTTAAATGATTATACTTTAGATCCAAGCAGGATAGAAATACAAAGTTTAATTCAGGACTTATTTAAAAATAATACTGATGAGGGTTTGAAATTTAGACCTTCTAAAGCTACCTTGAGATTATATGAAAAATTATTTGAAGAATCCAACGAATGGGTAAGAAAAGAATTCTTTCCCCGTAAAGAAAGATTATTTCCTAAGAAAGATTTAAGCAATTATAAAGAAAATTATGAACTTAAGGAAATGAAACCAGAGTATTGGGATAAAATAGCTGAATTTATAGCTGATATAGTTAAAACTAAAAATCAAAATATTGCAGATAAAACTAATATCATTCAAAATAAAGACAAAATTATTGTTGAGCAAACTACCCAAATAAAATCTTTGCAAACAATTATAAAAAATAATGAATTAAGATTGAAGAATACTACAGAAGAGAAAGATAGAATTATAAATTTTAGAACAGCTCAATTCTATCAGGTCAAATCTCAAATAGCATTTCAAACCAAATATGGCACAGCTAAAGCAAGAATTCAAAACCAACTTTCTTATAAACTAGGTCAAGCTATGGTAGTAAATTCTAAATCTATACCGGGTTATATAAGAATGCCTTTTGTATTATCTTATATAAAAGATAAACACAAACAAGAACAAAAAATCTATCAAGAAAAAATAAAAAAAGACTCATCGCTAATATTACCTCCATTAGAAAGCTATCCTGATTATAAAGAAGCCTTAAAAGAAAAAGAGTGTTTAACCTATAAACTAGGAGAAGCTCTTATACAAGCTAACAAAACTTGGTATAAGGGAGGATATATTGGACTACTGTTTAAGATAAAAAGACTAAAAAAGGATTTTAAGAAAGGTGCGAGATGAAAGTATTGATTTTGTCTGATTTTGATTCTCGTTTAAAATGGGGCTTGAGTTTTGCTTTTTTTTTAAAAAAGTATTATAAGATTACTATTTATTGTAAAGAAAAAAATTTAAGTCAATTTCAGAGTTATTGTTTAGATGAATATAATATTTTAAAATACGACAATTTGATTTATCTTTTGCAACAAAATAATATTTTTTTAGATTATGATTTAATTTTCTTATCTTTAGGTGGTGGGGAAAATATTAAATTTTTTTATTATCTTAATCAATTTTATGATAAATACCAAATAAGACCTTTGGTAATCTCAGGTATGAATGGTTTGACGGATTCTAATGATACTCATGCATTACTATGTAGAATTGGTGCAGATTTGATTTGTGTAAATTCTTTAGAAAATTTAAAGAATTTTAAGAAAAAAATGTCTTTATTGGGATTATCGAGTAATAATTTGTTTTATTCAGGTTATGGACGCTTATACAATCAAAATAAAATTCCTTATAATAACGAAATAAAAACTATTCTTTTTGTTGAGCAGCCTAGTATTCCAAAGCATATTAAACAAAAAAAATATTTGGTTGAGAAAATCATAGAATATGCTAATAGATATCCTTTGAGAAGAATTATAATAAAAAAAAGAGCAATTTTACATAAGCAGCATATGAACGCTCACTTAAAAGATGATACCATATTTGATTTTTTTATGAAAAATAATATAAAAATTCCAAATAATTTAATTTTTAACGATAGCTCTGTTGAGGAATTAATGTATCAAGTTGATCTTTGTGTATCTTTTTATTCTACAGTAATTATAGAAGCAATTGCTCTCGGAGTTAGATCGATTATTATTAAAGATTTTGGTATAGGTAGAAGTAATGAAAATCATCATTTTATTGGAAGTGGATTATTAATTTCTTTAAATGAGTGGATAGAAGATAAAATTCCAAATGTTAATCAAGAATGGAAAAAAAATAATTGCGAACTTATTGATGAAAATGTAGTTTTATCATTGATAAATTTGATTGATAAATTAAAATTTTCAAAAATTGGAAAAGCGAATGTTTTTTATAATAAAAAGGATTTTCCTTATTTCTATAATTTTTTATATAGAAAAAATAAAGTTCAAAGTTTTATCGGGAAATATATAAGTTTTTTAAAAAGTAAAATAACATGAAATTTTACACGATATCTAAAAAACTAAAGGAAAATGTTAAAGATTTTTATAAAATAGTTCCATATCATGTTTATAAAAACATTATGCAAGAAGATGTTTTTGTAGGTTGGGGTAGGAAAAAGTCAGGTTTAAAAGCCGCAGAACTAGCTAAAAAATATAATGCAAGATTTTTGCTTTTAGAAGATGGCTTTTTGCGCTCATTGAATTTGGGTGTAGAAAATAGTCCAAGTTTTTCTATTGTCAAAGATGATATAGGAATTTACTATGATGCAACTGTACCATCTAAACTTGAAAATATTTTAAATACTTATGAGTTTAGTTTTAAAGAGTTAGAGGAGGCAAAAATAGCCATAGAACTCATAAAAAAAGAAAAACTTAGCAAGTATAATAATAATCTTTGCGTGCCAAAAGAGCTTTTTAACACTAATGAAGAACGCGTATTGATCATCACTCAAGTAGCAAATGATGCTTCATTAAAATTTGGCTTAGCTAGGGATTTTTCAACTCAAGATATTATAAATGATGCTATCAAAGAAAACCCAAATGCTAAAGTATATATTAAAATTCATCCTGATGTATTAAGCGGTAAAAAGCAAAGTGATTTTAACGCACAAGATTTACCAAGTAAATGTGTAGTTATAAAAGAAAATTATAATCCTATAGAATTATTAAGTTATTTTAAAAAAGTTTATACGAAAACTTCTGGAATGGGCTTTGAAGCTTTGATGTTGGGATGCGAATGTGTGTGTTATGGCATGCCTTTTTATGCAGGTTGGGGTTTAACTCAAGATAAACAAGTATGCAAAAGAAGGCTTAAAAAAAGAACTTTAGAAGAGGTTTTTTATGCTACTTATATTTTATATAGTGAGTATTTTAATCCTTATTTAAATCAAAAAAGTGATATCTTTGATACTATTCATACTCTAGCAAAGTACAAAAAGATAGAACAAGCTAATTCAAATACTTTGTATTTTTTAGGTTTTTCTAAATGGAAAAGAGAATTTACAAGACCATTTTTTAAAGCTAAGAATAATAAAATCATTTTTTTAAACTCACTTGATGAGCTTTATAAAGCTAAGTTAAACTCTGAAGATAAAATTTTCATCTGGGGTAAAAAGCATGATAAAACTTTGCTAGCTAAAGATTTTAAAAATGCAATTTTCTTAGTAGAAGATGGCTTTTTGCGCTCAGTTTTTTTGGGTTCAGATCTTACACGCCCTTTTTCTTTAATAGTAGATAGTAAAGGTTTGTATGTTGATCCAAGTAAACCAAGTGATTTAGAAGATATTTTACAAAATCATGAATTTGATGAAAGTTTAAAACAAAGAGCTAAAAAACTCATCATCACCATCACGCAAAATAAATTTTCAAAGTATAATGGTTTAAAACATGAAAAATTAAATTTTAATACCAACAAAAAAATCATCTTAATCCCTGCTCAAGTAGAAGATGATGCTTCTATGATCTTAGGTGGTGCAGGTTATGATACCTTAAAACTTTTACAAAGTGTAAGAAAGGCCAATGAAAATGCCTTTATAGTTTTTAAACCTCACCCTGATGTTTTAAGCGGTAACCGTAAGGGTTTAAAAGATAAAAGCATTATTTTAAAATATTGTGATGAGATTATAGAAAATATCAGCATAGATAGTGCTATAAATGCGAGTGATGAAGTGCATACTATAACCTCTACAAGCGGTTTTGACGCTCTTTTGCGTGGTAAAAAAGTTGTGGTCTATGGTAAGCCTTTTTATGCAGGTTGGGGTTTGACAAGCGATTTACATGAAATTCCAAGACGCACAAGAATGCTTAGTTTAGAAGAGCTTGTCGCTGGCGTTTTGATCCTTTATCCAAGATACATCCATCCAAAAAGTAAAAATTTATGTGAAGTTGAGCTTGCTTTAGATATAATGCTAAAAATGCAAAAAGATTATTTTTCTAAATTTTATTTGCGTTGGTTTATGGATATAAGAATTTATATATTAAGAAAAATAAGAAGATTAATAGAATTTATTTTAATTAGATGAATTTAAGTAAAAAGTTAAAAAAATTTTCTGGTAAAAATGTTTTATTGCTCCAAGGACCTGTGGGAGGATTTTTTCGTAAAATTGCTACAAAAATTCCAAAAGCTAAGGTTTATAAAGTAAATTTTAATGGAGGGGATTTTTTCTTTTATCCTTTTAAAAGTATTAATTATACTAAAAGTTTAGCCGAGCTTGAAGACTTTTATAAAAAACTCTTTGAAGAAAAACAAATTCAAGCTATCTTGATGTATAATGATTGTAGAAAAGTGCATGAGATAGCCATTAATGTTGCTAAGCAAATGGGTATTGAAGTATGGATTTTTGAAGAAGGTTATATAAGACCAAACTTCATTACTTTTGAAAAAGATGGAGTGAATGCAAACTCCACTTTGCCAAGAGAAAAAGAATTTTATCTAAGTCAGAAAAAATTTGATAAAGATTTTAAATTTAAAACCTTCTCAAGCACTTTTAGAAATATGGCCTTTGCTTCGTTTTTATACTGGCTTTTTGCTTTTTTATTTTCTTGGTATTTTAATAATTCTTTGCACCATAGAAGTTTAAAATTATTTGATTTTTTACCTTGGCTTTGTTCAGTATATAGAAAAAACAAATACAAAATCACAGAAAAAAGTTTAAATGAAAAAATTCTTTCTCTAAAGCAAAAGTATTTTTTAGCTATTTTGCAAGTGCATAATGATACTCAACTATCTCATCATTATAAAAAAACTACAGAAAAATTTATAGAAGAAGTGATCATCTCTTTTGCTAATCATGCCAAAGCAAAGTCTTATCTAGTTTTTAAACATCATCCTATGGATCGTGGCTATAGAGATTATACTAAGCTTATAGAAGATTTGAGCTTAAAATATAATGTCGAGGGTAGAATTTTATATGTGCATGATTTACACTTACCTACACTTTTAATCAATACAAGAGGCACCATAGTGATAAATAGCACAGTAGGACTTTCTTCTTTATATCATAATAGCCCTTTAAAAGTTATGGGAAAAGCTTTTTATGATATAGAAGGTTTGACTTATCAAAAAAGCTTGCATACTTTTTGGAAAGAATGCAGGGCATATAAGCCTGATGCTGTTTTGCACGCTAAATTTAGAAATTATGTGATATATAAAACCCAAGTTAATGGGAATTTTTTCAAAAATATTAGTTTAAATTGATTTTTATAGCTTAGAGCTTTAATGAATAATTTCAGAGTAAAAACACCTCATTTTGCCTTTAAATAAGCATTTGACAAAGATAACAACTTTAGCTATATTTTTAAATTCATTTTGAGTTTATTTGGGATTTTAATGGATAAATTGTGTCAAAAAAGAGATGTTTTTTATATAGCTGGTTATGATCCTAGAGGATATAGGCATTATTATACTATGTTTAAAAAAAATTTAGCCGAGCAAAATAAACTTTTAAATTATGATTATACTTTATCAAAAGCTCAAGTTAATATTTATCCTTTTTGGCAAATTCAAACCCCGTATACAAGCACTACTTATACTTTTTTAGGTTGGAATGATATAGTTAAAAAAAACTGGTCAGAGGGTATAAAAGATGCTCTGAGTGATTGCTATAGTTTTTTTAGAATTTATACCATCACAGGGCTTTTTTTAAAATTTGGTAAAGAATCTCCACATCAACTTATCACAGGTTATTACCCATTTTTTTATGTACTTTTGAGTTTGATTTTTACTTTATTTTGTGCTTTTGGAAGTTTATTTTATTTGCAAAATTTTCATATTGTTTTGGGAATTTTGGTTTTTATTTTATCTTTAGTGTTTTTACCAAAAATGCTTTATAAATTAGGTAAGAAATTAGCTGTTTTTTGGATAGCTAGAATTTGTTCTTTTTGTGCAAACTGGGAGAAAAATTCCCAAGGCGAGCTTGAGTTGAGAATGGATGATTTTGCTAGGGTTATTTTTGAAAAACTAAAAGAAAATATAAATGATAAAAACTATGAGCTCATCTTAAGCGCACATAGTGTAGGAACAGTTCTTTGTATAAATGTTTTAGCAAAAGTGCTTAGAAAATGTGAAAAAGAAAATATTTCTTTTGAAAATTTAAAGGTTTTAACTTTAGGTGAGTGCATACCCTTGGTAAGCTATCAAAAAAAATCTTGTGAGTTTAGAAAAGACTTAGAGTATTTAGGAAGTAAAAATTTAATATGGTATGATTTTACTTCTATTATTGATGGGGCTTGTTTTACACAAGTTGATTTCATACGTACAAGCGGAGTAAAAGCACAATTTAGTCCAAAATACCTTTCGGCTAAATTTCACACCTTATATAAAAACAAAGATTATAAAAAAATCAAAAAAGACAAATATAAAGCACATTTTTTATATTTATTTGCCACACAAATTCAAGGAGTATATAATTTTTTTGAATTTATCATAGGTAAAAATAAACTAGAAGAAAAAATCAAATAGGAGAAAAACATGGGTCAGTGTCCTTTTCATCCAAAGCCTTATAAAAATAAAGCTTCTACATTAACTACTTTTTTACTAAAAAGAAGATCATGGCTTGATGGACTTTATGAACGAAGCTATAAGATGATGATGGGTAGAGTAAAAATGCCTGGATTTGATCTATATGTAGTAAATGATCCAAAAGAAGTTAGACGCATCATGGTAGATGAGGTTAGAGAATACCCAAAAAGCCAACTTTTGCATGAACTTTTAGAGCCACTTTTGGGTATAAGCATTTTTACAACTAATGATAGAGTATGGGAAAAGCAAAGAGAGCTTTTAAGGCCTTCTTTTGAAATGACAAGGATTTCTAAGGTTTTTAATTTAATGAGTGAAGCAGCTTCTGATATGATGGCAAGATTTGCAAAGTATGAAGACAAAGCGATTGTAGAAGTAGATGAAGCTATGACTTTTGTGACTGCAGATGTGATTTTTAGAACTATCATGTCATCAAAACTTGATGAGCAAAAAGGTAAACTTGTTTTGGATGCTTTTGTAACTGTGCAAGAAGAAACAGTTAAAACAGCTATGCGAAGAATGTTTCGTTTCCCAACTTGGCTTTCAAATCTTTTGGGCGAGAGAAAAAGACTTAAAGCAGGTGGAGTTATACGCAAGGTTTTATCAGATATTATAAAACCAAGATATGATAATGCCCTAAATGATCAAGGAAAATATGAAGATATTTTATCATCATTGCTTATGGTAGTCGATGCAGATACCAATGAGAGATTTTCTTTTAATGAAATTTTAGACCAAGTTGCCATGCTTTTCTTAGCAGGCCATGAAACTACTGCAAGCTCACTAACTTGGACACTATATATTTTAAGTATTTCTCCAGATGAGCAACAAAAAGCCTATGAAGAAATCATGCAAGTTGCAGGTGATGAGGAGTTTAAAATAGAACATATTAGAGCGATGAAATATCTTACAAATGTGTTTAAAGAAAGTTTAAGGCTTTATCCACCAGTTGGCTTTTTTGCTAGAGAAGCAAGAAATGAAAGCAAAATGAGAGATAAGCTTATTAAAAAAGGTTCAGGTGTAGTGGTAGCTCCATGGCTTATCCATAGACATGATAGTTTTTGGGAAAATCCACATGAGTTTGATCCAAGTCGCCATGAAGATAAAAGCAAGATTAAAAAAGACACTTACATGCCTTTTGGTATGGGGGAACGTGTGTGTATAGGGCAGGGCTTTGCTATGCAAGAGGCTGTTTTGATTTTAGCTAATATTTTAAGGACTTATAAGTTAGAATTAGAAGAAAATTTCGTGCCTGATATTGTAGGAAGACTGACTATAAGATCAGCAAATGGTATGAATATAAGATTTATAAAAAGGCAAAAATGAAAGAAAAATTAGCAGGAACTATACTACTTTGTGCTATCGTTCCTTTAGCGGTGATTAGTTATCTTTTTATTGTTATAGTGGGTACTTTTGGTAATCCTGCTAGGGTTAGACAAGGTGTGAGAGCACTTGATCATTTTGTCAATGCTACTTTGTTTAATGGTTATGCTTGGGAGTCTTTATCATCTCATGCTTGGAGAGAACGTGATAAAAGATGGGCTAAAATAGTTATTAAAATCACAGATTTTTTTGACAAAAATCACTGCCAAAAGGCAAATAAAAGAGAACAGCCTATAGTAGATTTAGTTTTAGAAAGAAAGCTTACCGAACAAACTGTCGGTAAGCAACTTTAATTTTCTCCAAATAAAGCTTTAAGATTTTTAAATGCTTCTTCTTGGTTATTAGTTTTATCTTCATTATTTACTTCATTAAGCTCTATCTCATATCCAAGAAGCATGCTAGCTAAGCGTATATTAATACCACTTTTTCCTATGGCTTTGCTTTTTTGCTCGCTATTTAGTGTTACAATAGCCTTTTTATCTTCAATACTAACTGAGTTTATAATGGCTGGAGCTAAGCTTCTAGTGATTAAAATTGCCATTTCATTAGAATACTCAATGCAGTCAATATTTTCATTTTTTAATTCTTTGCTTACAGCATTGATTCTAACTCCTTTTATACCCACAGTTGCTCCTACTGCATCAACACTTGGGCTATTAGCTTGTAAGATGATTTTTGCTCTTTCACCTGGAATTCTTGCACTTGCATAAATATTTATAAGACCATCTTTGATTTCAGGAACTTCAGCTTTTAATAAAGCTTCTAAAAATTTAGGGCTAGTTCTACTAAGCTCCATTCTCATACCTGATTTATCAATATATACATGTCTAATAACAGCCTTAATCACATCACCTACTTTAAATTTTTCACCTTTGATACGATTTTTTCTAGGTAAATATGCACGAAACTCATCAATTTCTACATAAGTATTTTCTTCACTATCTACTCTTACCACGCTACCAAAAACCATATGTCCTACCATTTTTTGGTATTTTTCATAGATTTTTTCTTCTAAGAGTTTTTGTATATTGTATTCTAATTCTTTATGTAAGATATTTACAGCAGTGCGGCCTAAATTTTCTAAAGAACATTCATAAGTTAGCTCATCGCCAATTTCTACATCTTTAGCTTCAGCCCTTGCTTTACTTAAAGCGATAAAATGCTCATTTTCATTTTCTAATCTTTCATCATTATCAGCTACTACGATGATTTTTTGATAAAGTTGTAAATTTTTACCTGAATCAACAAAAAATTCATACTTATCGCCATAAATTTTCTTAGCAGTATTAATAAGCGCTTTTTTAACTCTTTCTCTGACATCTTCTATTTGTAAATTTTTCTCATTAGCAATGGATTCAATTATATCTGTGATTTTTTCCATAATGACAATACAACCTTAATTTTGGATTTTAAAAGTTTGAAGAATAAAATTATATCTTTAATAAGTTTAATTAAAAGTAAAATTTGCTATAATTTCAGATTAAAAAAACTTGAGGATGATGATATGGATTTAAAAATAGCAAGAACCTCTGTTGATGAAAAGCCAAAAAGTATAAGTTTAGAAAGTATTGAAAAGGCTGTAGATAAAGAAGGTCAAAAATTTTTCTATTTTGATAAAGACAATGCACATAAGCAATTAATTGCTTTAGTAGAGCATTTTGAAAAAAAAGGAAAATGTGTTTATCATAGAACGATCAAATATGGTTTAGATGATACAGATTTTATGTATGAGGTACACATTCTTTGAGTAAAAAACTTTTTATACAAACTTTAGGTTGTGCTATGAATGTGCGTGATTCAGAGCATATGATAGCTGAACTTAAAGAAAAAGAAAATTATGAATTAACTCAAGATGCAAAAGAAGCAGATTTGATTTTAATCAATACTTGCTCAGTGCGTGAAAAGCCTGTGCATAAGCTTTTTTCAGAAGTTGGAAGCTTTGAAAAAATCAAAAAAAATGGAGCTAAAATAGGAGTTTGTGGTTGCACCGCTTCACATTTGGGAGATGAGATTTTTAAGCGTGCTCCTAATGTGGATTTTGTTTTGGGTGCTAGAAATGTTTCTAAAATCACAAAGGCTGTGAATACTCCAAAATTTTTAGGCAATGATATAGATTTTGATGAGAGTAATTATGCTTTTGCAGATTTTAGAAATAGCCTTTATAAGACCTATATTAATATCTCCATAGGTTGCGATAAGCATTGTACTTATTGTATAGTGCCTCACACAAGAGGAGATGAGATTTCTATACCTTTTGAGATTATTAAAAATGAAGCATTAAAAGCTGTTTCTAAAGGTGCTAAAGAGATTTTTTTACTAGGACAAAATGTTAATAATTACGGCAAAAGATTTTCTAATGCACATGAAAAGATTAATTTTTCAGATCTTTTGGAAAAGCTAAGTGAAATCGAAGGTTTAGAGCGTATTCGTTTTACAAGCCCACATCCATTGCATATGGATGATAGATTTTTAGAGGTTTTTTCTAAAAATCCTAAAGTTTGTAAGTCTATGCATATGCCTTTACAAAGTGGTTCGAGTGAAATTTTAAAAGCTATGAAACGCGGTTATACTAAAGAGTGGTATTTAGATAGAGCCTTGAAACTTCGTTCTATGTGTGAGGATGTGAGTATTTCTACTGATGTGATTGTAGCTTTTCCAGGTGAGAGTGATAAAGATTTTGAAGATACTATGGATGTACTTGAAAAAGTGCGTTTTGAGCAAATGTTTTCTTTTAAATACTCTAAAAGACCACTAACTAAAGCTGCAACTATGCCAAATCAAATTCCTGATGATATAGCTTCAAAACGCTTGAGTATTTTACAAGCTAGACATACAGAAATTTTAGATGAAATTGTTGCAAAACAAAAAGATAAAGAATTTGAAGTTTTATTTGAAGAATTAAGAAGTGAAGGCTTTGTAGCAGGTAGAAGTGATAATAACTTTTTGATTCAAGTTAGAGGTAGTGAAGAGTTATTAGGACAAATGAAAAAAGTAAAAATCACCAATCCTAGGCGTATGGTGTTAAATGGCGAAATCCTTTAAGATTAATCTTTTAGCTTTTGGAATTTTTTTATTACAATGGCTGATTTTTTTAACTTGTAGAAAGGTTTATTTAGGGCAAAAGCTTCCAAAAAGATCATGTGTGATACTTTTTTGGCATGGGCGTCTTGCTCTCATGCCTTTTGCTTATCGTAAAATGGGTATTAAAGGAAAAAAGGCTTATGTGATGATTTCACACCATAAAGATGGAGAAATCATTGCTAGAAATATTGCCTTTTTTGGTTTGGATACTTTAAGAGGTAGCACAAGCAAAGGTGCTTTGGCTTTATTAAAACAATCTTTTAAAATTTTAGATCAAGGCGATGATGTGATTATCACTCCAGATGGACCAAGAGGACCTTATCATAGTGTTTCAGATGGTTCTGTGATGATAGCTTTGAAAAAAAATGCTCCACTTTTTTTGCTAAATTACGAAGCAAGCTCTTTTTGGGAATTTAAAAGTTGGGATAAAATGATCTTACCTAAACCTTTTTCTAAGATTACCTATAGACTAAGTGAAGAAATCAAAATACAAAATTTAAATTTAGAAGAAGCTAAAGTATTGATAAAAGAAAAATTTGATATGATAAGTCAAATAGACAAAGGATAAACACTATGTTATCTTTTTTTAGAAAATATATTTTACAACTTTTAGTTTGTATTTGCTATGATGAAAAACAATACATTATAAGATGTCATACTTGGAAAAAATCCCAAGCTGTGGATACTTTTGAAAAAAGCTTTGAAGATAAAGAAAAAGCCATAGAATATGTAAAAAATTTAACTAAAGATTTTCAAATTTATTATATATGTACTTTTTTTACTCCTATTGCCCAAGGCGTTGTGCCAAGCTCAAATTTTAAAGATCTTTCCAATTTTGGTGTTGATGCAAGTAGTGTTAAGTGTATTTCTTTTAATAATGGTTTATTATATGCATCTAATCATTCTTTAAGCTCATATGAGCAAGATTATGAGGCTTTTGGCGGTTTAGATCTACTTTATTCGCCTTTTTCTTTACTTTATCATTGTATGGCAAATAGAGGTTTTGAAGAAAAAATAGGCCTTTATGTGTATAGATACCATGATTTTGTTGCGATGTTAATTTGTAAAAATGAAGCTATATTGTTTGGAAGTTATTTTAATATAGCTAGTCAAAATTATGATGAAGATGATTTTTTTGATGATATTAAAGAAGAATTTGATTTACAAATTGATGATGAAAATCAAGAAGAAGAAAATGAGCAAAATTATGACTTAAAAAGCTTAGAAGAAATGAGTCAAGAGCTTGACAAACTTGAGGAATTAGATGAAGAAAAAGAAGAGCTTCCTATTGAGTCTTTAGAAAATTTTAGCTCAGATATGAAAATGATAGAATACATCATTTCAAGTGTAAAAGAATTTTATCAAAATCCTTTGTATGATAATAGCTTTTTAGAAGAAATTGTGATTTTTGATGAGGAAAGTTTTAGTCCGACCTCGCTTGATTATTTAGAAAATGAACTTTTTATAAAACCTAAAGTAGAACTTGTAGATACTTTAAATTTGATGAATGAACTTATGGTGAAGGACTTAAAACTATGAGATATAGTCTAATCAAACCTAAGATAAAACCTGTTTTTAATCTTTTTACTAGAATTTGGATTTATTTTACTAGTATTAGTGTTGCTTTGATTTTTGTAGTATTTATTGTGGTTGTTTTTAAAAGCTATTATGCGTCTGTACAACTTGATAATAAAAAAGAAGAATTAGCTCAAATTATCGCACAAATTAATGCTAATAAGCTTAAATATCAAGAATTAGTAAGACAAAATGATAAAGCAGAGTTGATTTTGGGAGATTTAGAGCAAGAGCAAGAAAATGGTAAAAATAAAGTTTTATTAAAAAGTATTCAAAATCTTTTTACTCTAGTGCCTAAAAACATATCTTTAGATGAGGTTTTAATGGAAGATAGATCGCTTATTTTAAGAGGCATTACACCTACTAAAGAAATGTTTGCATTATTATTAGAGGCTCCATTAAGAAGTATTTTTTCCAATTCTCAAACAAGTTATTATCAATTAGAAAATGGGTGGTATCGCTTTGTAAGTGTAAATATCACTATACCAGAGGAAATGTATGAGCAAAAACGATAAGAGCTTAGAAGAAGCTGATGTATTAAAAATCTTGATTTATTCTTTTTCATTTGTGGCACTTTGTGCGATTTTGATTTTATTCTTAATCGTGCCTTTTTTGAAAGATTATAAAATCGAACATTCAAGATTAGCAACCCAGCAAATTCAAAACACTAAAGCAATAAATGAGCTGCAAGCTTTAGAAAAAGTTATTGATGAGTTTCAAAAGGTAAATGCGCAAAATTTAGCTCAAATCAATGCAGAATTTTCACAAAAAGAATTATTGGAATTTATGAAAAATTACTTTGATGATGTAAAAATTAATCTCATTCCCATTAAAAAAGAGCAAGAGTATTTAAAATACCAATTTGGAGCTAATGTAAAGATGAAAAATCCTCAAGCTTTTTACTCTTTTTTAAATGATTTGCAAAGATATAAAAATTTAATAGAAGTTAGCACTCCTGTGGAGTTTAAATCCGAAGAAAAACACATTAATCTTAAATTTAAGATCAAAGTGTTTTACGCACAAGCTATTCAAAGATGATTACTTCATTGTTTTGATAAGGAGTAGCTTTTTCTTCTTTATCATCTTGTTTTACATCTTGAACTTCTGAGCTTTCTTGTGTTTTTGGTCCTTCTTTGATTTCTTTTACACTAGTTTTTAAACTAGATGTGATTTCTTTATAAAAAGCAACAAAAACTTTATCAATTTCTAAAGCACTTGCTGCAAGACTTTCATTAAGCTGAGTAGGAACAGCACTGTATACCTCTCTAAAGCTTTCTATGCTTGCTTGACCTTTTATAGGATAATTTAAAATAATAGGATCATTTAGTTTTGCTGAGCTTGTTGTGCTTTGAAAAGTATCTTCTTGATGTAAATTATTTAAATGACTTTGAGCTTCTAAAATAATCATAAAAGAAGACTCTACACTATCGCCTCCAAGACTTGAATTTCTTGTAACCTTATCTTCATATAAATTAGCATTGATAACTATATTAAAAGCATAATCAGGATTTTCATTATCTATAGTATATCCTTTACTTTGAAGCAATGCTTTGCTATCTTCTAAAAGTTGTTTTTTGAGTAATTCTAAGCTTTTATTAATTCTTTGATTTAGAGTAGATTGTTCAAAATATGAGCTATAAAAAGTACTTTTTATAATTTCTACATCATTGATTTTGACTTTAGGGCTATTAGCATTTGTGTGGTTATGTTCTTCAAAAGTGCTTTTAAAATTTGGCATAGAAATATAATAAGTTTTTTGATTACCAGTGCAAGCACTTAAAAATAAAATTATGCTAAAAAATAATAATATTTTTTTCATTTTCTCTCCTTGTGATTTTTATAATTATAACAATTTTTTGCTATATTATATGTTTTATAATAAGGGCTTTTTATGGAATTTTGGCAAAATATTTATGCAAATTTTGATGTAGTGGCTTTTGAAATTTTTGGTTTAAAAGTGCATTGGTATGGCATTATGTATGTGCTGGCTTTGCTTGTTGCTTTAATGGTTGCAAAATACTATGCGATTAAAGACAATATGGGAATTTCTAAAGCTATGCTTGATAGCTATTTTATATGGGTAGAAATAGGGGTGATTTTAGGTGCAAGAATAGGCTATATTTTAATTTATGATGCACATACTTTATGGTATCTTACGCATCCTTGGCAAATTTTTAATCCCTTTTATAATGGAGAATTTGTAGGGATTAGGGGTATGAGTTATCATGGAGCTGTTGTTGGATTTTTAATAGCAACTTATGCTTTTTGTAAAAAAAATAAGCAAAATTTATGGAAATATCTAGATTTAGTTGCTATTAGTGTGCCATGTGGATATATTTTTGGTCGTATTGGAAATTTTTTAAATCAAGAATTATTTGGTAGAGCTACGGAAGTACCTTGGGGTATTTATGTAGAGGGGATATTGCGTCATCCTTCACAACTTTATGAAGCATTTTTAGAAGGCTTTGTGGTTTTTGTTATTTTACTACTAATAAAAAAATATAAAAAACACAATGGAGAACTGATTGCTTACTATACGATTTTATATGCCCTAGCGCGCTTTGTATGCGAGTTTTTTAGAGAGCCTGATTTTGGTATAGGCTTTGTTGCTTTTGGTATGAGTATGGGTCAGATATTGAGCTTATTAATGTTTTTATTAGGACTATTTCTATCTTTTTATTTAAGAAATATTAAAAAAAATTTATAAATTTTTATTTATTTTAAGAATAAAAGTTCTATAATTGCTCCGATATTAAAACTTATCAACTTTTAAAAGGAGTAAATATGAGCCAACTCATTGAAGGTTTTTTAGGCAAGAGTATTGATGGCAAAAAAAGCAAAATGCCAGCAAAACTTGACTATATTCAAAGTGCAACAGGCTTGATTTTAGGCTTGTTTATGTGGGCACATATGTTTTTCGTTTCTACCATTTTGGTTAGTGATGATTTTTTTGATTCAGTGGTTCACTTTTTAGAACTAAAATTTATCATTAATAGCCCTATGATGAGCTACATCACTTCTTTCTTAGCTGCCTGTGTTTTGGTTATTTTCTTTGTGCATGCGGGTCTTGCAATGAGAAAATTCCCTATTAATTTCAGACAATACCAACTTTGTAGAACACACTTAAAATATATGAATCATGGTGATTCTTCTTTATGGTGGGTTCAAGCTGCAACTGGTTTTGTAATGTTTTTCTTGGGTTCTGCACACTTAATTTTTATCATTACTAATGCAGATAAAATCAGTGCTGATATGTCAGGCGATAGAGTAGTGAGCCATTTTATGTGGTTATTTTACATTGCCTTATTAATCTGTGTTGAGTTGCATGGTAGTATTGGTCTTTATAGATTATGTGTAAAATGGGGTTGGTTTGAAGGTAAAGATGCAAAAGAAAGTCGTAAAAAACTTAAAAAAGCAAAATGGTTTATTAGTATTTTCTTCTTAGTTTTAGGTGTATTAAGCTTAGCTGCTTTTGCAAAAATAGGCTTTAATAATTACCAAAACAACTCTGTAGCGCAAATAGTAAAAACTTATGATGGAGCTAAATATGAACATACAATATAGTGATGCTTTAGTTATCGGTGGTGGTCTTGCAGGTTTAAGAGCTGCTATTGAAGTTGCAAAAAGTGGTCAAAGTGTAACTTTATTAAGTATTTGTCCGGTTAAAAGATCTCACTCAGCTGCTGTACAAGGTGGTATGCAAGCTAGTTTAGGAAATAGCGTTAAAGGTGAGGGAGATAATGAAGATGTGCATTTTGCTGATACAGTAAAAGGGTCTGACTGGGGCTGTGATCAAGAAGTTGCAAGAATGTTTGCGCAAACTGCTCCAAAAGCTGTGCGTGAGCTTGCTGCCTGGGGTGTGCCTTGGACTAGGGTTGCAAAAGGACCTAGAACTGTAGTTATCAATGCTCAAAAAACTACTATTGAAGAAAAAGAAGAAGCACATGGTCTTATAAATGCAAGAGACTTTGGTGGTACTAAAAAATGGAGAACATGTTATATCGCTGATGCAACAGGACACTGTATGCTATATGGTGTGGCAAATGAAGCGATTAAACATCAAGTTAAAATCATCGATAGAATGGAAGCAGTAAGAATTATCCATGATGGTAAAAAATGTCTAGGAGCTATTGCTAGAGATTTAACTAATGGAGAATTAATCGCTTATGTTGCTAGAGGAACTATGATTGCAACAGGTGGTTATGGTAGAATTTATAAACAAACCACAAATGCTGTTATTTGTGAAGGAACAGGCGCTGCTATTGCACTTGAAACTGGACTTTGCAGACTTTCAAATATGGAAGCAGTGCAATTTCACCCAACTCCAATCGTACCAAGTGGTATCTTACTAACTGAAGGTTGTAGAGGTGATGGTGGTATCTTAAGAGATGTTGATGGTTACCGCTTTATGCCTGATTATGAGCCTGAGAAAAAAGAACTTGCAAGTAGGGACGTTGTAAGTCGTAGAATGATGGAGCATATTAGAAAAGGAAAAGGTGTAAAAAGCCCTTATGGAGATCATTTATGGCTTGATATTTCTATCCTTGGTCGTGCTCATGTTGAAAAAAATCTTCGCGATGTTCAAGATATTTGTAAAACATTTAATGGTATTGATCCTGCTGATGAGGGTCCAAAAGGCTGGGCACCAGTTTTACCTATGCAACATTACTCAATGGGTGGTATTAGAACAAAGCCAACTGGTGAAAGTCAATGGCTAAATGGTCTTTTTGCGTGTGGTGAAGCAGCTTGCTGGGATATGCACGGATTTAACCGCTTGGGTGGAAATTCATGTTCAGAAACTGTTGTTGCAGGTATGATCGTTGGAGATTATTTTGCACAATATTGTAAAGAAAATGGTAATGATATTGATACAAATATCGTTAAATCTTTCCTTTCTAAAGAGTATGATTACTTAAAATCTCTTGTTAGCAAAGAAGGAAAACATGATGTATTTGAAATCAAAAATAGAATGAAAGACATTATGTGGGAAAAAGTAGCTATCTTTAGAACAGGCCAAGGTCTTGAAGAAGCGGTTAAAGAGCTTGAAGAATTGTATCAAAAATCACTTGATCTAAAAGTACATGATAAAGAATTAAAATGTGCAAATCCAGAGCTTGAAGAAGCTTACAGGGTTCCAAGAATGCTAAAAATTGCTTTATGTGTTGCTTATGGTGCGCTTTTAAGAACAGAAAGCCGCGGGGCTCATTATAGAGAAGATTATCCAAAAAGAGATGACTTAAATTGGATGAAAAGAACAAATACTTACTGGGTAGAAGGTGAAAGTATGCCTAGAGTTGAGTATGAAGATCTTGACATTATGAAAATGGAAATCCCACCTGCATTTAGAGGTTATGGTGCTAAAGGAAATATCATTGAAAATCCATTAAGTGAAAAACGCCAAGCTGAAGTTGATGCGATCCGTGAAAAAATGGAAGCAGAAGGCAAAGGAAGATATGAAATTCAACATGCTTTAATGCCTTATGAATTACAAGCTAAATTTAAAGCACCAAATCAAAGAATAGGAGTTGATTATGAGTAGAAAATTAACAATAAGAGCATTTAAATATAATCCATTAAGTAAAATTTCTAAGCCTCATTTTGTTACTTATGAGCTTGAAGAAACTCCATTTATGACGATTTTTGTGTGCTTAACTCAAATCAGAGAAAAAATGGATGCGGATTTGAGTTTTGACTTTGTATGTAGAGCAGGGATTTGTGGAAGTTGTGCTATGATGATCAATGGTAAGCCAAAACTTGCTTGTAAAACATTGACAAAAGACTATCCAGATGGCGTTATAGAGCTTATGCCTTTACCTGCATTTAGACACATTAAGGACTTAAGTGTTAATACAGGTGAGTGGTTTGATGGTATGTGTAAACGCGTTGAAAGCTGGGTGCATAATGAAAAAGAAACAGATATTTCTAAACTTGAAGAGCGTATTGAACCAGAAGTTGCTGATGAGACTTTTGAGCTTGATCGTTGTATAGAGTGTGGAATTTGTGTTGCTTCTTGTGCAACTAAGTTAATGAGACCTGACTTTATCGCAGCTACTGGACTTTTAAGAACAGCTAGATATTTACAAGACCCACATGATCACAGAACCATAGAAGATTTTTATGAATTAGTGGGTGATGATGATGGTGTGTTTGGATGTATGTCTTTACTTGCATGTGAAGATAATTGTCCAAAAGAACTACCTTTACAAAGCAAAATCGCTTATATGAGAAGACAGCTTGTCGCTCAAAGAAACAAATAATTCTAGCCCCCAAGAAAAGGGGGCTCTTAAAACCTTACTAAAACAAATTTGGCAAAATCATAGCGTTTATCTTGACACAAATACACTTTTTGATGAAAGTTTGATTGATGTTCAAAAAGTAGCAATTCTTTTAAGTACTAATCTTGAAAATTATGAAAGATTTAGCGCTTTAAATGAATTTAAAAGTTTGATGAAAAGTTTAAATTTACGCTTAGATCTTTATGGTATTCAGTATGCACAGGTTTGTTTTATTAACGCTTTAAATTTAGGAATTTTAGACAAAAATGAGCTTTTAAAAGCCTTGGAAAAACTTCAAAAAATCACCGATAATACTTTAATATATGCTTTTGTATCTAAACAAAAAGTTATTCAAAAAGATTACAAGCAAGAAGT
The DNA here is from genome assembly GCF_025771825.1 of Campylobacter sp. IFREMER_LSEM_CL2101. Lineage (NCBI taxonomy): Bacteria > Pseudomonadati > Campylobacterota > Epsilonproteobacteria > Campylobacterales > Campylobacteraceae > Campylobacter > Campylobacter sp. IFREMER_LSEM_CL2101. Next base: position 166,034 of record NZ_JAKMQZ010000001.1, read on the forward strand.
TAAAAACTCACATCAAACACTAGATCTTATTAACCAAAACTTACAAGAGCTTTGCGAAGATGAAAAAGCTCAAAAACTCTTACAAGAAGCTTTAGTTAAATTTAGCAATATTGATTTTTCTATCGCGGTAACGGGTGTGGTAAATGCAGGTAAATCAAGTATGCTAAATGCACTTTTAAAAAAAGATTTTTTAGGTGTATCTAATGTGCCTGAAACTGCAAATTTAAGTGTTTTAAAATACGGCAAAGACCAAAAAGCTAAGATATATTTTTGGAGTGATGAAGAATGGCAAGATATTTTAAAAAGCTCTAAAGATAATCAAGAAATGCAAGAACTTATAAAACAATTAGAGCAAAATTTTAATCTAAATGAGTATATTGAAAAAGAAAATAAAAATATAGAAATAAAAATTGAAGAATTAAAAAATTACACTAGTGCAAAAAACAAAATCTCAGCACTTATTAAAAAAATAGAACTTTTTTCATCGCTTGATTTTTTAAAAGATAATGTTTGTATAGTTGATACTCCAGGACTTGATGATGTGATCATCCAAAGAGAGCTTTTAACAAAAGCTTATATAAGCAAAGCTGACTTTTTAATTCATCTTATGAATGCTTCTCAAAGTTTAAGTCAAAAAGATTGTGACTTTATTATAGAATGTTTGTTAACTTCAAGGGTAAGTAAGCTTTTGATTGTGCTTACTAAGGCTGACTTGCTTAGTCAAAAAGACTTACAAGAAGTAATTAACTATACTAAAAATAAGCTCAAAGAAAATTTAGCACAAAAGCAGCTTAGCCAAGAATTATTAGATAATGTAGATTTTGTGTGTATTTCTTCAAAACTAGCTAATGATTTTTATCAAAAAAAAGGTGGAAATTTAGAACAAAGCAATATTTTAACACTAGAAGAACTTATAGCCAAAAGCTTATATGATAAAAACAAAATCGCTCTAAGTGCTTATAAAAAAGAATTATTATTGCATTTAGAAAAAATAGAAGAAAAAATTAAATTTTCTAATAAAATGCTAAATTATGAAAGCTTTGAGCTTGATAGGCAAAATCAAGCTATTATCAATGATTTTAAAGCAAAAAAAGAAAAATTAATGCAAGTAAAAGCAGAGCTAAGTGCTATTTTTAGCACAAAAGATGAAAATACTCAAGAAATTTTAACGCTTTTGCATTTACTAGCTAAGAAATTAAAAGAAAAACTTATAGATGAGCTAAAATATAATCAAAATAATAAAATCAAAAACAACACTCAAAGATTAAACACTATCATTGATACGACTTTAAAAGATGGAATTTTTGATCTTTTAAGAGAATTAAAACAACAAAGTGAGTATAAGATCAATGAGCTTAAAAATACACTAAGCGTGAAATATGATTTTTTAAAAGTTATTTTAGAGCAAAATTGTGATGATTTTAAAAGCAAGGTTGAAGCAAAAATAGAAAGCATTTTCACTAATGATCTTTTTATGACATTAAAAGCGGAACTTTTAAAAAATTTAGAATCCACGCAAGATATTTATAAACTAGAAAGCTCTTTAGAAAATCAAATTTTAGAAAAATTACAAACATTTAATATAGAAAAAATCGCCCTAGATTTAAAAAATAATCAAGAATTTTTTACTAATTTAGAGCTTAGTTTAAATTTATACGAAAAAGAACAAGAAGAGCAAATCAAAGACTTAAAAGACTTGATTTTACAAATAGAACAAAATGAACAAAATTCCAAAGAGCTTTTAGAAAAAAACAATACAAAATTACAAAGTTTAAAGACTTTAAAAACGGAGCTTTTAAATGCAAAATGATTTGATTAATGATTTTTTAAAAGCTTATGAAAATGCTTATTGTAAAAGTTTTGATGATAGTTTTGAAGGAAAAATTTTAGCAATTAAAAATGCATTTTTAGAGCCAAGTTTGCATTTAAATGATGTGTTTTTAAAAGATCTTGAAATGATTATAGCTAGCTATAAAAGAGCCATTAATGTGGCCATTATAGGGCAATTTTCCAGCGGTAAATCTACGCTTTTAAATTTGATTTTACAAAAAGAATGCCTGCCAACAGGCGTGGTACCAGTGACTTTTAAACCTACTTTTTTACGCTATGCTAAAGAGTATTTTTTAAGAGTTGAATATGAAGATGGTAGTGATGAGATTGTTGATATAGATGAGCTTTCTAAATTTAGCGATCAAAGAAATGAGCTAAAAGAAACTAAAAGTTTGCACCTTTTTGCACCTATTGAGCTTTTAAAAGATATCACGCTTATAGATACCCCAGGTCTAAATGCAAACACCACCGACACGCTAACTACTTTTAAAGAACTTTCTTTTATGCATAGTGCTATTTGGCTTAGTTTGATTGATAATGCAGGTAAAAAAAGTGAAGAAGATGCTATAAAAGCAAATGCCAAGCTTTTAGAGCGTGGTGGGATTTGCGTGCTAAATCAAAAAGATAAGTTAAGTCAAGATGAGCTAGAAAATGTTTTAAATTACGCTCATTTAGTTTTTGATAAGTATTTTGAAAAAATCATCGCAATTTCATGCAAAGAAGCAAAATTTGATTTGCAAAAGTCAAATTTACCTTTACTTTATGAGTATTTAAAAGAACTTGATTATGAGCATATTAAAAAAGATTTTATCAAAGATAAACTTGGTAATCTATGCGAACTTTTGTCAAATCAATATGATTTATTTCAAAATGCACTAGAGCAATTAGAGCTTAAATTTAATACTATTATGCAAACTTTCAAAGTAAGCAAGCTAGAGCAAAAAATCAAAATTTTAAATCATAATTGTTTAGATAAGTTAAAACTTGTTGGAGAAAAAATTTCTCAAGAAATCTTAAAATTTATCAAAGAAAAAGATAGTAGTTATTATAAAGAAGCTAAGGGCTTATTTAAGAAAAATCTTTATGAAAAAGTTGCTTATAAAGCACCATATCTTTCAAGTGATGATGCGTTTTTGGCTATGTTTTATAACTCTGAAGCAATGAATAAGGAATTTAAAAGATTAAAAAATGAAATCGCTTTAGAATTTAGTCAAATCAAAGATGATTTTTCCTTACTTTTTACTAATTTAGAAGAGCAAATTTTGCTTTTTAAGGCTCAATTTTCAAATTTACAAAAAGAAAATGCCTTAGAAAGTGAAAAAGAATTTGCTAGTTTTAGAAGCTTTGCTAGTGCTAGCGAGGAGCTTTTTTTAAAAGATTTTAAGCAATTATTATTTAAAAGCCAACTTGAACTTGATCTATTTTTAGAAAAGCTTAATCTAAAAGCTTTAGCAAATTATGAAAGTGCTACTAAACTTACTTTGGGATTTTTTAGCACTAAAATGAATGCGAGTAAAGAATTTTACGAGCTTGATAGTACTGAGTTTAGCTTATATCATCCAAAAGCAAGTGAAGTACATCAAAGGGTATTAACTGAGCTTAATGTATATGAATTTGAAGATTTGCTTTTAAATAAGCCTGTAGTTTTAAAAATTTATAAAAATTATATGCAAAGCTTTGTTGATTTTATTGAAGCTAAAAGGCAGATTATTTTGAATTTAAAAAGTGAATTTGAGGCTAAAAAATCAATGATTTCTAGCATCAAATCCCAAATTTCTAAGCTTTAAAAATTTTTTCTAAGTGCGCCTTGTAGTTTGTAAAATATTCTTGTATTTGAGGATTTTTGATTACATCATTTGCTATGAAAGTAGGCAAAGCACTCATTCCTAAAAACTCATGTGCTTTGTGAAAGTGTAAATACACTCCATCAACTCCGGATCCATTAAAGAATTCATTCTCATCATCAAAAGCTTGCATTGGAGCATTCCAAGTTAGTGAAAGCATGTATTTTTTATTTTTTAAAAGCCCACCTGTGCCATAATTCTTAGTAGGTTCATTATGACTTCTACCATCGTTTTTATAAAACACTCCATGTCCTGCTGTGAAAACATCGTCAATGTATTTTTTCACTATCCAAGGCTCTCCCATCCACCAACCAGGCATTTGCCAAATCAAAACATCAGCATTTAGAATTTTTTCTACCTCATTGTTTGTATCATAGCCTTGATCTATATGTGTTTGCTGGGTTTGTAAACCAAGATCTTGCAGAGTTTTAAGTGCAAGCTCATGTAAGCTTGTGTTTAGTCTTCCTTTAGAGTGTCCAAAGTCTTTTGCACCATTTAATAACAATGCTTTTTGCATATTTTATCCTTTTATGTTTTTAAAATTATAATTTAACTATAATTTTATTTCAATACTGAAATTTATGTAAGATACTATATAAAAGGAAAGTATATGGAAGAAAAGTGCGATTTTACAGAATGTGGGTTTAACTATACCTTGTCTTTGATTTCGGGAAAGTATAAGATGAGTGTTTTGTATTGTTTGTTTCGCTATGAAGTTGTAAGATATAATGAACTTAAAAGATATCTTGGAAATATTTCTTTTAAGACTTTAACACATACTTTAAGAGAGCTTGAAAATGATGATTTAATCACGCGTAAAGAATACCCACAAATCCCTCCAAAAGTAGAATACCGCCTTGCTAAAAAAGGACAAAGCTTGATCCCTATTTTACAAGCGATGTGTGATTGGGGTGAGGCAAATCAAAAGGAAGAAAAATGATAGAATTATTAGATGATATAAATTTAGAAAAATACATGGGTACATGGTTAGAAATGGCTAGAAAACCTGCATTTTTTCAAAAAACTTGCAAAAGTGCTAAGGCAGAATATGAGCTAGAGTATGAAGGCTCTATACCTATAATTAAAGTCAAAAATATATGCACAAAAGAAAATGGAGAAATCTCTCAGGCAAATGGCAAAGCTAGGGTAAAATCTCCAAGATCTTTAGCGGTTAAATTTAGTATTTTTATGAATGTTTTTAACAAGCCAAACTATGAGATTATTTACATTGATACAAATTATCAAGTTTCTATCGTAGGTAGTCCTGATAAAAAATATCTTTGGATTTTATCAAGAGAGATTTTAGCAAAAGAGCAAATAAACTCTTTGCTTGAAATAGCCAAGCAAAGAGATTTTGACACTAGTGATGTGATTTTTGATGAGCATTAATCCTCTGCACTCATATCGATTACATAGCGGAATTTGGCTTTTCCTGAAGTGAGATTTTCATAAGCTTTGTCAATCTCGCTTGGTTTGATGAGTTCAATTTCAGGATAAATTCCATGTTCTAAAGAAAAGTCAAGCATTTCTTGAGTTTCTTTAATGCCCCCAATAAGCGAGCCATATACTTTTTTACCAGCTTTATGTACAAAGTGAATGATGTTAATGCTAGGACTTACTTCATGTGGAGGTAATCCTACTATAGCCATCTCACCACCAAATTTTAATAAATCCATATAAGCTAGTAGATCATAAGGGGTTGGTATGGTAGAGATGATGAGATCAAATCTTTCTTTTACTGTACTTTTATCTGTACTAGTATAAAAATTACTCACACCCATAGCTAGAGCTTCTGCTTTTTTGTTTTCATTTCTTGCAAAAACACTTACTTTTGCACCCATTTTCACAGCATATTTTACTGCCATCATACCAAGCCCACCAAACCCTGCTATGGCTACGCTTGAACCTTCTTTTATATTTGAAAATTTAAGCGGTGAGTAGGTAGTAATACCCGCACAAAGTAAAGGCGCTACTTTGTCAAGTGGAGTATTTTTTGGTACATTGATAGCAAATTTTTCACTTACTACGATGTTGTTTGAGTAGCCTCCATAGGTGTTTTCATTATCATGAAATACATCTTTGCAGTTATAAGTGTAGATGGTTTTACCATTTTCGCAAAATTGTTCTTGAGATTTTTTACATGCTTCGCACTCTCCGCATGAGTTTACCATGCACCCAACCCCAGCATAATCACCTACTTTAAATTTACTCACATTTTCACCCACTGCGATAACTTCTCCTGCTATCTCATGACCAGGTACGCAAGGGTAAGTTGCCTCACCCCATTCGCTTCTTGCGGTGTGTATGTCACTATGGCAAATTCCTGCGTATTTGATAGCGATTAAGATGTCGTTTTTGCCTACTTTATGGCGTGTAAATTCAAAAGGTGTAAATTTAGAATCCTTGCTAAGCATAGCATAACCTTTACTTTTAACACGACCATTTTCTAAAAAGATTTTTGAGTCCATTTTCTCTCCTTTGTGGTTTTTGAAATTATATTAAAGCTAGGTTTTTATTGCAATAGGGAAAATAAAGTAAGATACTATACTAAAGGTAAGTTTGTAGATTTTGCAAAAGAATATATAATTTAACTACCGAGTTTTTCTCGGTAGTTGTGAATTTTTCAAAAATTAAAAATTTTTATCTAAAACATATTTTTTATCTATTATAAATGATTTTTCTGTGGATGTATTATCTTCTTTTTTGCTTTGTATATAATAAATATCTTTTGCATCCGATAGAATGTGTACATTTTCTACTTTTATACCTTCTGCATTTTCAATAAAGCTGATATTATTATCTATTAATTTATCTTTTAGAATTTTATTTTTACTTAGTAGTAATTCCGCGTTAAAATTACCTATTTTTAAATATGAAATAATATTTTTATTTAAAGTAAAAAGAGAAAAAATCAAGATGATAGCATTGGTAAGTATAAAAAATTTAAAATCATTAATGTAAAATAAAAAGCTGAATAAACCTAAAATAAGAATACAAGCAAAGATTAAATAAATATCATTAATTTTTTGTGTATTAATAATAACAAGGGCATAAATAAAAGCAATAACTGCATATAATATAAATATTAATATGGTTTGCATTGCGCAAATTTCTATCATGTTTGATGAAATTATATATTTTCTCCCAAAAAACCATAGTATTATATTTGCAACAACTAATGTAATTAAAAATAAAAATAAAAATTTTATACTAGGGTCGTTTTGTGTAATAAAAAATATTATCAATGTGGCAATATAAATTAATATAGGAATTTTTATTGGTATTTTAAGAAAATATTTATGTAATTCTCTTGAAAAAACGAATACTGCTATATAGAAAAAACAAAAAATACCTCCAAATAAAATACCTGTCACTGCCAAAGCGATTATCTTTTGACTATCTATAAAAGGAATAGTTTTTGTTTGTATAAAATGCTGTGCTAGTATGAATATGGCTATAAAAAATCCCACGATATTAATCAATGAAAATAAATCTTTTGATTTCTTTAAAATCAATTTTGAAATATTGGTAAAATCTTGTGTATCTTTTCTTGTTCTATAAGATTCTTTATATTTTATAAATTTGGATTCAGATTTAAAAATTAACTCTTCTGACTTTTTAAAAATTGATTTATTAGCAAAATCTTGTATATATTTTCTTATTCTATGGGATTTTGTAAGTTCGGATTTATGTTTATTGAGCTTTTCTAGTTTTATTCTATCAATATTCTTTATATACAAATTAAAATAAAAATAAATTTCATTTTCTAAATCATTGATTTCATGAGGATTGTTTTTAAATTTTGTGTATTCTAAATTATTAAAAAATAATATTTCTTTATTTATAAGTTCTTGTAATCTTCTATTTATTATCTTTATATTCTCATGGTTTAAAATTTGTTTTTCTTCTTTAAGCTCTTTAATTAATTCTTGACAATCTTGTAGCCTTTTTTCTTTTGTAGCTAACAGGGTTTCAAAATTCATTAATAATCCTTATTTTATATTATCACAATTAATATCAAGGCATTAAAACAATATCTACCAAATCATTTTCTTTTATATCATCATGTGCTATCATAAGTGCGGCTTTGTGGTTAAGGTTGTTGATGATGGCACTTGATCCTTGTTTTTTGCCTTTTAAATTGGCATAAATTTTTCCATCTTTAAATTCTACATTACAAGCTACAAATTCTAAATGTGAACTTTTTTTCTTATAGTCAGTATTTGCAAATGCTTTAAATACATAGTCTTTTTCTTGTAAAAGCCAAGCATTTAAAAGTTCTCTTACATATAAATTAAACATCACCATAGCCGAGTATGGAAAACCCGGTAGAGCAAAGATGAATTTATCTTCAAATTTGGCTATTTTGATGTGTTTGCCAGGCTTTACATTGACTTTGTCTATGATGATTTCATACTCTTTAACAGCTTGTTTTAAAAAGTCAAAATCCCCCATGGAAACTCCACCAGTGGTAACTAAAATATCACATGCATTAAGTGCTTGTTTTAAAACACTTGGGGTTTTTTGCATATCATCTTTTAAAAGTGGGAAAATTCTAGCTTCAGCACCAAGTTTTTTTGCCATATTAGCTATGGCTACATGGTTTGATGAGCGAATTTGTGCAGGGTGTTCTAAGCTTTCGCCTAAGTCTTTGATCTCACTTCCACTACTTAGCACGCCTATGATAGGTTTAGCAAAAACACTAATGTGAAAGTGTCCAAGCTCGGCTAAAAGTGCTATCTCGCTATAGCCTAGCTTTGTGCCTTTTGTAAGTAAAATTTCACCTTTGGTGTAGCTCTCGCCAACCTTTCTTACAGCAAAGCCTTGTGGAACTTTTTCTTTTATATAAACCATGTTGTTTTTAACTTCTACTTTTTCAACAGGTACTAAGGTATCACAACCCTCACTCATCAAAGAACCTGTAAAGGTTTTAACACATTCTTTATTTTGTATTTTAAAGCTTGGAAAAACTCCCGCAGGTACTTCACCTATGATAGACAAAGGCTCATCTTGCTCGCTAAATTTGATCGCATAACCATCCATAGAAGCAGTGGGAAATTGAGGGTTGTTGGTAGAAGCTTTGATATCTATGGCTAAAATTCTATCTAAGCACTGTGTTAAAGCGATGTTTTCTATCTTTTCATATGCTTGTATGTGTGAATGAAGTATATCTAAACTTTGGTTATAAGAAGTTAGCATTTTAGTCCTTAGTGCTTAAAATTCCTGCTCCTTGAAGTTTCAAAGAGCGTTCTTTGGCATAAATTTTTTCGCCATTAATGATATCATATTTCCATATAGGTGCGCTTGCTTTAAAATCTTCTACAAAATCATTAATTAACTTAAGTCCTAATTTTCTTTGCTTGCTTAAAACCCCAGCAAAATAAGAACTCTCATGTACTTTAACCTCACCGATAGAGTGAGCAAACATCAAGCTTACATTTTCATTTGCAAGTTTTTGGCACCATTTTTCAAACCAAGTTTTTAATAAAGGCTCATATATATCAAAACTTAAAGCCTCAATCTCATCTTCAGCTCTGACTATACCGCAAAATGTGATCAAAGCTCCGCAGTTTTTATCTTTAGCATATTCATACCATCTAGCATAAATGCTAGGAATTTCTAAGGCTCCTTGATGTAATTCAAACATAACTCATCCTCCACAAACCGGTGGTAATAAACAAATTTTATCCCCATCTTTTAAGGTAGTTTCATCATCAAAAACCATTTCATCATTTAAAGCAACTGCACAAAGCTCAAGCCATTCTTTTAAGCTTTCATCTTGCCCTAAAATTGCTTTTAATTCTTTAAGATTGCTTACGTTTAGTTCTAAGCTTTCTTTGTTAATTGGCCCTAGAAATTCGACTTTTATCATTTTTTACCTTTACTCTTTTATTTCTAAAATTCCCATCATTCCAAGATCTTCATGCTCTAAAATATGGCAGTGAAACATTCTAATACCGGTAAATTTTTGACTCATTCTAAGTCTTAATTCTTCTCCAGGTCTTACATTAATCGTATCTTGCAATGCTCTGAATTTTGCTTTTGTTATTTTACCTTTAAATTTAGAAGATATGAGTTCAAATTGTGTTCCGTGTATATGGAAAGGATGATCCATATGTGATTTGTTTTTTACTACCCATTCTTCTACTTCATTTAATTTTGAGGTTAAATCCGTTCTATTCATATCAAATGTTTTACCATTGATTAAAAACATAGAGGCAAGGCTTTTTTTGATTTCTTCTTCACTTTTTTTACTAATACCATGCATTTGCATATGATCTTCACTCATAATCACTTCTTTAAAGCTTGTAGCTTCTTTTAAAGGTGGAAATTCGTGTAATTTCTCCGGTATGTTTTCTATAGTTTTTTCTACTTTAAGATTAGCTAACATAAGAGTGTAAGGTTTTTCTTTAACAAGCATTTTATCGCGGTCATAATAAGTACTTTCAAGTTTAAAATCACCTTTATTTGCTTTGATTAATACTTCTACTCTTGAAGCAGGACTTAAAAATAACTCATCTAATTCAACACCTTTTTCTATAAGCCCTCCATCGGTTCCTACTAAAATAAATTTAGCACCTTTAATGCGTAAATTTAAATATCTTGCCGCACAAAAATTATAAATACGAATTCTTTGAGCTTTGTCAAGTGTTATTTTTGGTTTTAATTGTCCATTGATAAGAACTAAATTTCCTTCTCTACCATTTAGCCAATCAAATAAATTATTATCAGGAATTTGTGCATTTTCATCTAAACGCAAATCACTAATCACCCAATCTTGTTCTTGTAAATGCGACAACGCATCTTTTTTAGCTTTAACTACAAATACCCCTGCTAAGCCTTTATAAACTTGTTTTGCTGTAGTGTAGTGTGGGTGTGGATGATACCAGTAAGTTCCTGCTGAATTTTCTCCAAGTTTAAAGCGATAAATTCTTTCTCTACCAGGCATGATAGGATCATGTGGGTTGCCATCTTGCTCAGGTGGTATGTCAAGTCCATGCCAGTGGATAGTAGTTGGTTCTTTTAAGCTATTTTTTACCAAAATTTCTACAGTGTCACCTTCATAAACTTCTATTTTAGGTCCAGGTATAGAGCCATTGTAAGTAAAGCATTTTGTTTTTTTACCTTTAACAAGTTCTATTTGACTTTCTTTGATTTCTATACTTGATCTAAAGAAATTTTTCTTTGTACTTGTATTTTTTAGAAGTTTTAAATTTGCTAATGTTTGTCCGCTAGGAAAGTCTTTTTCATCTAGTAATTTAATGTTTGGATTTTCTAGTTTTATAAAAGAAGTATTGATTTCTTTTGTGTCTTTTTGTGTATGTTTTGAGTGCATATTGTGATGAGAATGATCTCCCATTGCATAAGCACTGCTAATACTTGCTAAACCTAAAGCATTAAATTTTAAAAATAACCTTCTGTCCATTAAATTTTTACTCCTAAATTAATTTTGATTTGGATTTTGATTATAACTATTATTTGATTAATGATTGTAAATTATAAAAACAAGATATAATTTTAATATGATTTGTTATACAAGTGGTTTTAAATCAAAAAATTAAGGATAAATAATGCTAATTAAAAATCATTTAGATAAAGACTTTCAAACTCCTGCTTATATTTTAGAAGAAGATAAACTTAGAAAAAATTGTGAGCTTTTGGCTAAAGTGAGCGAGCAAAGTGGAGCAAAAGTTTTGCTTGCGCTAAAGGGTTTTGCTTTTTCAGGTGCTATGGATATAGTGGGTGAGTATCTATCAGGCTGTACTTGTAGCGGGCTTTGGGAAGCTAAATTTGCAAAAGAATATATGGATAAAGAAATTCATACTTTTTCACCTGCTTTTAAAGAGGATGAAATAGATGAAATCATAGATCTTTCACACCATATAGTATTTAATTCTTTTAATCAGTTTAAAAAATTTAAAGACAAAGCAAGTAAAAAGTCTCTTGGTTTGCGTTGTAATCCAGAGCTTTCAGTAGCCCCAAAAGAACTTTATAATCCTTGTGGCAGATTTTCAAGATTAGGAATTCGTGCAATTGATTTTGAAAATGAAGATTTAAGCGCTTTAAGTGGGCTTCATTTTCATGCTTTATGTGAAGAAAGTGCGCATTCTTTAGAGCTTGTGTTAAATGCTTTTGAAGCTAAATTTTCAAAATTTATTAAAAATATGAAATGGGTTAATTTTGGCGGGGGTCATCACATTACAAAAGAAGGCTATGACACGCAAAAACTAATTGATCTTTGTAAAAAATTTAGCGATAAATATGGAGTGCAAGTGTATCTTGAGCCAGGTGAGGCTGTGGGTTGGCAGTGTGGAACTTTAGTTGCAAGTGTGATAGATATAGTAGAAAATGAGAAAAAAATAGCTATTTTAGATACTTCAAGCGAAGCTCATATGCCAGATACTATCATCATGCCTTATACAAGTGAGGTTTTAAATGCTAGAATTTTATCAAGTCGTGATGGGGAAAAATACAGCGAGTTAAAAGAAAATGAATTTGCTTATTTACTTGGTGGTAATACTTGCCTAGCAGGGGATATTATGGGTGAGTATGCTTTTAATCAAGAATTAAAAATAGGACAAAAAATAGCATTTTTAGATCAAATTCATTATTCCATAGTTAAAAACACCACATTTAATGGAGTAAGACTTCCAAATTTAATGTTCTTAGATAAGAATGAAAATTTATCTATGGTAAGAGAATTTGGCTATGAAAATTATTCAAAAAGAAACTAAAAATTGAGTTTTTTTGTAGTTTTTTGCAAATTTATGTTTTTTAAATAAAACTTTTTTTAAAATAAAAATGGAAACTGAAAATTAACAAAACTACAACGCTAAGCTTTAGCTAGCGTGTAATGTTTAGGAGTAATTTATGTATAGGGTTATACTAGCTCTTTTAGCCTGTTTTAACTTTCTATTTGCTCAAGAAAATTTTGAAGTTAAAAATACTCAAATTTGGGATGTGCAAAGAGTGATGAATATAGAAAGTTATCAAAATTTTGGTGCTTTGTGGACTAAACTACAAGGTGAATATATTGCAAGTGCTGTTTTGATTATACTTATAGTGGTAATTTCAGCTTTTGCATTGCATTATATGGTCATAGGTCCAAAGAAATTTTCTCATGATGGTAAGAAAATTTACGCTTTTTCAGTATTTGAAAGATTGTTTCATTTTGTAGCAGCAATCTCTTGGGTTATCCTTGTGCCAACCGGACTTATTATGATTTTTGGATCATACTTTGGTGGTGGATTCTTTGTAAGAATGTGTAAAAACTTACATGGTATTGCTACTATTTTATTTATCATTTCTATCATTCCTATGCTTTTGTGTTGGATTAAAAGAATGCTTCCTGCAAGTTATGATTTAAGATGGATGATGATAGTAGGTGGATATTTAAGTAAAGAGAAAAAACCTGTGCCCGCGGGTAAGTTTAATTTTGGTCAAAAATCATGGTATTATATAGCTGTTTTTGGCGGCTTTTTGATGATAATCACCGGTGCATTTATGTTTTTCCTTGATTTTAATTCTACTTCTTTACAATCTATTTTTGGAATTTCTCATATAGATATTTTAAGAGCTTCGGCTATCATCCATAATATTTTGGGTATTTTATGTGCAGTATTTTTTGCTATTCATATTTATATGGCTGTATTTGCTATTAAAGGAAGTATCCATTCTATGATTAGTGGTTATAAAGAAGAAGAAGAAGTTTATATTTTACATTCTTATTGGTATAAAGAATTAAGCGATAAAAAACAAATCAATCCATCATTTACTTACGATTCTAAAACAAAATTTTAAAATCTCACTTGATTTTTTTAAATTTTCCTTGTTATAATCAAATAAAAATAACAAGGAAAATTAATGATACAAGATGTTGATCTTTCGCGTAAATATTTTTATGAATTTTTTTCAAAAGCTTTTAATTTTATTGATGAAAATGAGTTTAAAATTTGGCATGAGCAAGTTTTAGTTTTAGCTCAAAGTCCTTTAGATGATAGTTTAAAACCTGATTTTGAAAAACTTAGTGCATGTGATTTTACAAGTTTTAAAGAAGAACAAAATGGGGTGTTTTTTGATTTTTCTTATGTGAATGTGCCTATTAGTGCTTCTTTTTATGATGAGGGTAGAGATGATGGTAAAATGAAACTTCAAGCCTGTGAAATCATTAGAAAAACCAAATTTAGAAAAAAAGAAGATTGCAGACAAAGTGAAGATGAATTTGGCTTTTTGTTTGCTTTTATGGCAAGTATTATTGAGCATGATTTAAAAGTTGCACAGCAATTATTTCGTTTTGTGATAAACCCTGTAATAGATGAGTTTATAGAAAAATTGCAAATTCACAAAAACTCAAATTTTTACATTGCTATTGCTAATATTATGAAAGTCTTTTTTGTAAATGAAAGAGCTTATTTAGAAGTACAAGCACCTATGAAAAAAGAAGGCAAAAGCGTAGCAGATGAAGCTTTACAAAGACTTCCTTACGAACCAAGACTTCCTACTAAATTTAGTAAAACAAATATAGAAGAACTTAGTAAATTATAAAAATTAATATGTATTTTGTTACCAAAATACATATTATCAAAATCATCTTTTTATGAAAATAGAAATTAAATAAAATCTTAAGTGAAAATATGCAAAATTTACTCTGTTAAGTGCGTAAATACTTTGAAAATAAGTATTTATAGTTATTCTTTACTTTTATTTCAAAGGAGAGAACATGGAGGCCAATCAAAGAAGAGATTTTTTAAAAAAATCTTTGAAAATTGGTGCTTTAGGGGTGGTAGCTGGAGCAAGCGTAAATGCTTTAGCTAAAGATGACTACCAAGAGCAAAATACCGTAGTTTTAGGAAAAAGTACTAAAAAAGAAGTACTTTATAAAAAAACTATGCATTGGGAAAAATACTACAAAATAGCTTATTAACTAAGAAAGGAAGAAGATGGCATTAGCAAGAAGAAATTTTCTTAAGCTTGCTGGTATTGCTGGTCTTGGAAGTGCGGCTTTTGGTAGTGAAAACAAAGCTATTAGAGCTGCAAGTGAACAAGAAGTAGCAAATCCTTATCCAGATTCTAAGATTGTTAGAACAATCTGTAGTATCTGTAGTGCAGGCTGTGGAATTAAAGCAGAAGTACAAGATGGAGTTTGGGTGCGTCAAGAAAACGCTATAGAACATCCTATTTCTCAAGGATCACACTGCTGTAAAGGGATAGATCAAATCGATCTTACTAAATCAAAACAGCGTATTAAATATCCTATGAAAAAAGAAAATGGCAAATGGGTACGTTTAACTTGGGAGCAAGCTATCAACGAAATTGGTGATAAAATGCTTGAAATCCGTAAAGAAAATGGACCTGATAGCGTTATGTTCTTAGGTTCAGCTAAATTTAATAACCAACAAGCTTATTATTTTAGAAAATTTGCAGCATTTTGGGGTACTAATAATATAGACCACGTTGCTAGAATTTGACACAGCGCAACAGTCGCCGGTGTGGCGAATACATGGGGTTATGGCGCTATGACAAATCATTTTGGTGATGTGACTAAACATTCAAAAATGATGATTATTTTTGGTGCAAATACTGCTGTGGCAAATCCTATTGGATTTAAACACTTATTGCAAGCAAAAGATCGTAATAATGCTAAATTAGTAGTTGTAGATCCTGTATTTACAAAAACTGCGGTACATGCTGATGAATACGTAAGAATTCGTCCAGGTACAGATATAGCTTTAGTTTATGGTATGCTTCATTTAATCTTTAAAAATGGTTGGGAAGATAAAGAATTAATCAAAACTAGAACTTATGGGGTTGAAGAAATAAAAGCAGAAGCTGCTAAATGGACTCCTGAAGTTGTAGAAGATGTAACGGGTGTTCCAGCTGCTCAACTTGAAAAAATCACAAGAATGCTAGCTACAATCAAACCTGCTACGCTATTTTGGGCTTTAGGTATTACTCAACACTCAGTAGGTAGCTCTAATACAAGAATTCTAGCTATCTTACAACTCGTTCTTGGTAATATAGGCAAGCCAGGTGCAGGAACAAATATCATTAGAGGTCATGATAATGTTCAAGGTGCTACTGATATGGGTTGTTTAGCTGATACTTTACCGGCTTATTATGGTTTAGGTGATGATGCATGGAATCATTTTGCTAATTTTTGGAATGTAGATAGAGAATATTTAAATTCAAGATTTTATTCTAAAGAATGGATGCATGAAAAAGGCTTTTCACTAGCAAAATGGTGGCAAGGTGTTTTACATGAAGAAAAAACTTATTCTAACTCACCTATCCGCGTACTTTGGGTGCAAGGAACGGGTATTACTTCTATGGCACATACGGTAAAAATTCAAGAAGCACTTAAAAAACTTGATATGATCGTAATTGCTGAGCCTTTTGTAAATGAAGTAGCAGTTTTAGCAGATCGTCCTGATGGTATTTATATCATCCCTGCTTGTACTCAATTTGAAACAGAAGGTTATGTAACTGCGACTAACCGTGCTATGCAATGGCGCTCTCAAGTAGTAAAACCAATTTATGAAAGTAAAGAAGACCATGAAATTATGTTTGCTTTTGCCAAAAAATTTGGTTTTTACAAAGAATACACTCGCGGTATGAAAATGGAATTAAAAGATCATAAACTTGTGCAAACAAGAGATGATAGTGATGATAATTTCGTATGGCCTGATGATGCTACAAGAGAAATGAGTAATGGTCTTTTAAGTATAGGTTTAAGAGGTATTTCAGCTGAGCGTCTAAGAAAACACCAACAAAATTGGGAACATTTTGATCCTGATACTCAAAGAGGTATTGGTGGTGAAGTTAAAGGTGAATACTATGGTCTACCTTGGCCTTGTTGGGATAAACAGCACCCTGGTACTTCTATATTATGGAATACTGATGTGCCTTATGAAGAAGGTGGTATGGGCTTTAGAAACCGTTTTGGTTTAGAGCATGAGGGGCATTCTCAATTAGCAGATGAAGCTTTTACCCCAAAAGGATGTAAAGTTAAAGGTGGTTACCCACAAATTACTAAAGCAAATATCGAAAAAGTGTTTAATATTAAACTAAGCAATAGTGAAAAAGAATTAATGGGTGCTAGCTGGAGTACTGATATTTCAGGTATTATCTTAGAAAAATGTAGGGAAAAAAGTGCTTGTTGTTTAGGTAATGCAAGAGCGAGAATGAAAGTTTGGGAATTTGCTGATCCTATTCCGTTGCATAGAGAGCCTATTCACTCGCCTCGTTGGGATTTGGTTAAAAAATATCCTACTTGGGGTGATCAAGAGAAAAACTTTAGGGTTGAGAGTAAATTTATTAGCGAGCAACAAAAAACAGATTGGAGTAAAGAGTTTCCAACTATTATTTCAAGTATGCGCTTAGTAAATTTAAGCGGTGCGGGTATGCTTGAGAGAACTAGTAAATATCTTGCTGCAATCACACCTGAGATGTTTGCTAATGTGCACCCTGAACTTGCTTTAAAATATGGTATAAATGATGGTGATATGATGTGGATTCATTCACCACAAGGCACTAAGATTAAAGTAAAATGTGTGCATAATCATTCAGTTACGCCAGATAGAATTTGCTTGCCTTATAATTTTGCAGGTATTATGCAAGGTGTGGATTTAAGTTATAATTATCCTGAAGGTACTAAACCTTATACTATAGGGGAAAGTTCTAACACGGTTACTAACTATGGTTTTGATATAAATACGCAAATTTCTGAGTTTAATGCAGGACTTTGCAGACTTGAAAAGGCTTAAGGGGTAAGTTATGGCTAGAATGAAATTTTATGTAGATAATAATCGCTGTATTTCTTGCTTTGCTTGTCAAGTAGCTTGTTCAAGTGCGCACGAAGTACCAGTGGGAATTAATAGAAGAAAAGTAATCACTTTAAATGAAGGTATAGAAGGCAAAGAGTTTTCAACAACTCTTGCTTGCCAACACTGTACAGATGCTCCGTGTGAGCAAGTTTGTCCTGTAAAATGCTTTTATATTAGAGCTGATGGTATTGTTTTACATGATAAAAAAACTTGTATAGGTTGTGGGTATTGTCTTTATGCATGTCCTTTTGGTGCTCCACAATTTCCAAGAGATGGTGCTTTTGGTATTAAGGGTGAAATGGACAAATGTACTATGTGTGCAGGTGGTCCTGAGCCTACTAACTCTCATGAAGAAAGAGAGCTTTATGGACAAAATCGTATCGCAGAAGGTAAAGTGCCTATGTGTGCTGCGGTTTGTTCTACAAATGCACTTTTGGTTGGTGATGCAGCTGAAGTTAGTGCAATGTATAGAAAAAGAGTTTTACTCAAGGGTCAAAATTTAGGACTTGATGTAAAATAATTCAAAGGGTGTTTACAAGCACCCTTTTTTACTACTTATAATCCAAGGTTAATTCATGGAAGAGCTAATTTTACAAATTCAAAAAAATCTTGATGAAAATAATAAACTTACTTGTAAAAAAGCACTAGAACTTTTAAAACAATATTCTAAAGAAGATTTTCAAACTGCTATAAAAGAATTAGGCGTAAAAATTTCAGATTGTGAGTTAGGTCAATTTGGCAAGTTAAACAAAAATATAGCAAAAAGTGAAATTTTAGAAAAGTTAGAAACAAAATTAGATTCTAAGCGTCGCATATCATGTAAAGATACTTTAGAATGTACTAAAGACTTTAATATGGCTGATATTAGAGCCACACTTAAAACTTATAAAATTGATGTTAAATACTGTGAACTTGGTTGCTTTGAAGAAAAAAAAGGTAAAAAATTTCATATAAAAAGTAAAATTTGGATAGAAAATTCTGATGGAGAATTACTTTTTGGTAAGGGTAAAACAGATATTTTAGAATTAGTAGGAGAATGTGGAAGTATTTCTCAAGCAGCTAAACAATTAGGGATTAATTATAAAAAAGCATGGCTTTATATACAAGATTTGGAAAAAAATATGAAAGAAGAATTACTCATTGCCAAAAAAGGAAGAGGAAGTGAAGCTGGTAGCAAACTTACTCCAAGAGCTTATGAGTTAATTCAAAATTTTAAAATTTTACAACAAGATGTAGAAGAATACACTAATAAACGCTTTAAAGAATTATTTTTTAAGAAAAATCAAGAAAAAGATAAAACTTAATTTGAATACAAGTTATAACAATATATTATTAAGCAAAAAAGGTAAAAAATGAAAATTGATTGTAGAGATTTAGCTTGTCCGCGTCCTGTGATAGAAACAAAAAAAGCTTTAGAAGAGTTAAAAGAAAATGAAAATTTAGAAATTCTTTTAAATTCTCAAGCTTCTAAAGAAAATGTAATAAGATTTTTAAAATCTTTAAATTTGGAATTTAGTGTTAAAGATTTAGATGATGAGAGTATTATTGGTATTGTAAAAGATGGTAATATAGCTCAAACTCAAGAACAAAATTTACAAGAATACAATGTGTTATTTTTAAAAAGTGATAGAGTGGGCGAGGGAGAACTTGGAAAAAATCTAATGCTAGGTTTTTTAAAAACCCTAAAAGATTTATCTAATAAACCTGCAAAAATCCTTTGTGTTAATGATAGTGTTTTGATGAATACTGATTGCTCTCATATGGCTTTTGAAGCTATGAAAGAACTTGAAAATTTAGGAGTTGAAATTTATAGTTGCGGGGCATGTTTGGAATTTTTTGGCAAAAGCAAAGAACTTAAAATAGGCAAAATAGGCAATGCTTATGAAATTTTAAATGAACTTTTTGGAAAGGCAAAGATTATTTCTTTATGATATATAAAGATCAAAAACTAACCCAATATGTAAAAGCTGCGGGTTGAGCTGCCAAATTAGACTCGGTGGGTCTTGACAAAATTCTTGGCATTTTAAAACCGCATGAAAACATTTTAAGTGGTATTAATAATAATGAAGATGCGAGTGTTTATAAGCTAAATGAAGATTTAGCTTTGGTGCAAACTCTTGATTTTATTACACCCGTGGTTGATAGTGCGTATCATTTTGGCGCTATAGCTGCTGCAAATGCTTTAAGTGATGTATTTGCTATGGGCGCTGAGGCGATTAATGCTTTAAATATTGTAGGCTTTGATACTTGTCATTTTAACAATGAAATTTTACTTGAAGTTTTAGAAGGTGCTAGAGTTAAGGTTGAAGAAGCTGGTGCTGTGCTAGTAGGTGGACATACTATAGAAAATGATGAATTTATTTTTGGTCTTAGTGTAACAGGTGTAGTTCATCCTAAGAAATTTATAGCTAATAATAGCGCAAAAGATGGCGATGTGATTTTACTTACTAAGCCTATAGGTAGTGGTATTATTAGTACTGCTATCAAGGCTGGTTTGCTAGAAAAAGCAAAGATTTTAAAAGCAATAGAACAAATGAGTTTTTTAAATCTTTATGCAAGTCGTATTTTAAAGAGATTTAAAAGTCTTAGTGCTTTAAGTGATGTTACCGGTTTTGGTCTTTTGGGACATTTAAAAGAAATGTTAAATAAAGAGCTTATGATAGAAGTGTATAAAAATGAAATTCCTTTAATGGATGGAGTTTTATCAATGGCTAATATAGGGATTATCCCAGCAGGAGCTTATAAAAATAAAGATAGTCTAAAAATTTGGATTGATAATTTAAATGAAAAAGATGAGGATATAGTGTATTTTGATCCTCAAACTTCAGGTGGACTTTTAGCTGCAATGAGTGAAAAAGATGCAAATGAGGCTTTGAAAATTTTGAAAGATTACAATATAGAGGCAAAGATTATTGCTAGATGTGTAAGAAATACTCATAATTATTTATTATTACGCTAATATTTTATTTACAATTAAAAGCATATGTTTATATTTGTTACTTTTTTACATAAAAAAATAAATTACAAATAAATATATGTTGATTTTTGTGGCTATTTTTGTATCATAGAAAGATATTAACTACAAAATGGAGGAAAAAATGATACAAAAAGCTTTGCAATTAGCTGAAGAATTACAAAGAAAGATAGAAAGTAATATCTCTCAAAGCGAAAAAGAATTTCATGCCAAAATGCAAAAACTTTTAAACAATCCTAAAAATAAAGTAATGTTAATTGAGCTTTTAGATCGCTCTTTTAGATGCAAAGATAAAAGTGCAAGTTTTGAGCTTATAGAACATACTTTAAACAAATATGGTATAGCTGATTTTTTTAGTGCTTTTGAAAAATTTTTACTTTTTTCATTTTTAAATTTTGGAAAATTTGCACCAACTCTTAGTGTGCCATTTTTCATTAAGCATTTAAGAGAAGATACTAAAGCTATGGTTTTAGATGCAAATCCTAGTGTTTTAGAGCCTCATATGCGCAAAAGAAAAGATGAAGATAAAATCACCTTAAATGTAAATTTAATTGGTGAAGAGGTTTTGGGTGAGGCTGAAAGTGCTTATAGGATGAAAAAATATGAAGAAGCGCTAAAAACAAGCTATATTACTTATATTTCTATTAAAATTACTACCATTTTTTCCCAAATCAATATTATTGATTTTGAATACTCTAAAGATGAGGTGGTAAAAAGATTAGATAAATTATACGCTCTTGCTTTAGAGGAAGAAAAAAAGCAAGGTGTGTCTAAATTTATCAATCTTGATATGGAAGAATTTAGAGATTTAGAATTAACTGTTGAAGCTTTTATGGAAAGTGTTGCAAAATACGATATTAAAGCAGGTATTGTTTTGCAAGCTTATCTTCCTGATTCTTATGAGTATTTGAAAAAACTTTTTGCCTTTTCTAAAGAAAGAGTTTTAAAAGGTATGAAGCCTATAAAAATTCGCTTTGTTAAAGGAGCGAATATGGAAAGTGAAGAAACTATAGCTTCACAAAGAGGTTGGGCTCTACCTACTTTTTATAAAAAAATTGACACCGATAGTAACTATAAAAAAATGCTTGATTTTGTCTTAGAGGGAGATAATCATAAATATATTAATGTAGGTATTGCAAGTCATAATTTATTTGAAATAGCTTATGCTTATACTAGAATTTCACAAACAGGAGCTTTATCATCTTTTACTTTTGAAATGCTTGAGGGTATGAGTTTGCAATGCTCTTATGAGCTTTCTAAAATGCATGATCTTATACTTTATGCACCAGTTTGCGATGAAGCACATTTTAACAATGCTATTGCATACTTAGTAAGAAGACTTGATGAAAATACTAGTGAAGATAATTTCATGAGATATTTTTTCAATCTTAAAATCAATGATAAAAATTGGCAGATACAAAAAGAATTGTTTATAAAATCCTTAGAAGGCGTTGCTAGTTTGGATAATTCTACTCATAGAACCCAGGATAGAAATAATGAAACAAAAGCTATTAGTTCTTATGAGAGTAAAGAATTTAAAAACGAACCTGATACAGATTTTATCTTAAAAGCAAATAGAGAGTGGGCTAAAAATATAAGAACTAAATATGAAAATTTAGAAAATTATGATGTCTATCCGGTTGCAAAAGAAGAAATTAAAAATGAAAATTTACAAGTAGTAGAAGTTAAAGATAAAATCAAAAATCGCACTATAGGTAAAGCACATTTAGCAGGCCAAGCAGAGATCAAATACGCTTTAGATGTAGCTAAGAGCTCAAATTTTAGTGATTTAAGTCACGATGAAATTTATAAAATTTTAGCAAAAACTGCTCAACTTGTTAGAGATCGTAGAGGAGATTTAATAGGTATAGCAGCTTTAGAAGTAGGAAAAACTTTCTTAGAAATTGATCCTGAAGTTAGTGAGGCTATAGACTTTTTAGAATTTTATCCACATTCTTTGGAAAAACTAAAAGAGCAAAATCCAAATACGACTTTTAAAGCAAAAGGCATAGGCGTGGTGATTGCGCCATGGAATTTCCCAGTAGGTATTTCAGTAGGAACCATAGCAGCACCTTTGGCCGCAGGAAATAAAGTAATATATAAACCATCATCTTTATCGATGTTAACAGGCTATATGCTTTGTAAATGTTTTTGGGATGCAGGAATTCCAAAAGATGCTTTGATTTTCTTACCTGCTAAAGGTAGTGATATATCAAAATACTTACTTGTTGATCAAAGTGTGAAATTTTCAGTATTAACCGGTGGGGAAGAAACTGCTTATGCAATGCTCAAAGCTAATCCAACCTTACTTTTAAGCGCTGAAACAGGCGGTAAAAATGCAACTATTGTTTCTAAATTTGCCGATCGTGATAGTGCGATTAAAAATATCATTCATTCAGCATTTTCAAATTCAGGTCAAAAATGCTCTGCTACTTCTTTACTAGTTTTAGAAGAAGAAGTTTATAATGATGAAGAGTTCAAAAAGACTTTGGTAGATGCTGCTAGTTCCATGGCGGTTGGAAATCCATTTGTATTTAAAAATAAACTTGGAGCTTTAGCAGATAAACCAGATGTGAAATTACAAAAAGCTTTAGATGAGTTAGCTCCATATGAAAGTTGGGCTTTAAAACCTAAATTTGTAGATGATAATCCTTATCTTCTAACTCCAGGGATTAAATATGGTACTAAAAAAGGTGATTTTACGCACATGAATGAGCTTTTTGCGCCAATCTTAACTGTAATGAAAGCAAAAGATTTAAAAGAAGCTATT
This sequence comes from Campylobacter sp. IFREMER_LSEM_CL2101, assembly GCF_025771825.1. Lineage (NCBI taxonomy): Bacteria > Pseudomonadati > Campylobacterota > Epsilonproteobacteria > Campylobacterales > Campylobacteraceae > Campylobacter > Campylobacter sp. IFREMER_LSEM_CL2101. The sequence continues at coordinate 189,275 of NZ_JAKMQZ010000001.1, forward strand.
GATATAGTAAATTCTACAGGTTATGGACTTACAGCAGGATTTGAAAGTTTAGATGAGAGAGAATGGGAATACTTCCATACTCACATAGAGGCAGGAAATATTTATATTAATAAACCAACAACAGGAGCTATAGTTCTTAGACAGCCTTTTGGTGGTATTAAAAAATCAGCCATTGGTTTTGGTAGAAAAGTTGGAATTTATAATTACATTACCCAATTTTTAGATATAGAGCAAAGTCAAGCTGATCAAAATGTCTTAGATAACGAATTAGTATCAAATTTAAATGCTTTAAGTTTGGATTTAAATGAAAAAGATAAAGCCGATTTTGAAGTCATTAAAGCTATGGCAAGAAGCTATGCTTATCATGTAAAGAATGAATTTGCAAGTGCGAAAGATTATGTCAATATAAGAGGCGAGGATAATCTTTTTTCTTATACAAAGGTTAAAAATATCGCTTATAGAGTGCATAAAAATGATAGTTTAAAAGATATTTTAGGGGTTATTTTAGCAGCTAGTGTGCTAAATATTGATCTTATTTTAAGTTATGATGAGCATGAAAAAATAGATCTTGTGCAAAAGATTAATCAAAAAATTAGTTCAAAAACTTTATTCCTTAAAGAAAGTAAAGAAAATTTCATTAGCAAAATAGCTGATTATGAAAGAATTCGTTATTTTGCTCCATTAGATGTTAATGATGAAATTTTCATAAAGGCAGCAAGTTGCGCAAAAATCATTGCTAATGCTAAGCCTTTAATGAATGGACGTTTTGAGTTGCTTTTATATCATAATGAAAAAGCTTTAAGTGTATCTTTCCATCGTTATGGAAATCTAGGCATTCGTGCTTTAAAATAAAAAAAGGAGAATAAATGGAGGTTGTACACATTAATACTCAAATTGCGATAATGTTTGTCGCATATTCAGCATTAATGCTTTTTATCGGATTTTATTTTTATAAACAAAATAAAAATTCAGAAGACTATTTTTTAGGCGGTCGTTCTATGGGGCCTGTGGTTTCAGCACTTAGTGCCGGAGCTTCTGATATGAGCGGTTGGCTTTTAATGGGTTTACCAGGAGCTTTATATGTAAGTGGTTTAGCTGAAAGTTATATTGCAATAGGTCTTAGTATAGGAGCATTTTTAAACTGGGCTTTTGTAGCAAAAAGACTTAGAATTTATACTAGTGTGATTGCAAATTCTATTACCATACCTGATTATTTTGAAACAAGGTTTGATGATGATAAGCATATATTAAGAGTGGTTTGCGCTATTGTTATTTTGATTTTCTTTACTTTTTATGTTTCTTCAGGGCTTGTAGGTGGAGCAAAACTTTTTGAAGCAACTTTTGGAATTCAATATGATTATGCTTTAACTACAGGAACTGTTATTATAGTTGCTTATACATTTTTGGGTGGATATAAGGCGGTTTGTTGGACGGATTTGATTCAAGGTTTATTGATGATGAGTGCCTTGATTATCGTACCTATAGTGATGATTTATCATTTGGGTGGTTTTAGTGAAGCTGTTAATATAGTCAAAGAAATCAAGCCAAATACTTTTTCTATGGGAGAAGGATTAAGCTTTTTAGGTATAGTTTCAGCACTTTCCTGGGGACTTGGATATTTTGGTCAACCACATATTTTGGTGCGCTTTATGTCTATAAGATCAACTAAAGATATTCCAACTGCTACTTTTGTGGGAATTTCTTGGATGGTTATATCTTTAATTGGCGCTTGTTTGATAGGTGTTTTAGGTATAGCTTATGTGAGTAAATTTGAACTTAGTTTGCAAGATCCTGAAAAGATTTTTATCGTAATGTCGCAATTACTTTTTAATCCTTGGATAGCAGGTATTTTATTAAGTGCTATTTTAGCAGCTATTATGAGTACAGCAAGTTCGCAATTGCTTGTTTCAAGTTCAACCATAGCAGAAGATTTTTATAAAAGAATTTTCAATAAAGAAGCGTCTAATAAAATGGTAATGACTTTAGGTAGATTTGGTGTTTTAGCAGTGGCTGTGATAGCTTTTATCATTTCTACTGATAAAAACTCAAGTGTATTAAGTATAGTAGCTTATGCTTGGGCAGGGTTTGGAGCAAGTTTTGGTTCTGTAATGCTCTTTTCATTATTTTGGTCAAAAATGACTAGATATGCTGCTATTGCAGGTATGATTACAGGTGCAGTTGTAGTTGTAGCATATAAAAATTTCTTAGCCGAGTGGCTTAATTTTCCTATTTATGAAATCATTCCAGGATTTTTAGCTGCATCTATTGTGATTGTTTTAGTGAGCTTGGTAACTAAAGTGCGCCCAGGAACTAAAGCAGCTTATGAAACAATGTTAAAACATCTTTAAAGTTTTTTTGTGGGTAATTCTTTGTAAGAATTACCTTTAAAAACTATAGATATATTTTAATTGTGTGCTATATATTCTTTGAGTTTTTGTGCTTGTGTGAAAAATATTTTCTTTACAATCTGAGATAGAACTTCTTATAAAAGGAATTTTAGCACCCAATTCTATACTATGATGATTGTTAAAATTTGCTCTTGTGCCAAAATTAATTCCACTAATGAATCCTTTTTTCTCTATATTTGTAGAATTCACAAAATCCCAATCAGTATAACCTGCAAATAATCCACCATAAACACCCATATTTGTTTCATTTGAGGTAAAATTATATAAAGTATCTAAATTAATCGTATATTCATTCCAACCTGCTTCTTTAGCTTGAGTTACCACTCCATAGTTTATTGAACTTGCTTCGTGATTAAAATAAATTCTAGCGCCAAGTTGAGGGGTATAGAAGTATTTATAGCCCACAATTAGATTAAAAACAATATCTTGTGAGTTATCTTTATATTTTTCTCCGATAATACTTGTTGTATCTTTGTTTCCTGTGCTAGAAATTCCTCCACCTATAAAAAAACCACTATTTTCTGCATTTAAAAGAGTAGTAAATAAAAGTAAAAAGAAAATACTCTTTTTTATGATTTTCATGTATTCTCCTTTATATGATTAAAATTATAATAATATAATTGAAAAAATTATATTATTTTTTATTAATTATATGAAATATTTTTTAATTTTTACTTTATAAGTATAATTATTTTTCATTTTTGTAAAAATATATATTTACTAATTATTTTATTCTAATATATAAATTTATAAGATATAATATAATTTTTGGAAGGTTAGCTTATCTGGTGATGGCCACTGACTTCAAATCAGATGAAAGGGTAGTTGACTACTTTTTGGGGAGTTCGATTCTCTCACCTTCTCGCCAAATTTAAGTCAAAATGGAGTTTTTTTTATGAGTAAAGCAGATATTGTAGTTGGTATCCAATGGGGTGATGAGGGTAAAGGTAAGATAGTTGATAAACTATGTGAAAATTATGATTATGTTTGCAGGAGTGCAGGCGGACATAATGCAGGTCACACTATATGGGTTGATGGTATAAGATATGCTTTACATTTAATGCCATCAGGTGTTTTAAATAAGCAATGTATTAATGTTATAGGAAATGGAGTTGTAGTTAATCCTGATGTATTAATTAGCGAAATGGCTCAATTTGAAAATTTAGAAGGAAGATTGTTTATAAGTGATAGGGCTCATTTAAATTTAAATCACCATGCTTTGATTGATCAAGCAAGAGAAAGACTTAAAGGCGATAAAGCTATAGGAACAACAGGCAAGGGTATAGGGCCAAGTTATGAAGATAAAATAAGTCGTAATGGACATAGAGTAGGGGAATTGCTAGAGCCTGAAAAACTTTGTGAAAATTTAATGAAAGATTTTGAACTTAAAAAAACTTATTTTGATGTTTTAGGTATTGCAATGCCTAGTTATGATGAAATTTTAAAAGATTTAAAACGCTTTAAAGAAGTTTTAGCACCATATATTACAGATACCACAAGAATGCTTTGGAAAGCTTTGGATGAGGATAAAAAAGTATTATTAGAAGGTGCGCAAGGATCGATGCTTGATATTGATCATGGAACTTATCCTTATGTTACTAGTTCAACGACTATTTCAGCTGGAGCTTTAAGTGGTTTGGGGTTAAATCCAAAAGAAATTGGAAAAGTTATAGGTATAGTAAAAGCTTATACAACAAGAGTGGGAAATGGAGCTTTTCCAAGTGAAGATTTAGGTGAAGATGGTGAAAAAATAGGACTTATTGGTAAAGAAATCGGTGTAAGTACAGGTAGAAAAAGAAGATGTGGTTGGTTTGATGCGGTTGCGGTAAGATATACTGCAAGATTAAATGGCTTAGATACTTTATCATTAATGAAACTTGATGTGTTAGATGGTTTTGAAAGTGTTAAAATTTGTAAAGCTTATGAGTATAAGGGACAAGAAATAGACTATGTGCCTTGTGATTTAGAAAATGCTAAACCTATTTATGAAGTAATGGAAGGTTGGGATAAAGTTGCAGGGATTAGGGATTATGATTTATTGCCTGAAAATGCTAAAAAATACATTAAACGTTTAGAAGAATTAAGTGGTGTTAAAGTAGGCTATATCTCTACAAGTCCTGAAAGAGAAGATACTATCATTTTATGAAAAGCAAATATTCTTCTGTGATTAAGCTTAGAAAACAACAGCTTGATAAAGCAGAAGCAAATTTAACTAAAACAAGACAAAAGCTTTTGCAGTGTGAAGAAGAGCTTAAAGAAGCTTCAAAAACTTGCGAAAGCTTAACTTTAGCTGATAAGGGTTCGATAGCTTTGTTAAGATCGTCTTTAAAAATGCAAGAAATTGCAAGAGAAGGTAAGCAAAGAGTTAAGCAAAAATTGGATTTAACTAAAAAAGAATTAGCACACCATCAGCACTTATATAAAAAAGCCCATTTAGAATTTGAAAAAATTAAAGTTTTAGAAAATGAAGAATTAAAAAAAATCCAAAAAGCCTTGCAAAAAGAAGAAGAAAAATTTATAGATGAACTTGCTATAACAAGACATTTTAATAGGGATAAATAATGAAAAAAATAATATATTTATTGATTTTTTTAAATTTTGTAAATGCACAGCAAAATTGTGAGCAGTATTTTGAAGCAAGAAAAGAACAAATGCAAGAACAAATTAGAGAATATGATGAAGCAAGGCAAAGCTTGGAGGCTTATAGAGCATCTTTTGAAGCTTTACAAAAAGAAAAAATGCAAGCTTTAATGCAAAAAGAAGCTGATATTAATGCAAGTTTAGAGCAAATCAAAAGCTTAAAAGAACAAAATGAGCGTATATTAGAAGCAACTAAGCAAAATCTTCAAATTATTAATGATAAAACTATGGGACGTATTACAGAAATCTATGCCAAGATGAAAGATGTGGCTGTGGCAGGTATATTAAGCGAAATGGAGCCTGATGAAGCTTCAAAAATTCTACTTTCGCTAGATCCTAGAAAAATTTCATCTATTATGGCAAAAATGGAACCTAAAAAAGCTTCGGATTTAACACTACTTTTGAAAAATTTAGATCAAAATGCAAGTTCGCAGTAAGTTTTAAGCAGTTTTTACCTTTTTTTTAGTATTATTTCAATAAAAATAAAAAGGTGAATAAATGCGTATCAAACCAGCTCATATACCTTATATAGCAAATAAAATAATACTTGATTTAATACATTCTTCTTTTGTAAAAATCAAAGATGATAGTCAAAAACTTTTAAAAATAGCAAAAGAGATTATAGAAATAGATGTTTTAAACGAGCGTAAGCTTGATGAAAAAGCAAAAGAGCTTTTGGAAAGTCAGGAAGATGAAATTGAGTTTATGCAAATAGATAGAAAAAGTATGTTTTGGATGATTAAGAAAAAATTAGCAAATGAATTTAAATTTATACTTGATAGTGAAGATAGATATAACAATCTTTCTCATAAAATTTTAGAAAATTTAGTAGAAGAGGATTTGATAAATTATAATGTATCAGAAAATCGCGTGAAAAATCTCATTTTTTCAAGCATTATGTCTTATTTAAAAGAGTATGAAAATTTAGAAGATTTGGTTTATGAAAAAATTTCAAATTATAAAAGAAAACTTATCCCAGGTTCTGAAGAATATGAATTAGTATTTGAAAAGCTGTATCAAGAAGAGCTTAGAAAAAAGGGACTTTTATGAAAGCTTATATTTATATAGAAAATGATGTTTTTTTAAGCGCAAAGGCTTTTGGAAAAGGTGGAACTTTTTTTGGTGAGCTTGTTTTTAATACCTCTTTAACGGGCTATCAAGAGATTATTTCTGATCCTTCATATGCAGGTCAGTTTGTGGTATTTTCGATGCCAGAAATTGGTATAGTTGGTGTTAATGATGAAGACAATGAAAGCAAAGAAGTTTTTGCTAGTGGTATGATTATAAGAGAATTAAATGAAGATTATTCTAATTTTAGAGCTAACAATTCTTTAAGTGCTTATTTGAAAAATCATGGCAAAATAGGACTTTGCGAAATTGATACAAGATTTTTAGTTAAAATGATTAGAGATTATGGTAATTTAAGAGCGGTAATATCTACTGAAATAAAAGACAAAGAAGAGCTTAAGAAAATGCTTCTTTCTAGTGCTAAAATCGATGAGGTAAATTATGTAGCACAGGTTAGCACTAAAAGCTCTTATAAACATAGTAAAGGTGCCTGGGATCATAGCAAAAAAGCTTATGAGAATGTAAAAGCAAGTGGTAAAAAAGTAGCTGTGATTGATTATGGTGTAAAAGAAAATATTTTAAATGAGCTTGTAAGCGTTGGGCTTGAAGTAGAAGTTTTTCCTTATAATACCAAGGCAAAAGATTTGATTGAATTATACCAAAAAGGTGTGATTCATGGGGTATTTTTATCTAATGGGCCAGGTGAGCCAAGAATTTTAAAAGATGAAATCGCAGAGATTAAAAAATTAGCAGAAGCAAAAATTCCTATGCTAGGTATTTGTTTAGGACACCAACTTTTAAGTAATGCTTTTGGTTATGAAACTTATAAGATGAAATTTGGTCAACATGGAGCAAATCACCCAGTAATCAACCTTACAAATAACACAGTAGAAATCACAGCCCAAAATCACAACTATAATGTTCCTGAAAAAATAGCAGAGGTTGCAACAATTACTCATAGAAATTTATTTGGTGACAATGTAGAGGGTGTAAGATATAAAAATTATCCTATTATATCAGTACAACACCATCCAGAAAGCTCATCAGGGCCACATGAGAGCAAGTATATTTTTAAAGAATTTTTAGAGCTTTTGTGAATTTAGATTTTATTGCTTTAGCGAGTATAGCTTTTCTTTCAAGCTTTGGACATTGCTATGGAATGTGCGGAGGCTTTGTTTTGGCTTATACTCAGCTTTCAAAGCAAATTAAACTCCCTTTTTCTCTTTTGATTTTCTCTTATCATTTATCTAGAATTTTTGCTTATGTTTGCTTAGGCGTATTTTTTGGAATTTTTGGAAATTTATTTTCTTTTAACGAATTTGCAAAAGGTGTAATGTTTTTTATTATTGGGCTTTTTATGATGATTTTAGCTTGTGCTTTAATTTTTAAAGGAAAATTTTTAGCTTTTTTTGAAAGCTCTTTAATTTTTGACTGTATCATCAAAAAAAATATTTCCAAACTAATTCAAAATAAGTCTTTAAAAAGTACTCTTTTTTTAGGATTTTTAAATGGTTTTGTGCCATGTGGATTGGTGTATTTTTACATAGCCTTTGGTATGAGTGTGCAAAATATTTATTTGTCAGCATTAATTATGCTTGTTTTTGGACTTTCAACCTTGCCCGCTTTGATATTTTTTGCTTATTTTTCTAAAACATTAAATGAAAAATTTCAAAAAATAGCTAGTTTGATTTCTTATATTTTAATCTTTTTTTATGGTGTGTATTTTTCTTATACAGGTTTTATACTCACGCGATAACATTACAATTTATTAATAAATAATAAATAATTTGACATAATTTAAGCTAAAAAAGATATTAAATATCATATAATATAAAGATTGCATAATTGCAGAAAAAAACTTAAGGAGAGGAAATGCACCCAGGAAATGCATTAAACTATGACTATACGGTTGCTAAATATTTTATGTTTGCTACCTTATTGTTTGGTGTTATTGGTATGGCTATTGGAACGCTTATTGCCTTTCAAATGGCTTATCCGGATTTAAACTATTTAGCCGGTGAGTATGGTACTTTTTCAAGACTTAGACCATTACACACTTCAGGTGTAATTTTTGGTTTTATGCTCTCAGGAATTTGGGCTACATGGTATTATATTGGTCAGCGTGTACTAAAAGTTAGTATGGCAGAATCAAGCTTTTTAATGTTTATTGGTAAATTACATTTTTGGCTTTATATGATCACTATGATTATAGCTGTTATTACTTTGTTTGCAGGTGTTAGTACTTCAAAAGAGTATGCTGAACTTGAATGGCCACTTGATATATTGGTAGTTTTAGTTTGGGTTTTATGGGGTGTAAGTATTTTTGGACTTATTGGAATACGCCGTGAAAAAACTTTATACGTTTCACTTTGGTATTATATAGCTACTTTTTTAGGTATAGCAATGCTTTATCTATTTAATAATATGGCTGTGCCAACATATTTTGTAAGTGGAATGGGTGATTGGTGGCATAGTGTTTCTATGTATGCAGGAACAAATGATGCGTTAGTTCAATGGTGGTATGGACACAATGCAGTTGCATTTGTATTCACTGTTGGTATTATTGCTCAAATTTATTATTTCTTACCAAAAGAAAGCGGTCAACCAATTTTCTCTTATAAATTGTCTTTATTTGCATTTTGGGGCTTAATGTTTGTTTATTTATGGGCAGGTGGACACCACTTGATTTATTCTACTGTACCTGATTGGATGCAAACTATGGGTTCAGTTTTTTCAATTGTGCTTATTTTACCTTCTTGGGGTTCAGCAATTAATATCTTACTTACTATGAAAGGTGAGTGGAGTCAATTAAGAGAAAGTCCATTAATCAAATTTATGATTTTAGCTTCAACTTTCTATATGTTCTCAACTTTAGAAGGTCCTATTCTTTCTATTAAATCAGTTAATGCATTAGCACACTTTACAGATTGGATTCCAGGGCATGTTCATGATGGTACTTTAGGTTGGGTTGGCTTTATGACTATGGCAGCACTTTATCATATGGTGCCTAGAATGTTTAAAAGAGAGCTATATAGCAAATCACTAATGGAAGCTCAATTTTGGATTCAAACCACAGGTATAGTATTGTACTTTAGTTCTATGTGGATAGCAGGTATTACTCAAGGTATGATGTGGAGAGCTACAGATGAGTATGGTAACTTACTTTATACTTTCATCGATACTGTTGAAGCTATTATTCCTTACTATTGGATTAGAGCTGTGGGTGGCTTGTTATACTTGGTAGGATTTTTCATGTTTGTTTATAATATTTACAAATCAATCGCAGTGGGTAGAGTACTTGATAAAGAACCAAAAAGTGCTTCACCTATGGCAGCATAAGGAGGAAAAATATGTTTAGTTGGTTAGAAAAAAATCCATTCTTTTTTGCTGTAGCGGTATTTATTGTGATTGCATATGCGGGTATTGTAGAAGTTTTACCTGATTTTGCTCAAAATGCAAGACCAATTGAAGGTAAAAAGCCTTATACGGTTTTACAACTTGCAGGACGTCATGCTTATATTAAAGAAAGTTGTAATGCATGTCATTCACAACTTATTCGTCCTTTTAAATCAGAAACAGATCGTTATGGTATGTATTCAGTTAGTGGTGAATATGCTTATGATAGACCATTTTTATGGGGCTCAAAAAGAACCGGACCTGATTTATTACGTATAGGTAATTTTAGAACTACAGATTGGCATGAAAATCATATGTGGGATCCAGTTTCAGTTGTTCCTGGTTCTATTATGCCAGCTTATAAACATATGTTTAGCAATAATGCAAACATAGAAACAGCTTATGCAGAAGCATTGACTGTGAAAAAAGTTTTCAATGTGCCTTACGATGTTGAAAATGGTACAAAACTTGGTACTTGGGAAGAAGCTCAAGCAGAAGTTAAAGCAGAAGCTCAAGCTATAGTAGATCAAATGAAAAATCAAGATGTTAAAGATGCGTTTGCTAGAGGCGAAATTAGAGAGATTGTAGCTTTAATCGCGTATCTTAATAGCTTAAAATAGGAAAAACCATGGATTTAGAACTAATAAGAGAGCTACAAGCTTATGGTTTTTTTGCTCTTGTAGTATTTTTAGTGGTAGTTTTGTATTCTTATTGGTTTCATTTATATAGATCTGAAAAAACAGGTAGAAGAAACTATGAAAAATATGCTGATTTAGCATTGCATGATGAAATCAGTGATCGTGTTTTAGAGCAAAATAAAAGGAGTGCTTAATGCAATGGTTGAATTTACAAGATAATGTTAATTTATTATCTTTTATTGGAGCAATTCTTATCATACTAATTACGCTTGTTGTGGTAGGAAAATTATTTAAAAGTATGAAAGAAGAAAAAAGCCAAGGTGAGCTAAGCGAACATAGCTGGGATGGTATAGGCGAGTTTAAAAATCCTATACCACTTGGTTGGGCTGTGGTGTTTTTCTTGTCTATAGTATGGTGTATATGGTATTTCCTTTGGGGATATCCTTTAAATAGTTATTCTCAAATTGGTGAGTATAACAAAGAAGTACAAGCGCATAATGAAAAATTTGCACAGAAATTTGCAAATTTAAGTGCACAAGATAAACAAGAAATGGGTAAAAATATTTTCTTGGTTCAGTGTTCTTCTTGTCATGGAATTACAGGTGATGGTATTAATGGAAAAGCACAAAACCTTAACATTTGGGGTTCAGAAGAAGGACTTATAGAAGTAATTACTAAAGGTTCTAAGGGTATGAATTATCCTATGGGTGAGATGTTAAGCGCAGCAGATAATGGCATAGATGAGGCTGATATCCCTGCAATTGCAGCTTATGTTGCTTCTGAAATTTCAGCGATTAAAAAAACTGAAAATCCTCAGCTTGTGGCAAAAGGAAAAGAGCTTTTTGTAACTTGTACAGTATGTCATGGAGAGGACGGAAAAGGAACTATTGATGGACAATTAGTAGCTCCGGATTTATCAAAATACGGTAGTGCTGAGTTTGTAGTAGATGTTTTAAATCGTGGTAAAGCAGGTAGTATAGGTGTAATGCCTCACTTTAACAATGGTTTATTAAACGAGCTTCAAAAAGAAGCAGTTAGTGAATATGCAATTTCTCTTTCAAGGGGTGAATAATGGAAAATTCAAATAGATGTGTATTTTCACTTTCAGGTGTTAGTGGAATGTTAATAGCAACTGTTTTATTATTATCGATTTTAGCTGGATTTACTGTTTGGGGTTTAAAAGCACAGCAAGATGTAATGCAAAAACCTTATAAATTAGAAAAAGCAGAGCAAATTAAAATGTTTGACTCTAAAAGAGAAGAACATATCATCATAAAGGAATGATTATGGCAAAAGTTCTTGAATACTTAATCATAGCTGGCTTAGTTGTAGCAGCAGGAATTACTGCTTGGTCGGTTTTAACTGTAAATCATCTTTTTATAGGATGAAAAATACATTTAAGGGCGGTTTTTTAACCGCCATTTTTATTTGCTTTGCTAATTTCTTGCATGCTGAAATATTATTAAATGATAACATCTTAAATACTGCAATAGAACAAAATATCACTTCAAGTTCTAAACAAATCCATGAATTAACCGGAGTTAATATAGCCTTAGCATTAAGTGATAAAAAAGACTTTGAAAGCTTAAAAAGCTATGAAGCTAATTTGAGTAAGCCATATATTTTGCTTGTGTTTTCTAAAGCTTCGCATAAGGTGGATATACTTGCAAGTGATGATGCTATGAAGTATTTTGATAAAGAAGGTGTTTTAAGTCCTTATCCTGAAAAAGGAACGATTTTACCTATACTTGCAAATCCTAAACAAAAAGATATTTATAATGCTGCTATTTTAAATGGCTATGCAGATATTGCCGATCAAGTGGCAAATTATTTTAATATAAAACCTTTTTATGGAAATTCAAATCGTGATACTTTAAATATCATGAGAATTTTAATCTATGGCTTTTTATGTGTCGCAATTTTAATGCTAGTTCAAAGAAAAATCAAAAGGAGAAGATAAATGCAAAATCAAAAAACATTTTGGCCTTATGGTATTTTGATTTCTTTAGGGCTTATTGTTATAGCTTGTATTGTTACGGTTTTTATTGCAAGCAAAGCCCCTGTGTATGAAGATAATTTTTATTTTGATTCTTATCAAAATGTTGAGTTAAATTATAATGAAATTCAAAACAGACAAAAGATTTTTGATGAAAATTTTAAGCTAAGCATTAAAGACAAAGAAAGCTTTGTGCATAAGAAAAATCAAGTTTATTATATCAATGAAGGGCAAAATGAGCTGAGAATTGCTATTGAAAATTTAAAAGATTATGACTTAAGTAAGCTTCAAATTCAAACTTTACTTTCACGCCCACATACAAATGCAAATGATGAGAATTTACAAGCAAAATTAGAAGGAAATGATTTGGTATTTGATTTTAATATCAAAGAAAAAGGTGTTTGGCAAATACTTTTAAAAATCACTCAAGATGAAAATAGTGTAGGATTTTTTAAATTCTTTTTACAAACTAGATAATGAAGCTTTTTGTATTTAGCTCACTAAGAGCTTTAAGAAAATATTATGAGAAAAAACTACAGATTGATAGTTTAGTAGAACCGGCTATGAGTATAGCTGAATTTATGCAAAAATTAGTTTTTTCTCCATGTTTTCAAGCAACTCATTATGAGTGTTTGCTTTTGATGAAAAAGGCTTGCGAGCAAACTAAAAATTTAGAGCAAAGTTTAAAAATACCGAGTAATTTTTTTGCTTTCTTAAAAAACAATGCTTATTTATTTAGTTTCTTTAAAGAGCTTAGTTTAGAAAAAAAAGATATCAACTCATTAAAATTTCATGATGCTTATGCTCAGTATGATGAGCATTTGCAAATTTTAGAAGAGCTTTTTAAAAATTATCTTGTCTTGTTAAAAGAGCAAAATCTATATGATGATATTTCTTTGCCACTAGATTATGAAATTAATAGCGATTTTTTAAAAAATTATGATGAGATTATTTTTGATTTTCAAGGTTTTTTAAATGCCTTTGAAGTAGAGCTTTTGTTAAAAGTTAAGGAAATACTTCCTCTTAAAGTGCAGTTTAATTGCACTAAATTTAATAAAGATTTTTTAAATACTCTTAGCTTTTTACAAGGACTTTCTCTTAAGGAAAATCATGCTTATTTGTTTGATGTAAATCAAAAAATAATTTTAAAAGAAGAGTGCTTTTTTAAAGAAAGTAAAATTAGTTATAAAAGTTTTCACTTAAGATCTTTACAAGCTGCTTTTGTTTTTGAAAAAATTAATTCTTTTTTAAAATCCGGTATAAACGCAAAAGATATTGTAGTGATTACTCCTGATGAGAATTTTGTAGATATTTTAAGACTTTATGATAAAAATAATGTTTTAAACTATGCAAGTGGAGAAAGTATTAAAAACACACTTTTTTATCATAGATTAAAGTCTTTGTATGAAAGTGCTAAAGATGATGAGTTTGAGTATGAAGAAAATGAAGAATTTTATGAAAGGTGTAATTTAAACAAACATTTGTGCAATTTACACTTTTTTTCTTCTAATGTTGATTTTATAGAGTTTAAAAAGCTTTTTGATGAAAATATTTCTTATGATTTTTTTGAGAATTTTATTTTTAATTTGCTAGAAGATAGTGATGAGGAATTAAAAAATTATATATATCAAGAGCTTATTTTTATCAAAGAGCTTGTAAAAACACACAAGTTAAGCTTTGTGCAAATTTTAGAATTATTTTTTATGCAAATTGATGGTATAAAACTAAGCAGTGTTGGTGGTGGTGAAGTTACTGTAATGGGACTTTTAGAAAGTAGGGGGCTTAGATATGATGGGGTAATTATAGTTGATTTTAATGATGAGTTTATCCCAAAAAGAGTTTCAAGCGAGTTATTTTTAAACAATGAAATTCGCAAAAAAGCAGGACTTATCACTCATGCTCAAAGAGAAAATTTACAAAGACATTATTATTATACTTTAATAGCCAAGGCAAAATTAGTTGGAATTTCTTATGTGGAAAATGAAGAAAAAATCAAATCAAGATTTTTAAATGAACTTGAATTTCCGCTTTATGAAGATAAAACTTATAGCAATAATGCTTATGTGAAATATTTCCAAACTTATCCATGTACTTTTAATCTTGAACCTATTGTAAGTATTAAAGCAAAACATGATTATTTTCAAAGCGATCTTTCTTTTTCAAGATTTCATCTTCTTGTACATTATGGTTTGGATTATTATTATAAGTATGTTTTAAGATTAAAAGAGCCAAAGACTTTAGATGATACACTTAGAGCAAATGAGTTGGGGAGTTTTATCCATAAGGCTTTAGAGCTTTATTATACACAAAAATCTAAAAATCATTTTGATTATGAAGTTTTTATGCAAGTGGTAAAAAACATTAAACAATACCGAGTTGATGCGCTAAATTTAGCTTTAATACAAACTATATTTAAAGAATTTCAAACACTTGAAAATGAGCATTTTAAGCAAGGTTATGTGGTAGAAAAATGTGAATTTAATCCACCAAGAAAAGAATTTATTGCAGAAAATGGAGTGAAAATTCACGCCATAGGCTTTTTAGATAGAGTAGATAATAATGGCAATGAAAGATTGATTATAGATTATAAAAGTGGCAAGGCAGATGAAAAGTCTTATCAACTTGCTTTTTATAAGTTTTTATTAGAAAATCAAAATGCCTTATTAAATACAAAAGCTTGTTTTTATGATCTAAAAAATATCAAAATCATACATGAAAATGCTAAAAGCAAGAGCGTGCAAGAACTGAAAGATTTACTTAATGAGCTTGCTAAAGAGCCTTTGGAAAAAGAATTTTTTAATCAAAAAAACGACAATGCTTACAGCCCTTATACCATGCTTTATAAAAAGGAGTTTAAACTTTGAGTTATCATTTTGAGCCTTTTTTAGCTTTAGAAGCTAGTGCAGGAAGTGGGAAAACTTTTGCATTAAGTGTGCGTTTTGTAGCTTTGGTTTTAATGGGAGCTAAGATTAATGAAATTTTAGCCCTTACTTTTACTAATAAAGCTACAAGCGAAATGAAAGAAAGAGTTTTTAAAACCTTTTTAGAATTTGATGTGCTTGAAAATGGAGAGAATAAAGCAGAGTGTAATGAGCTTATGAAAATGCTAGGCAAAAGCAAGAATGAGCTTATAGCTTTAAGAGAAAAATACAAAGATGAGTTTTTAAGATCTAAGCTTAATATCTACACTTTTGACAGCTTTTTTTCACAAATCATTCGTTCTTTTGCTTTAAATTTAGGTCTTATAAGTGATTTTGACATTATAGAAAGTCAAGATAGTTATAAAAATTTCATTTCTAAATTAGACGAAGAAGAACTAAGGGCTTTAGCTTATTACATTGTCCAAACAAAAAGTAAAAGTGATTTTTTGCAAAATCTTGAAAGCTTGTATGAAAGATCTTGTGAGATAAAATCTATACAAAATGCACATTTTCCAAATAAAACTTTTTTAGAAAAAAGCTTAAGTGAGTTTATAACTTATGCAAGAAATTTAAGCACAGATAAAAACTATCAAAAAAATTTCGAATTTGAAAACATAGAAGATTTCTTTACTAAACCTATTATTTGTGATTTAGATAAAAAATATTTTGTAAAAGTCATCGATAGTGAATTTTTACAAAAAAGAGCAGAGTTTTTACAAAGCGCAAAAGAGTATTTTACTCAAATGGAAAATTATCGCATTAGTATGCTTGCAAAGCTTTTGAAGCATTTTAAAGAAGCAAGAAATGAAAATAATGCCAAGCAAAATGCATTGACTTTTTCAGATATAGCTTTAAAAACTCATGAGTTAATTAGTGATGAAACTAACAAAGATTTGATTTATTTTAGACTTGATGGTTATATTTCGCATTTATTAATCGATGAATTTCAAGATACTAATGTTTTGCAGTATCAAATTTTAAAACCCATCATCGCTGAGCTTGTTTCAGGCGAGGGAGTGAAAAAAAATAGAAGCTTTTTTTATGTGGGGGATAAAAAGCAAAGCATATATGGTTTTAGAGGGGGTAAAAAAGAGCTTTTTGATAAGCTTTTAAAAGACTTTCCACAAATTAAATTAGAGCATTTAGATACTAATTATCGTAGTAAAAAGATCATTGTTGATTATGTAAATGAAGTCTTTAAAGATAAATTTTTTGATAGCTTTTTAAATCCTAGCTTTACTTTGCAAAAAAGCATTAAAGAAGGTGGATATGTGGAAGTTTTGCAAAATCATATCCCACCAAAAAGTTCTTTACATGAAGCAAGTGGCAAAGAAGTTTTAAAGATCATCCAAAAGCTTTTAGAAAAAGGCGTAAAGCTCAGTGAAATTTGCATTTTGGTGTGGATTAACAAAGACGCTACTTTAATGAAAGAATTTCTTGAAGAAAATGACATTAAAGCTTATACACAAAGCAATGTAGCTTTGATAGATTGTATTAGTGTAAGAGTGCTTTTTGAGTACGCAAAGGCTTGTGTGCTTAAAGATGAGTTTAGTTTGTACTTTGCAAGTAGTATTTTAGAAAAAGAACTTGAGTTTATAACGCTTGATTTAAACCGTAGTGTAAGTGAGATTTTAAAATACCTAGTGCATATTTTAAAGCTTGATTTAAGTGATGTTAATCTCATCGCATATTTAGAGTATGCAAGCACTTTTGATAATTTTTTTGATTTTTTGTTTGCTCCATGCGAGTTAAAGTCTTTGCAAGCTCAAGATGATGGAGTAAGTATCATGACTGTGCATAAATCTAAGGGGCTTGAATTTGAAAATTTAATCGTACTTGATAGACTTAGTAAAAAAGCTCCGGATAATGAAACTTTAATGTTTGAGTATGATTTAGAGCAAGGTTGGGAAGTAAAATACCGACACAGTGTTAGAAAATATCTTGAAGATCAAAATTACAATGCCTTTTTAGCTAAAAGAGAAAAACTTCAAGCAGAAGATGAGATAAATTGTCTATATGTAGCCCTTACTAGAGCTAAAAACTCTCTTTTTATTGTAAAAAACGATGAGAGTTTTAAAACCTTTAAGAGCTATTTTCAAGACTATGAAGAAAAACAAATAGGCATTATAGAAGAACAGCTTGTTAAAACAAATGAGCCTTTAGAAAATTTAGAACAAATAGAAAACTTTGAAGAATTTCAAAAGGTAAATTTGCAAGAAGTTAAAGTAAAAAGTCATCTTTCAAGCACGCAAATACATTTTGGCTTGGCTTTGCATGAGTTTTTGCAATATTTTGACTTTAACACTAAAAGTAATTTTGAATTTTGCAAGCAAATGGTGCATAAAAAATATCGTTTTTACTTAGATGATGAAGGTTTTAATGAGCTTTTTAAAAGACTTACTATGCTTTTAAAAGATGAGAGCTTTAACGCGCTTTTAGTGGGTAAAAAGCTACTAAAAGAGCAAATCATCACTTATAAAGGTGAGCAAAAACAGCTTGATATGCTTGCATTTGATGATAATGAAGCTATCATTATAGACTATAAAACGGGTTTAAATTTAAACGAGCATAAAAAGCAAGTTTTGCTTTACAAAGAAGCTATAGAAAAAATCCTAGCCAAGACTTCCACTAAGGCTTTTTTGGTGTATGTTTTAAAGGATAGAGTGGAGATAGTGGAGGTTTAATAATAATCTATATCATCAAATATAGGTTTTATTACAATCTCATCTTTTTCATTCATAAAACCATAATTATTTCCCATTCTAATTATTATCAAACCTTCCTTAAAATCACCTAGCTTAATAATTTCAGGGTTCATTATTTATCCTTTCAACAAATTTATAAAGTTATTTAATCTTTAGATACAATATTACCTTTTTTGTCAATAAATACCCATTTTCCGTTTAGTTTAACTTTTGCTATTCCGCCTCTAAAATACCGTATATCGTCAAATTGAGGTTCTATTGCAATTTTTCCACTTGTATCAACAAAACCCCATTTACCATTCAGTTTAACACCAGTCAAACCTTCATTAAAACCCCACGTATAATCAAATGCATTTTCAACTAAAATTTTATTATTTTCATCGACTAAATTCCATTGATTATTATCTTTGATAGCTCTTAGATCCTTATGTTTGTGTATATAAGCACCTATACAAGCTTTCCTATCTCCCTTGTCGCATTTTTCTTTGTAGATAGCTTGGAGTATTTTACAACTTGCTTCATCGCTGTGGCATTTACTTTCAAGTTCGCTTATGCAAATTCGGCTATATTTTCCACCATAAAAATACTGATACACACTAGCTAAAGCTATCAAAAACAAAATTATCGCACTAGCTATGATTTTACTTTTGTGTTTTGTGATGAATTCTTTTCTTTGTTTGAGTTTCTTTTCTCTTTCTTCTTGGGCTATTTTTATCTCTTCTTCGATTTTTCTTTTTCTTTCTTCTTCTAATTTTTTTAATTCTTCTTGTCTTTGTCTTTCTTTTTCTAGTTTTTCTTTTGCTTGTGGATCGTATAGTTCATTACTACCACATTCTTTACAAAATTTAGCTACATCTAAATTTTTCATATTACAGCGCTTGCAAATAAGCATCATACACCTCTTGCTTGTTTTATGATTTCATAGGCTTGGTTGATCTTTTTCATCATCTCTTGAGCTATCTTTAAAAGTTCAGGTGGAAGCTCTTTAGAATGAAGGTTATCATAGTGGTATTCTTTAGCTAGCTTTCTATAATTTTTCTTTATGCTTTCAAAATTATCATTTGGATGAGAATTTAAAATTTCATAGGCTTGCTCTAGGGTGATTTTTATTTCATCTTGGTGTTTTTCTTGTTTTTGCTGAGAGTTTTCATGTGTGAAATTATAAATTTGCTCATACCTTATTTTTATTTCCCTAAAGCTTATGAGGTTTAACCCAAGTCCTATGATGATATTTTCCATTAAGGTGTTTTCATTTGCACTCATTTGTTTATCATAATATATTAGATCAAGCAATAAACATATAAGAAAATCTGCTTCTTTCTTGCTTATGCGTATGTTAGAGCAAAGCTCACTAATGCTTCTACCTTGATTTTTCTCATACTCAAAAATATTTGCATAAGTATTTCTAAAGCCACTATACTCTTTAGTATAAAACATTTCTATCTTATCAAGTAAAGAAGATATAAATTTAGATAAATCTTGAGTAATGATTTTATTATCTACTTTGGCAACTTTTGCTAAAAAAGCAACCATGATAGCAGGATTTTTACTATAAATATAATCAAATTTTTGTCTTGCAACATGGTATAATTCTTTTCCGCAAAATATACAAAATTTAGCGTCTTTGTCGGGGTTAAATTCTGAGCAATGCTTGCAAATTCTATATTCTTGAGTTTTAAATTTTAAAGAAAACAAAATAAAACCTTATTTTTAATATAATAAAAAGTTATTTTATAAAGAACTTACTTAAAATGTGCTATTTTACTTTTATCTGCAAGAATTAATCAAAATATTTAAACTTTAAGTATTCTTAAATTAAGTATTAATTAAGCTAAAATAATTATAATCTCATTTTTAAAAAAATTTTTGGCAAAGGTAAGATGATGACAAAGATAACAAAGCCAAACGAAGTAAAACGCGAATGGATCGTTTTAGACGCTGAAGGAAAGCGTTTTGGTCGTCTTTTAACAGAAGTAGCGACTATTTTAAGAGGTAAAAATAAACCTTGCTATACTCCAAATGTTGATTGTGGAGATTATGTAATCATTATCAATGCTTCTAAAGCAGTTTTCACAGGTGCAAATAAAGCAGAAGATAAACTATACCACAGACATTCAGGGTATTTTGGAAGCGTAAAAAGTGAAAAATTTGGTGATTTATTAGAAAAAAATCCAGTTAAATTATATAAATTAGCAGTTCGTGGTATGCTACCTAAAACAAACCTAGGTAGAGCTATGCTTAAAAAATTAAAAATTTATGCAGGTAGCGAACACCCTCATACTGCTCAAATTGCTAATAAAGGAAAATAATCATGGCAACAACATACGCAACAGGTAAAAGAAAAACCGCTGTAGCTAAAGTTTGGGTAAAAGCTGGTAGTGGTAAAATCATCGTTAATGGTATGGATTTAAACACTTGGCTTGGCGGACATGAAGCTATAAAATTAAAAGTAGTTCAGCCTTTATTAGTAACTAAACAAGAAACTTCTATGGATATTAAAGCAACAACTTTAGGCGGTGGATACAGCGCTCAAGCTGAAGCTTTAAGACATGGTATTTCAAGAGCTTTAGCTGCTATGGATGCAGATTTTAGAGCATTATTAAAACCAAAAGGACTTCTTACTAGAGATAGTAGAACTGTTGAGCGTAAAAAATACGGTCGCAGAAAAGCAAGAAGAAGCCCGCAATTCTCTAAACGTTAATCTTTTTTTGGATCCATTTTTTTGGATCCACTCTCTCTTTTATTTTTAAAATCACATTTTTTCATATATTTTTGTTTTGTTTAAAATCAAAGGATTTTTTGTTTAGAATAAACTTTTATAATTTCAAAGTCCGATCAGGGAAACCTCCTTTTTGTAGTAAATTTAAGCCCCTTTCCCAAAAAGGGGCTTATTTTATTTTAATCTTCTTTTTATATAATACCCCATTTATTTTCATTATTTAAGGATAGTTTATGAAAAAAATTATAGGATTAGTTAGTTTAGCTAGTGTTTTGTTTGCTTTTGATGCTAGTAAAATAGAAATCACTCCAACCTTTAACTATACAACTCCAGAAGGAAATTTAGATCTTAAAAATTATGGTGGAGTGGGTTTAAGATTTGGTTATCATTATGATGATTTATGGATAGATCAAGCTGAGCTTGGCTTAGAGTATTATGATAACGCAAAATATAATAATCCAAACGATAATACACATACAGATACTAGTGTTTCAAGATTTTATATAAATGCTATTAAAGGAATTGATTTAGCTAATCATGTATATTTATATGGTTTGTTAGGAACGGGTTATGAGTATTTAAGCCATGGAGCTTATGAAAATAAAAGCGGTATGTTTGCTCAATATGGTGCGGGTTTTAAATTTGCACTTGGCGAAGATTTGGCTTTAAGACTTGAAGCAAGAGATCAAATTAAATTCAATAATGGTGAACATAATTTGATTTCTAGTGTTGGTTTGAGTTTTTATTTTGGCAATAAAGCTCCAAAAACTCCTCAAACTGCAACTAAACAAATCGAAGAAAAACCGCAAACAAAACAAATTGATAAATCATGTCCAGAGCCAAGAAAGGGTGCTTTGCTTGATCATATAGGTTGTGAAAAGACAATAGCACTTGAAGGGCATTTCGGTTTTGATCAAATCACTATAAATCCTGAGTTTGCACAAAAAATCCAAGAAGTAGGTAAGGTTTTAGAAGAAAACCCACAATATTATACTATTTTAGAAGGTCACACAGATAGCACAGGCCCTAAAGCTTATAATCAAAAATTATCATTAGAGCGTGCTAAGGCAGTTGCGAAAGAACTTGAAAAATCAGGCGTAGCTAAAGAAAAAATTGCAACTAAAGGCTATGGTTTTGAAAAGCCAAAAGCAAGCAATGATACTAAAGAAGGCCGTGCGCAAAATAGACGCGTGGAAGCAAAATTTTTCATTAAAGAATAAGCTTTGTTAAAAAAGACAATTTTATTTGACTTAGATGGCACTTTGATAGACTCTACAAGTGCCATTTTAGATGGTTTTGATGCTGCTTTTAAAGCTTTTGAAGAGCCTTTAAGAGATCATGAAGCCATTAAAGCTTTAATAGGTTTTCCTTTAGATGTAGCTTTTGAGAAACTTGGAGTGCCAAAAGAAAAAACAAGTGAGTATATTAATGCTTATAGAAGCGTATATCAAAAAATCTATATGAAGCAAACTTCTTTGCTCTCTTTGGCAAAAGAAAGTGTATATGAAGCTAGTTTGTTTGCTGATTTAGCTGTTGTAACGACTAAAAGTTCTAAATTTTCTAAACCTTTACTTGATCATTTAGGTATAGGAAAATACTTTAAAGTTATCATAGGTAGAGATGATGTAACTTACCCAAAACCAAATGCTGAGCCTATTTTGTTAGCTTTAGAAAAATTATCTAAAAGCAAAGAAAATGCATTTATGATCGGAGATACTCATTTAGATATTCAAGCAGCTTGTAATGCTGGCGTTAAACCCATAGCAGTAAGTAGTGGTTATGAAAGCAAGGAAAGTTTAGCTAAATTTAAAATTCCACTTTTTGAAAATACTTATGAAGCTGTAAAACATATAAAAAATATCCGATAATTTCACATTCAAACCCTATACACATAAATAATAAAAAATTTTTATCATTGTTTAAGACAATTAAAGATAAAGTAGCTATTGATTTTAAGTAATTATTTTAATTATAAGGATAATTAAATGAGTAAAATAATGAAAACAATGGATGGTAACGAAGCAGCAGCTTATGCTGCCTATGCATTCACAGAGGTTGCTGGAATTTATCCTATTACCCCAAGCTCTCCTATGGCAGATTATACTGATATATGGGCTTCTCAAGGGAAAAAAAATCTTTTTGGAGTACCGGTTAAAGTCGTAGAAATGCAAAGTGAAGCAGGAGCAGCAGGGACAGTTCATGGTTCTTTACAAGCAGGTGCTTTAACTACTACTTATACAGCATCTCAAGGGCTTTTATTAAAAATACCAAATATGTATAAAATCGCAGGTCAGCTTTTACCTGGGGTTATCCATGTGGCAGCTAGGGCTTTAGCTTCTCAAGCATTATCTATTTTTGGAGATCATCAAGATGTTTATGCTGCAAGACAAACAGGCTTTGCTATGCTTTGTTCACATTCTGTGCAAGAAAGTATGGATTTAGCAGGTGTTGCACACCTAGCAGCTATTAAAGGTAGAGTACCTTTTATGCATTTTTTTGATGGTTTTAGAACAAGCCATGAAATCCAAAAAATCGAAGTAATGGATTATGCACATTTTGATCGTTTGCTTGACCGTGAAGCTTTATTAGAATTTAGAAATTCCTGTCTAAATCCAGAAAATCCAAAAACAAGAGGTACGGCTCAAAATGATGATATTTATTTTCAAACAAGAGAGTTAGCAAATAAATATTATGAAGCTATTCCTGACATTGTTAATGAATATATGCAAGAAATTTCAAAAATCACAGGAAGGGAATACAAGCCTTTTGTATATTATGGGGATAAAAACGCAACACGCATTGTAGTAGCAATGGGTTCAGTGACTGAAGCTTTAAAAGAGGTTGTAGATCATCTAAACAGTAAAGGCGAAAAAGTAGGGGTTTTAAAAGTTCATTTATATAGACCATTTAGTTTAAAATATTTATTTGATGTAATGCCTCAAAGTGTTGAAAAAATAGCTGTTTTAGATAGAACTAAAGAGCCAGGAAGTTTAGGCGAGCCACTTTATTTGGATTTAAAAAGTGCATATTATGGAAAAGAAAAAGCACCTTTAATCGTTGGTGGTAGATATGGACTTTCTTCAAAAGATGTAGATCCTGCTCAGTTAATAGCAGTTTTTGAAAATCTAAATCAAGTAAATCCAAAAGATGGTTTTACCATAGGAATTAATGATGATGTGACCTTTACTTCATTGCCTGTGGGAGAAAAAATTTCTTTAGGTGATGAAAGTACTATAGAGTGTTTATTCTATGGGCTTGGTGCTGATGGTACTGTAGGTGCAAATAAAAACTCTATTAAAATCATAGGGGATAAAACAGACTTTTATGCGCAAGCTTATTTTGCTTATGATTCTAAAAAATCAGGTGGTTATACAAGAAGCCATTTAAGATTTTCTAAAAAACCTATCACTTCAACTTATTTAGTTTCTACACCGCATTTTGTAGCGTGTTCAGTTGCTGCTTATTTAGAAATTTATGATGTTTTAGCAGGTATTAGAAAAGGTGGAACTTTCCTTTTAAATAGTATTTGGAGTGCGCAAGAAACTATTAAAAAAATTCCAAATGCAGTTAAGAGAGTTTTAGCGCAAAAAGAAATTAATTTTTATATCATTAATGCTACAAAACTTGCTAGGGAAATAGGACTAGGTAGTAGAACAAACACAATTATGCAATCAGCATTTTTCAAACTTGCTAATATTATTCCTTTTGAAGATGCACAAAAATATATGAAAGAATTAGCTTATAAATCATATAGCAAAAAAGGTGATGCTATAGTTGAGATGAATTATAAAGCTATTGATGTAGGTGCAGATGGACTTGTAAAAGTTGATATTGATCCTTCTTGGGCAAATTTAGCTGATGAAGTTAAAGAAGAAACTATAGCTTATAAAGGTACTGAGTTTGTTGAAAAAATCGCAAAACCTATGAATGCAGCTAAGGGTGATGATTTACCAGTTTCGGCATTTTTGGGCTATGAAGATGGTAGTTTTGAGCATGGTACTACTGAGTATGAAAAAAGAGGCGTTGGTGTTATGGTGCCAAGATGGATAGAAACTAATTGTATTCAGTGTAATCAATGTGCCTCAGTATGTCCACATGCAGTTATTAGACCATTTTTAATAGATGAAAAAGAATTAGAAAATGCTCCAGTAGGTGTAAAAGAACACAGCTTAAACGCAAAAGGCGTGAAAGAGCAAAAATTAAATTTCAAAATTCAAGTTTCACCACTTGATTGTACAGGTTGTGAGCTTTGTGTGCATGAGTGTCCTACTAAAGAAAAATCTTTAGTAATGGTGCCACTAGGTGAAGAGCTTGATCATGGTGAGCAAGAAAATGCAGATTATTTATTCAAAAAAGTAAGTTATAAAGATAATATCTTAAATAGAGAAAATGCAAAAGGTATTCAATTTGCTCAACCTTTATTTGAATTCCATGGAGCATGCCCAGGGTGTGGAGAAACTCCTTATATTACTTTAATCACTAGATTGTTTGGTGAAAGAATGATTATTGCTAATGCAACGGGTTGTAGTTCTATTTATGGTGGTTCAGCTCCTTCAACTCCTTATAGAAAAAGCAATAAAAATGGTCATGGGCCTGCTTGGGGTAATTCTTTATTTGAAGATAATGCTGAATTTGGTCTTGGTATGAAAATAGCAACTGAAACAACAAGACATAAAATAGAGCAAATCATGAATGAAAGTATGCAAGAAGTTCCTAATGCGCTTTCTGCATTATATAAAGAATGGATTGCAAATAAAGAAGATTCTAAAGCTTCTTTAGAACTAAGAGATAAGTTAGTGCCATTATTAGAAGAAAATAAACAAATTAAAGCTGTAAATGATATTTTAGAGCTTAAAAGCTATTTGAGCAAAAAATCACATTGGATTTTTGGTGGTGATGGTTGGGCTTATGATATAGGTTATGGCGGGCTTGATCATGTTTTAGCAAGTGGTGAAAATGTAAATATTTTAGTGCTTGATACCGAAGTGTATTCAAATACCGGAGGTCAAAGCTCAAAATCTTCAAGAACAGGTTCAGTAGCGCAGTTTGCTGCAGCAGGTAAGCCAATACAGAAAAAAGATCTAGGCCAAATTGCTATGACTTATGGCTATATTTTTGTAGCTCAAGTAAATTCTAATGCAAACTATGCACAGTTGTTAAAAGCTGTAATGGCAGCAGAAGCTTATGATGGGCCTTCTTTGATTATAGCTTATTCTCCTTGTATAGCTCATGGTATTAAAGGTGGGCTTGGAAATTCAGGAAATCAAGCAGAGCTTGCTACAAAATGTGGATATTGGCCAACTTATATTTATGATCCGCGTTTAGAAGCTGAAGGTAAAAATCCTTTAACAATTTCTTCTAAAGAGCCTGATTGGGATTTATATGAAAGCTTTTTAATGAATGAGGTGCGTTATAGCTCACTTAAAAAATCAAATCCTGAACAAGCAAAAGAATTATTTGAAAAAAATAAAGCAGAAGCACAACGCCGTTATAGACAACTTAAACGCTTAGCAAGTGCTGATTTTAGTAATGAAAACTAAAATTTGCTTCGATTTTTACTTGTGAGTTTATGGGTACTTGGTGCTTTTGGTACTAAGTACCCATTTTTGAATCAAAGTTGTAATGATGTTGATTTTTCTTTGATTCAAGATCCTTTTTTTCAAAAAACTACAAATATAAAATCTGATTTTTCCTTACAAGCTATCGTTTCTAATAAAGTTAAGATTAATGATAAATGGTATGTTTTGAATGATGATATTGAAGGTTTTAAGATTGTTGAGATTAAAAATTCTCAAGTTATATTGATAAAGGAAGAAAAAATCATGGTTTTAAAATTGTATGAAAAAAATAATATTTTTATTTATTAGTATTTTAACTTTTACAAATGTTTTTGCCTCACAGTGCCATCAGCGCTTTTTTGATATAAGTGTAGAAAATAAAACTTCTTTGATTGAAATTTTAAATGAACTTGGTAGAGAATGTGGTTTTAGCATTATAATAAAAGATTCATTAGCTAGAGAAAAGTTAAATCATACCCAAAATTATCTACACATAAGAAAAATGTCTTTAAGAGAAATTTTTAAACTTTTATTGATGGAAAATAATCTTGCTTATGAGTATGAAAAAAATATTTTAAAAATTTATGGAAGACAAGTTAAAACTTTTAAAGTGCATTATATAAGCTCTATTAGAGAAGGGCAAAGCGTTACTAAAGCTTCAGTGGATTCAAGACCTAAACAAGGCGATTATGATAGTACTAAAGAAGCAGATAATCTAGTCATTAGCACGGATAAATTTGATTTTTGGGAAAAAATTTCAGAAGAAATACAAGCCTTATTAGATGAAAATACAACTAAGCCTATTATTAATACTAATGCAGGGATTATTACTTTAAATGCTACTTTGTATGAGCTTACAAGGGTTGAAAAATATTTAAAAGATTTAAATAAAAGACTTAAAAAGCAAGTTTTAATTGATGTAAGTATAGTTGCAGTACATTTAAATAAAAGTCATTCAAGTGGGATTAACTGGCAAGAGCTTGCTTTTAAACTTAATGGAGATGATAATGATTTTATAATCAATAAAGGCGGTGTTAGAAATATCAATCTTAAAGCCAATGTTGAAACTAAGGCTATTTTAAATTTATTACAAGAAAATGGTAAAACTACTGTACTTTCTAACCCAAAACTCATGGCACTTAATAATCAACAAGCTATTATTTCCATAGGTGATACGATTAATTATCAAGTAAAAGAAAGTTCTAAGGGTACTGAAAATGGTACGACTATTAGTGAAACTTATAATAATTATTCTATTTTTGTAGGAATTTTACTAAATATTTTGCCTGAAATTTCAGATGATCACAAAATCATGCTTAGAATAAATCCTAGTTTGAGTGATTTTAAATATAGTGTTGATAATCACAGACAAAATAAACCAAGAAATATAGCACCAGATACCATACAAAAAAAGCTTTCTACTGTAGTTGAAGTTGATGATGGACAAACCTTAATTTTGGGCGGATTGATTAGTAAAAATACGATTAGTAATCATAACGAAGTAAGTGCTTTATCTAAAATACCACTTTTTGGTGCTTTATTTCAAGGAAAGCAAAATTTAGAAGATATTAGCGAAATAGTTTTTATCATCAAGCCAAGTTTAATAAGAGCTGATAAAAAAGTGTTGAGTTTAAAAGAATTAGGTTTTGAACATGAAGATGATATGTTTTAATTTTTTAATTTGTTTGTCTTTTTTAAATGCAATGAATATTCAAAATGAAAGTTTTGAACAAAATGTATTCTATGAAAAATTTATTAATCATCCAAGTTATGAAAGTGCCCTAAATTTAGCTAAATATTTTTATCAAATCAAAGATTATAAAAAGGCTATTTTTTGGGCTATTGAGGCAAATGAATTTGAGTTGTTAGAAAAAGAGGCGTGGTTAGTTTTTATCAATGCTAAATTAAAACTTGGAAAGCATGAAGATGCTTTAAGAGCTAAAGAAGAGTATGAAAAACTTTTAGGAAATTATTTTGAATGACACAAAAGAAATAAAAGCTTTAAATGAACTTTCTTTGCAAGAATTAGCTTTAGAGTATAAATTAGAAATTTTAGACTTAAATCAAACTCTTAAAATAGAAAAATATATCCATGTTTTACCTTTTTCTTTAATAGAACAATATAATATTTTTTGTTTTTATGAAGATGATGAAAATATTCATATAGCTTCTTTAAAACCTTTAGATGAGAGTATTTTAGAAAAAATACAAAATTTATACCGCTTAAAGGTTATTAAAATTTTTCTTTGTGATTTTACACAATTTAAATTCTTACTAGAAAGGATTAAATTTTTAATTTGCTTTCAAAACTATCTTGATAAATTAGAACTTAATTTAAAAAGTGATGAAAATAAAGATGAGTTTTTACTAGAGCAGTTTTTGAATTTAATTTTAACTTATGCTTGTTTTTTAAGAGCAAGTGATATTCATTTGGAGCCTTTGGAAAATGAAATTTTGATAAGATTTAGAATAGATGGGGAGTTAAAATATATCCATAGTTTTGATGTGGATTCTTATCAGGCTTTATTAATGCATATAAAAATCATTACCTTGCTTAATGTAGCAGAGCAAAGACAAGCCCAAGATGGAAGTTTTTCTAAGATTATTTTAGAACAAAAATATGATTTTAGAATTTCAATTATGCCTTTGTTATTTGGGCAAAGTGTGGTGCTTAGAATTTTAAAACAAGATGAGTATGTTTTAAAACTTGATAGACTTTTTATTAAAGAAGAAAATTTAACCTCATTAAAAAAATACATGAATGCACCTTATGGTTTGATTTTATTTTGTGGGCCAACGGGGAGTGGTAAAAGTACTTTTATGCATGCTATTTTAAACGAGCTTGATCAAAATAAAAAAATTATTACTCTAGAAGATCCTATAGAATATAAACTTAAACATGCTCAGCAAATTTTGTTAAATTCTAAAATTGGCTTTGATTTTCATAAAGCTTTAAGAGCGGTTTTAAGGCAAGATCCTGATGTGATTATGGTGGGTGAAATCAGAGATGATGAGAGTTTAGATATAGTTTTAAAAGCTTCTTTAAGTGGACATTTAGTTTTAAGCACCTTGCATACTAATGGTGCTATAGAAGCTATTTTTAGAATGAAGCATATGGGTGCAAAAGAATATTTAATAGCTTATGCGCTTAATTTGATCATAGCCCAACGCTTGGTAAGAAAACTATGTGAATGTAAGGAACTTAGCAATGAAAAATTTCATTTTCAAAATCAAGTTTTTGAAGGAAAATTTTATAAAGCAAAGGGTTGTGCTAAGTGTATGCATAGTGGATATAAAGGGCGTTTAATGGTGGCTGAATTTTTGTTTTTAGATCATAATTTAAAAAGCATGATAGAAAATAATGCAAATTATGAAAATATTTTAACTTATGCTTTAAAAAAAGGCTTTTTAACTTTAGGTAGGGATGCTTTGGAAAAAGTTAAGCTTGGTTTGACAAGTGTAGATGAGCTAAGAAAGATTGGCGTTTGAAAAAATTTATTATTTTTTATGCTTTAAACAAAGAGCAAAAGCAATGTATAATTAAAGCCAAAAATCTATATGAAGCTAGAAATCTTGCACAAAAATCATTTGAAAATATTATTAGCATTGAAGAGTATTTTGGAGTAACAAAACATAAAATTAAAGAAGAAGAGCTTATTTTTATCCTTAAAGATTTAAGTATGGTTTTAAAAGCAGGATTAAGCTTACAAGAGGCTATTTTAGAATTTACAAGATCAAATTATGATGTGCATATAGCTAAAATATTTAGTGTGGTTTATAATAAACTCAAAAATGGAAGCTCTTACAATGAAGCTTTTAGAAGTGTTTTAAATTCTAGAGAATGTGCTGTTTTAAAAATTTGTGATGGCAAGGAGGATTTATATAAGGCTTTTGAGATTATCATTAATCTAAAAGAAAAAAACCTTCATAGTTTTAAGCAGTTTAAAAAGGCTATAACTTATCCACTTTTTGTTTTTACATGTATTATTTTAGCTTTTTTTGTGTTGATGATTTTGGTTTTGCCTGAATTTAAAACTTTATTTTTACAACTTGAATTAGATTTGCCAAAAATCACTCAAATTCTTTTTATTGTAGGAGATTTTTTTAAACATTTTTATGTATTTATTTTATTAGGTGTGGGAATTTTTATAATACTTGCTTATTCTTTTAGAAAGTCTTTGTTTTTTCATAAAATTCTTTTTTATTCTCCCATTTTTGGAAAAATAATATTTTATCAAGATAAATTTTGTTTTTTCTTGATTTTTTCGTATTTATTAAAAGCAGGGGTGGATATAAAAAGAGCTTTCGAGCTTGCTTGTGAAGGTATAGAAAATCAATTTTTTAAAAATAAAATGTTTATTGTAAAGACTTCATTTGAATCAGGATTTGATTTAGCTCAAGCTTTTTCTAACACAAGGCTTTTTGAGCCTTTTGTGATAAGAATGTTAAATTTAGCTTTAAAAAGTTCTAAGTTAGATGAAAGTACTTATGAGCTTGCTTTATTTTATGAATATAAAAAAGAAAATTACACCCAAAGACTTTTGGTTATTTTAGAACCTTTGATGACAATTTTTATGGCGAGTTTGATTTTAGTTTTAGCCTTGGGTGTATTTTTACCTATGTGGCAAATTAGTCAAGGAATTTAAGCAAGATAATCATAAGCAACCTTAGCTATAGTTAAAGCAACCATAGTTAAAAAAAGTTTCTTGATAAAAGTTCCTTGTGTTTTTAAAACTAGTTTTGAGCCTACAAAGGCGCCTAAAACTTGACCTATACCCATTAAAATACCAACTTTCCAAAGTACTTCATAAGAGTATAAAAATACCCCTAAAGCCACTACATTGCTAGTAAAATTTAAGATTTTAGTATTAATGCTTGCATTTTTCATACTAAAACCAAGAAATATCACACAGGCAAAAATCCAAAAAGATCCGGTTCCAGGCCCTAAAAAGCCATCATAAAAGCCAAGTAATAAACCAAAAGTGATTTGAAAGCTTGCGGTGCTCATTTTGGCTTTATTATGAACATGGCCTAAATCAGGTTTGAAAATAGTATATAAAAAGATTAAAATAAGGCAAATTAATACAATGATTTTAACAGCATTTTGATCTATTAGTAAAACTGCATAAGTTCCAATGGCTGCACCAATAGCAGTAAATAAAATTCCCAAAGCTATCTTTTCTATGTGCATGGATTTTCTATAAGCTAAAACCGCAGTGAGTGAGCCAAAGGTACTTTGAAGTTTATTAGTAGCTAGGGCTAAATGAGGAGGAATTCCACAAGCAAATAAAGCAGGTATGGTAATAAGTCCACCACCACCTACAATCGCATCAACACAACCTGCAAAAGCAGCAACAAAAAATAA
The DNA here is from genome assembly GCF_025771825.1 of Campylobacter sp. IFREMER_LSEM_CL2101. Taxonomy (NCBI): domain Bacteria; kingdom Pseudomonadati; phylum Campylobacterota; class Epsilonproteobacteria; order Campylobacterales; family Campylobacteraceae; genus Campylobacter; species Campylobacter sp. IFREMER_LSEM_CL2101. The sequence continues at coordinate 220,689 of NZ_JAKMQZ010000001.1, forward strand.
AATCACATAATAAGTTAATTCAAGCTCCATAAGCTTTCCTTGTTTTGTCCGATTCTATATAGAGCAAAATCATATTTTATAGGATCTTGTGGATCAAATTTTTTAAGACTTTGAGTAAGCTCTAAAACACTTTTAAAATCATAAATCTTACGCTTTAAAAGCTTAAGTTTTAATGAAACTTTATGAGTATGAGTATCTAAGGGTATGAGTAAATCTTTTTTGTCTATATTTTTAAACAAACCCAAATCAAGCTCATCTTTTCTTACCATCCACCTAAGATACATATTGTATCTTTTTAAAGGACCTTTTGGAATGCTAAATTCTTTTGAAAAGAAAAATTCATAACCATAACTTTTATAAGGATTAAGCTTGTAAATTGTTTCTATGAAAGCTTTTATTGCTTGTGTGATGTTTTGCTCTTTTTGATAAGCTTTGGTAAAAATATTTTCTATACTATCTTCATTTCTTAAGCGTTTAAGTGTGATGAAAATTTGAGCTATATCTTGAGAGTTTTGAAAGCGATATTTTAGATCTTTGCATTCTTTTTTAATAATCTCATCATTTCTTTCAAGTAAGGAAAAATCAAGTTTGTTTAAAAAATTTACAATATTTTTAGCATTTCCATAAGCAAACAAAGCGCAAAGCAAGGCTATATTTTCATCTTTATAAACACTTGCAATTTGTAAAGGATCAGGATGAGAAAAAAGCTCTTTTTGAGTGTTTTTGCTTAAAATTGCTTCATCTAAAAGAGCTTTAATTTGCATTAAGATTTTAAACCAAGTAAGGTTTCAAGCATTTGATCAACAGTAGTTACGATTTTAGCCGCAGCACCATAACTTGCTTGATATTGTATGAGTGCTGCTAATTCTTCATTAGTATTTACACCACTTTTTGATTGATATTCTGCATAGGCTGTATTAAATACTGTCATATTAGTTGCATGTGCAAAACCATTGCTTTCAGCATCTGAAGCAATTTGGCCTGTAAATTTTCTATAATATCCATCTAAAGTCATAGTATCTACTGTACCATCTTTATTATAAAAATTTACTTTTTGATTTTGAAGTTGCAACATAGCATTAGCTACTTCATTATTCCCATCAACTCCGTTTGAACTTGCTTTTAAGCTGTTTGGATCATTTCTGATGCTTGAATTTACATTAATACTGCTTGCATCTTGACCATTAAAAAATGAAGATACATTTAAAGCACCCGGGAAATTTGTGCCATTATCTTTAAAAGCTATTTTATAACCTTCTTTTAAGCCATTGATTTGGAAATTTCCGCTATCACTTTTTCCATCATAATGATAAAAGGCTTGAAAATAATCATTTAAATCATCGCCACTTTGACCATTTTTATTATCATCAATATCTGCGTTGATTTGCTTGACAACATCTTCTATGGTGGTATTAACATCAATTTTTATAGTTCTAGTGGCAACCGGCTCACCTTTTTCATCATAAATTGTGATGTCAAAGCTTCCTGCTTGGATGTTTTTATCATAACTCATTAAAGAAGTATCAGGTTTTAAACCTTTTAAATCATCTGAATTTACTTTATCGGTTGCTGCTTGAGCATAGACATTATTAGTTTGGGTTATGAGTGTTTTTGTAAAGGTATTGAGCATATCTTTATACTCTTGCAATTTTCCATCGCTGTAAGTATCGTGATTGCCATCATAGTTTCTACCTCTAAGATCAAGTTGAGCTCCAAGTTGTCCGCCTGAAATTTTACTAGTTAAATCATAGCGGTTTTCATCATTTACTTCATAATAAATTTGATAAAAACCATTAGGATTGTTATTGTCTAGTTTTAAAGGATGAAAGCTAGAGCCATTGACTATACTAAAGCCTTGAATGCTTAAATCATAATATCTTCCAGAATCAGTCATGGTAGATTCTAAAGTGCTATCCTGAGAGCTTTTTCCTTTCCAAGCTACTGCATTGACTAGTTTTGAAAGTCTAAGTTCAAGCTCATCTCTTTTATCTCTTAATTGATTTGCATTATCAGTAGGTAAAACTTCTTCATTTTCAAGTTGTTTGTTAATATTTGCAATTTCTTGACCAATATTATTAATTTCATCTACAGTTTGTTGAATTTGCTCATTAACAGTTTGTTGCATTTTATTAAGATCTTGCAAGGTTTTTTGTATGTTTTGAGTTAGTGTATTTGCGCTATTAACAAGATCTATTTTACTTGCTCCATCGCTTGGATTAGAAGCAAAGTTATTCCACGCATCATAGTAGTTTTTATAATCTTGTAAAATACCAGTTCCTTGCATATCAGGAAATCTTTGGCTTGCTTCTTGTAAAATTTGTCCTAAATAATTTGTATAGTTTTGCTGAGTGGTAGCGTTTTTTAACTCATAATAAGAATGCTCATCATGTAATCTTTTAATAGTATCAATTTGCGTACCTGTTCCTAGGTGTAAACCACCTCTATCAAGAGACATACCCGAGCTTTGCACAGCTCTTTGTCTAGTATAAAACACCGCATTTGCATTAGAGATATTATTACCTGTTGTGTTAATTTGAAGTTCAGCAGCTCTAATACCGCTAACCCCTGTATATAAGCTATCAAAAATTCCCATGACTTAGCCTTTAAACATTGATCTTAAATAATGAATCTGGAATTGTCTTATTATCCCCATAAGCATTATTTGTTCCATTTTGTTCAAACATTGTATTTAAAAGATTGTCGTAAAAATTTTTAATAATAAGAGCCAATTTAGCATATTCTTTATTTTTTTGATGTAAGGTGTTTAAATTTTGCTTTAAAAGAGCAAGTTTTTCTTTATCTTCATCATCTAAAAGTTCGTCTAAACCCTTATTGTTTCCTTGATTGCTAAGTTCTACTAAAGCCTTATCAAGATTTTTTTTAGCAATTTGGAAGTCATTTACAAGTTTAGTTTTTTCCTCTACGCTTTTGCTAACATGTTGGTGATTAGCGGCTTGAATTTGGGTTATATCTTCTAAAGTAAGATTGATGAGTTTTTCTAAAATAGAATTTGTTTCGTCTAAGTGTTGTTTAACCATTTTTTATCCTTTCTTAGGCACTAACCCAAAAAAGGATAAAAATTATAATAAAGAATCTGCTATTGCTTTAGAAGTGGCTTGTAAGTCTATTTTATACGCGCCATTTTTTATTTGTGAAGCAATCAAAGATGCCTTACTCTCTTCTACCTTTTGAGTTTCTTTTGCCTTGTTGTTTTCTTTGTTTTCTGTTTTATTTAAATCATTAGTAGCAACTTGAGCTACATAACTTTGATGTATAGGGTTTATCATTTTAAGCCTCCAGTTCTATTGAAAAACTCTAAGAACTATATCGACACTTAAAAAAATAACTTAACCCCTTTCTTTTAAATAATCAAATAATAATTTTGAAAAACCTAACCCCCCGCTTAATGCTTTACTCATAGTATCATTGTACATAGATGAATAAATTTCATCACTTGCATCTTTTCCAAATAAAGAATTTTCTTGTTTTAAAGAAATATCCAAAACGCTTTTGATTAAAAAAGCTTCAAAAGCGTCAGTTTGTTCTTTTAAAGCTTTATCTTCATCATTTAATGCTTGTATATGAGTTAAATCATTTTTAAAAGCACTATCTGCATAGTTTTTGGCAGCCTTGTAGCTATTGTTGTGTTTAGTAATACTTTCATAAAGCTCACTGCTATAGTTTTTACTTGCTAAATAATTATCAACTCTCATCATATCACCTCTAATTCAGCACTAATTGCACCAGCTCTTTTTAGATTTTGCATAATAGCTATGATATCATTTGGTGCTGCTCCAAGTTTATTTAACATTCTAGCTATATTTGCTACTGTTGTTTTATTGTTTGTGATTTTTAAAGTATTAGATACAGGATCTAAAATACCACCATCTTTCATATCGATTTCATTTTGTCCTAAAGCTACGGTATTGTTTGGATCAATTTTTATAGTAATATCTTTATGAGTAATTAATATAGGTTCAACTTCTATATTTACTCCTGCTACTATAGTTCCTGTTCTTTCATCGATGATTACTTTGCTTTCTGGAGTATAAGCTATATCTTGCTCTAATACTCTTGCCATAAATTCAACATGAGAAAATTCTTCAGGTTTTGTTAATTTTATAGTTCTAGAATCTAAAGCCTTTGCTATATCTGTATCAAAAATAGTATTTAGAACTCTTTCTATATTATTAGCAGTTTTAAAATCTGCTTCTTTTAAACTTAAAACCAAATCTTCACTTTGGCTAAAGTTTTGTGGAATTTCTCTTTCTACTACTGCACCATTAATAACATTTGCTGAGGTTGAGTGTGTTCCTGCTGCACCTGGTCTTGGACTAAGTCCACCTATTGCTAAAGAGCCTTGAGCTACTGCATAAATTTCTCCATCAACCCCTTTTAGAGCCGTCATAAGTAAGGTTCCACCTTGTAAAGATTTGGCATCGCCTAAAGAAGCTACACTTACATCAAGCTTATCTCCACTTCTTGCAAAAGCAGGAAGTTTTGCTGTGACCATTACTGCTGCTGTGTTTTTTGATTTAATATCACCCGGGCTAATTTTTACATTCATACCTTGAAGCATATTTGAAATAGATTGTAGAGTAAATTCGCTACTTGTACCATCTCCACTTCCATTTAAACCAACAACCAAACCATATCCTATAAGTTGGTTATCTCTAACACCTACTACATTGGTAAGTTCTTTAATAGTAGCTGCAAAAACGCTTAGACTTAGTGCTAAGCTCAAAAATAATATTCTCATCGATTCTTCCTTTAATCTATGCTATTTTCATAAATTAAAGCAAAAAAAGTTCCAAATTTATATAAAGGAGTAAAAACTTAGAGTGGTTGAACCAAATTTTTTTTCTTTTGTTTTTTGATAATTTTGTATTTTAGCTGGAGTTTTAAAAGTGCTGTGATGTTCTATGATGATGAATTTAACATTTGAATTTTTTATATTTTCTATCAACTTTAAAGTTTTTTCATAAATATCAAAAAAACCTTCTCTAATATCAAAGGGTGGATCAAGATATAAAATAATATCTTCTTTGGAATTTTGAATGATTTGAGGGGTTTTTTTAAAGGTATCATCATTAAAGCAAATGGTGTTTTGATCAATATTGGAAGCATTTTTTAAAGCGATTTCATAAGCTTTTTTATCTTTTTCTATAGCATAGCTTTTTAAACAACCATTACTTCTTGCCTCTAATGCCATTAAAGCACTTCCTCCAAAGGCCTCTATAAAAACCTTATCTTGTAAAGAAAAACGTAAAACATTAAAAACACAAGATTTTACTATGCTTTTGGTGCTTCTTGTGGTATCTAGACTAGGAAGTAAAATTTTTTTGCCTTTATAAATTCCGCTTTCTATGGTGGTGTAAATTTTTTGAGTTTGTTTTTTTGAGTTTGTTTTTTTATCTTCTTTGTAATTTTTTAAAAAATCTTTTACACTTTGATATTCTTGTATTTTATGCATTATTATTTTCTTCTTTGATAAGATTTTTTAACTCTGTTTTGTAAAGATCAAATATCGCATCGATTTTTTCATGACTTTCTTGACGCAATTGCTCTAAAATGGCTTCACATTTTTGATTCATGATTTTTTTCTCACGCATTGCTATTTTATAAGCAATATTTTGCAAACTTGCATTGAAATCATTTAAAGCATTAAGTAACTCTTCCATATTAAAAGGAGGGGTTAAAAAATTTGATTTTTTATTGATGATAAATTGTGGTTTTTGTGTGTTGATTTTTTCATCACAGACTAAAAAATCACAATCTTTTTTTAAAACTAAAAAATCTTTTAAAGCAATTTCTAAAGTTTTTTCTAAAATTAAATCTTTGCATTCAAGAGCGATTTTCATTGACTAAACTCACTTTTAATTTATGTTTTTTTAAAGTATATGGTACTATACCTAGAGCCAAATTTGCAAGCTCTGCAAAACTTAAAATATAAAAATCTTCAAAATTTCTATTTGAAATAGCTTGTAATTCTTTATAGCATTTATCAAACATATAAAAAGAATAAAAATTTTCTACTACTAAAAAATCACAGCCACTATCATAGGCATCTAACATTATAGCAGCTGAGCTTTTGTAAGCTAGTTGAGCATTTAAATTTAAAAACCCATAGCCACAGCTTTTGTATTTTCTTTCAAAATCTATTATATTTGCTTTAAGTATTTTAGCAAGCTCTAAAGAACAGCTTGCATTGGAAAATCCTTGATATATGCCTATATTAAATTGCTCAAAAAAATGTTTAATGTGTTTTTGTTTAAGGTGATTTAAAAAAACTTTTGGGGCATATTGAATTTTTTCAATTTTACTCATAATTTCATAAGAGCTGTATTCGCAAGCTAAGATATTATCTTCATTCATCATTCTTGAATATTCATCTAAGATATCTTTTGGATCATAATCGATAATAAAATAATTTTTACCCAAAGGTTTTTCACACAGTGTGCTTTCAACACCGACTACATCTAAAGCATTTTTGATAATATCAAAATAACAAAATAAGTCATTATTACTATTAGTATAAATTTTATACATTTTAATTCCTTAAAAAATACTTCTTGCAAGGCCTGATTTTACAAGCATAACTTTTAATTCTTTAATGTAAGATTCATAATCAAGCTCATTTGATGAAATAAAATTTTTAAATTTAGTATGATAGTAAATCCCTTTTTCTTCATCTGCGACTAATTTTAAAAATTGTGGCGCTTTTTCTGGGTATTTAAGTAGCATTTTATAAGCAAATATAAAAAAGCTATCTCCTAGATATTCAGGTAAAAATTCTCTAACTTCGCTTGTATAATATAAAAAATCATATTGTTTGTAAAGTTCTACATCATGTATATCAATAAGTCCTTTAAAAAGCTCTAATTTTTCTAAAAAATCACTTTTATCCATGATTAAATCTTTGGTTGCTCTTTTGGTATCAAGTGGTTCTATGATGAGTTCTTTTCCAAATTTTTCAATGATATTATTTAAATCTCTTCTTTGTCTAATGGCAACTTGGTTGATTTTAATGCAACTTTCTGGGTTTTCTTCAAAATCAAAATATATATCATCTTTTTTCACTTGCACTAAAATATCATAAACACTTTTAAAATTTTTACTATCATAAACATAAGGTTTATAATAAGCTAAATAATCACTATCTTTATCAAAACGAAAAATTCTTAAAGTTATTTGCATATTTTAATCCTTGGTATTATTTTTCATTATATACATTTTAAACTTATAAAAATTTGATTATTATATAAAATTAAAAGCTTTTTGTATAAAATATTCACATGGATAAAGAAAAATTTATTATCAATGCCTTTGCTAATCCTATCAATGGAGATGATGGGGCAATCATCGATGGATATTGTTATTCTAAAGATTTATTTTGTGAAGACGTGCATTTTAAGCGCTCTTGGATGAGTTTAGAACAAATTGGAGCAAAGGCTATGCTTGTTAATATTTCTGATGCAATTGCTATGAATGCTACGCCAAAATATGCTCTTTTGGGGCTTTCGTTGCCAAAATGTTTAGATATGAAGCAAGTTAAAGCCTTACAAAAAGGTTTGCTAGATAGTGCAAAAGAATTTGGAGTACAAATTATAGGCGGAGATACTATAGCAGATAATAAAATCAATATTAGTATAACTATTATTTCTAAAGTAAATAAAAAGGCTATTTTTAGAAAAGGTTTGAAAAAAGGAGATTTACTTGCTTTTAGTGGAAAATTGGGTGAGAGTTTAAAAGGTTTAAATATATTATTTCGCGGTGGAAAATTGCATTCTAAACATCGTTTTATAAAACCAAATTTAAGACAAAATTTTTTTTATGATATAGCAAAAAAAGTTAGAGTAAGTATGGATATTTCAGATGGTTTAAATAAGGATCTATCGAGAATGCTCTTTATAAATCAACTTGGTATAAAATTCCTTAAGAAATTAGATAAATTTAGTTTAAATAGTGCAGAAGAGTATGAAATTTTATTTGCTTTTGATAAAAAACACAAAGCGTTTATACAAAATATGGCTAAAAAGCATAGAGTTAAACTAAATATTTTTGCAAAAACAACAACAGGAAGGTATAAATTTTATGGAAGAGAACATCATTTTTAAGCCCTTATATACTTTAAAACACAGCCCGATAAATGTGTATTTTTCAAAAAATAGCAATGATTTTGTAGTAAGAGAAAAGCCTTTGTATGAATTTAGTGGTAAAGGTGAACATTTAATTTTACATATACAAAAAAAAGATCTTAGCACTAGTGAAGCTTTGAGAATTTTAAGCGAGCAAAGTGGTGTTAAAATGAAAGATTTTGGTTATAGTGGTTTAAAAGATAAACAAGGCTTAACTTTTCAATATATTTCTATGCCTAAAAAATTTGAAGAAAGCTTAAGAAATTTTAAACATGATAAGATGAAAATTTTAGAAACTTTTTATCATGATAATAAACTTAGAATAGGGCATTTAAAAGGAAATTCATTTTTTATAAGATTAAAAAAAGTATCAAAGGTAGATGCTTTAAAAATAGAACAAGCTTTTAAAAATATCCAAGAACAAGGTTTTGCTAATTATTTTGGATATCAGCGTTTTGGCAAATTTCAAGATAATTTTTCACAAGGACTAGAAATTTTAAAAGGCAAAAAAATCAAAAATAAAAAAATGCAAGAATTTTTGATTTCTGCTTTTCAAAGTGAGCTTTTTAATAGATATTTGAGTAAAAGGGTAGAATTATCACATTTTATTAATGACTTTAGTGAAAAAGAAATAAAGCAAATTTATAGTTTAGAAAAAGAAGAAATCAAAAGTTTAAAAAATCAAAAGCAGTTTTTTAAACTTTTAAAGGGTGAAGTTTTAGGACATTATCCTTTTGGCAAATGTTTTATATGTGAAGATTTATCAAGTGAAGTAGAAAGATTTAATCAAAAAGATATTAGCGCCATGGGTCTTTTAATAGGCTCTAAAGCTTATGAGGCAAATGAAGGTTTAGCTAAAAAATTAGAAGATGAGATTTTTTCTTTTGCATATGAGTTTAAAGATAAAATGCAAGGCTCAAGACGCTTTATGTGGTCTTATTTGCAAGATTGTAAAAGTTATTATGATGAAGAAAAAGCTCATTTTACTTTGGAGTTTTTCTTGCAAAAAGGATCGTATGCCACAGTGGTTTTAGAAGAAATTTTACATACAGATATTTTTGAACAAACCCATAATATATAATTAAAAATTGATATTGAGTATCAGTAAAAATTTATCTTTTATAAATTATAATAACAATTATCATTTTTATAAAAAGGAAAGCTCAATGTCAGTTTTGGTTATCGGAGCGGATGAAATAACTCCAATTAAGGCAGTTTTGACAAATCTAGGTGCAAAAAGCATAGAGCATTGGGATGCTAGAAATGAAAATAGGGTAAATAGAAAACCCATTCCACAAAATACCGAATGTATAGTTATGCTTACTAGTTTTTTAAACCATAATACCATGAAAAAAATCAAAACAGAGGCAAAAAAACGTAATATACCTTTAGTTTGTGCTAAACGCAGTGTAAGTTGTGTGTATTGTGAATATTGTAAGGTTTTTGGGCTTGATCAAACCTATGAGTGTGCAAAGAAGGCTTAATATGTTTGGATTTAATGAAAAAGAGGATTTTATACCTAAAATATTTAGAGATTTAGAGCAAAAAAGTATTAATCGTATTTTTTTAAATTTATACAATTCTTTGGTTGAAGATGAATTGAAAATACCTTATATTTATGCAAAAGAAGCTAGTTGTTTAAGAAATATTTTTGAGTTAAAAATTCAAAATATGAGTGCAGAAAGAGCTTTGAGATTTAATAAAGTGAGGCAGTTTTGCCCATATTCTCATAAAATCATCAAGGCGTATAAGGAAGGAAATTTAAATAAATTAAAGCTTGAAGCAAAGAAACCAAAATATGCTTTAGCTAAATTAATACAAAATGTGTTTTTATCATCTAGTTTTACTTTGCCTTTACAAGTAGCTTTTGAGGCTTTTGTGTATGATAAAATTTGCAAAAGCAATACCAAATCCAAAGTAACAATTTACAAAAACATTATTATTATCAATGAAAAAATGGCGGTTATGCCTTTATTTTATAAAGATAATGATAAAGATATAGAATTTGCTTTGCAATTTATAAAAGATAATTCTTTTGAAAGATTTTATATTGTGTATCCAAGAAATAAAAATTTCACTCAGCATAAAGAAATAAGACATTTTTTATGTGAAAATAACAAAACTTTGCTAAAATTAGTTCCCTATACTATTAATAATCAAATTTTAAGGAGATGTTAAATGTCAATAGCAGTAATTTATGGTAGCTCTATGGGTAATACTGAAAGTGCAGCAAATATGATCGCTCAAAAATTAGGAATTTCTGATGTATTAAATATCGCAGATATTAATGCAGAGAAAATTAATTCTTATGATAAATTAATTTGTGGTACTTCTACTTGGGGAAGTGGTGATTTTCAAGATGATTGGGATGGTTTTGATTTTTCAGCTTTAAATCTTAGTGGCAAAACTGTTGCGGTTTTTGGTATGGGAGATAGTGAAAGCTATTCAGATACATATTGCAGTGCTATGGGAAAACTTGCTCAAGCTTTAAAAGCAGCAGGTGCAAATTTGGTAGGTGCTGTTTCTACGGGTGGTTATACTTTTGAATCAAGTGAAGCCGTAGAAGGTGATAAATTTGTAGGACTTGCATTAGATAATGACAATCATGAGAATTTAACAGAAAGTAGAATTGATGCTTGGTTAGAGCAAATTAAACCTTCTTTTTCTTAAAAATTAGATGCCTAAAAGGCATCTTTATATTTAAAATTTTCTTTTTTTTGTTTCACTTAGTATATCTTGTGCTAAAGAATCTACTTCATTTGCAATAGTATTGGTTTGTATAGCTGTTTGAGAATTTTGCTGTGTGAGTTTTTCTATAGTAGCTACTGATTCATTGATTTGACTAATATCATCTGCTTCTTCTTTTATAGCTTCTCCCATATCGCTTATAGATTGAGCCAAGATATTAGTATTTGCTTCAATCTCACCTAAAGACTTTTGAGTTCTTTCTGCTAAGTTTCTAACTTCTTCAGCAACAACAGCAAAGCCACGTCCATGCTCGCCTGCACGTGCAGCTTCAATAGCAGCATTTAATGCAAGCAAGTTGATTTGCTCAGCTATATCTGAAATTACTGTGGTAACGCTTTTAATATCATTACTTTGTTTTACAACATCTTGCGCTTTAATAGAGATTTCACTCATGGCTGAGTTCATTTGCTCTAAAGCTCTTGCGCTTTCTTGTAGTGATGAGGTTTGATGAGTGGCATCATTAGTAAGCTCTTGCATACTTTGTTTGAGTGCTTCAGCTTTTTGATTTAATAACTCGCCTTGGTTAAGTGATTGTGAGAGCATGTTTTTGATTTCATTTCCAAGCGCATTGATTGCCTTTTCAACATCACCTTTTGGCGTATTGATAGCTGCTGTAAAATCTAAATGCTTGTAACTATCAAACACAGCTTGAATTTCATTTAAATCGCTACCGATTTTTGCTTGTAAGGTAGTAAGCATTTTATTTAAAACTTCTATAAGTTCTTGAATTTGAGGATTATTAGCATGAGAACTAATATGTAAATTAAGCTCACCTGTTTCTATTTTTCTAGCAACATTTACAGATTCTTCAATGGCTTTTGCGTCTTTGCTTAGAGCTTCTTTGATGATATTGATATTTTCGTTAATCTCATCTGCCATTTTTCCAAATTCATCTTGGGTTTTAAGTTTAATAGGATGAGAATGAGCGTCTTTGTGATTTAAATAATTAAAGAAATTATGCAATCCTGATGAAATAATAGCAATTGGTTTAAGATTGTAAGAGATAATCATTCTAATGAAAATCAAAGTAATAAAAATAGCAATTAGAGAAATGATGATTTGTTCCATTAGTGTTTGCTCGGCTGCATCGCTATAAAAATCATAATCAGCTATAGAGCAAATAGTATATTTTGGATTAATACTGCCATTGCAAATTAAAGCTTTAGTTCCTTCTTCTTTGGTTTGCATTTTAAAAATATCTTTAGAAAGAGCTTTATTTGCACCCTCAGGTGTTTTAAAATAGTTTGAAATGATATCTTTACTAATTTCAGTTGAAGTTAGGATTTTAGATGAATCAGTATGAAAAAGATAGGTTCCATCATCAGCTAAAACTGCTGCGTGCGAATAAGGCGTTTTGCCTATAGCTAAAACTTCTTCTGAGAATTTTTTCAAATCATAATCCGCAGCAACTACGCCTATAACCTTTCCATTTTCTATAATAGGGCTGGCATAAGAAATAGTTGGTTTTTTCATGCTAGATGATATATAAGGCTCTGTGACAATTAACTCTCTTTTTTCTTTAGCTTCTTGATACCATCCTCTAGCTCTAGGATCATATCCACTTTCTGGGGTTTGATTGTTGCCATTTGATCTAAACATAGATCCATCTTCAAAACCTACATAGGTTAAATCAAAACCTAAAGAATCTCCTAAAGATTTTAATAAACTAGTATATTGTGCTGAATTTAGATTGTGTTTGTTTTCTTTGATATATTTTGTTAAAGAATCAATCACATTGCGTCTATCGCTCGCATATAAATCAAATCTTTTACTTACATCAAAAGCAACTTTTTGCTGAAATTGAACTAGTAGGGTATGACTATTAGATTTAGATTTAACATAGTTAAAAAAACCTAAAACACATAGCAAAACTACGACAAAAATACAAACTAAGAAAGCTATTTTGTTGGAAAAATTACCTAGTAGGTATTTCTTAATGGAAGAGAGCATTTTTTCTCCTTAAAAAGCCAAATTTTGAGGCTTTGTGATTATGATAATTTATATGATTTTATTCAAAAAATATTTAAAAATTTATAAATATAGTTAATTTTTGTTAAAAAATATTATATTTTAAAGTATTTTTAAATAAAAAATTCTAATTTTTTAGAAAGTAAAATTTTATTGTCAGTATATTTTGCCCATCGTATATTTAAAGCAAAAATACAAGCTTGTGCAAGTTTTGCAAAGGGAAATTTTTCATAGTATATTTTTTCTTGTTCTTTGGTAGCTTTTTGAAAAAGAGCTTTAATTTGCACTCCTTTAATGAGATTGATGATGTTTGTATCTAGTGCTATATTAACTGCTACCTTGGGTGTTTTATAAGCAAGTTGAATGTGTTTGGTGTGTTCTTCACTGGCAAAGATTAAAGCTAAATTTTTGTCATCAAAAGCATAATAACAACTTGCACAATATACTCCACCATCCTCATCAAGCATGCTTAAATTTAAAAGCTTTTGTGAATGGATGAAATTTTTAATTCTTTCATTCATTGTTACTAACTTTAAGTTTTAAGATTTTTTGATAACTTAAATGAGTCAAGAAAATCACATAAAATACTTGTAAAAATAAACCAAGTAAAGGTATGCTTGATAAAGCAAAAAAGATTAAAGTGATGATTTTAAAGTATAAGGGTGATGAGTTCTTATAAAAATCATCAAAGTTGTTTTTATCTAAGACATTGCTTAATACATCTAATAATAAAAGTTTGTGAAATAAATAATAAAATACTCCATAATAAATCACAATACTAACAAAAGGTATAATCAATAAGAAAGTAGCTACTACAAACAATACGCATGAGATGAGTATAAATTTGAATGTTTTAAGTAAAACCTCTAAAGAATTTACTTCTTTTTGTATGGAATAGTTGTAATATCTTTGATTGATTTTTTTCACAATATAAGGAGTTAAAAAAGAAATTATTAGCATGGTAAAAAACACTGAGGCAAATACCACTATGAAAAATCCGCCTATAGCGCTTAAAAATGCAAGTGAAAATTGCACTATAGAAAAGCTAAAAAACCAAGCCATAAAAGATCCGCTAACCACATCTTCTATATAAGAAAAGAATATATCATAACTATAATATACAAGCAAGGCAAAAAGGAATAAACTAATCAAAAATGGCAAGAGAGAAAATTTTAAAAAAGGCTTGCTAAGAAAATCTTGCAAGCTTAGGTATAGTATATTCATTTAATTTGATTGTAATTTTCTTGAAGCTTTTGATAAATTTCTTTATAATCTAGTGTTTCTTTTAAAATTTGATTTAAAACTTCATTATCTTCTGTGCCATTCCAAGTTTTTTTATAAGTGCCTTCTTTGTAGCCATTTTCTTGTCTGAATTGATTTAATATATTTTTTCCAATATAGGTTTTATAAAGCTCAAAGAAATTTAAACCACATTTTCTAGCCAAAACAAAATACACGCTTAAAAGTTCACCTAAATCATAATCAAAACCACTGCACTTATGGATAATAAGTTCAATATCATTTAAAATTCCATAGATATCTGCTTCATTTGGATTAGAAGTTTCTTTGCAAAAATCATCAAAAAAAGTTACAGAAGAAACTTCTTCTGCTATGAAGTTTTTATCATCGATTTGTTTTTCTTTGTATTCTTCTAAAATTAAACTCAAAATAAAATGCCATATATCTACTATTTCAATGCGTACATTATCCCAATTTGCAGGAGTATGTATGCTTTTCCAGTGTTTCCAAGCAAAAGAATCAATAAGCTCAGCACACTCCATATAAATACATCTTCTAAAACTGATTAATTTACCTTCTTTGGTATAACCATTTTCCCAACCTATGCCGTTGGTGTCATCATTTAATTTTTGCTGGAGTTCTAGCATGCTTTTTAAAATATCTTTTACTTCCATTTTGTTTCCTTTTTTAAGCATAAAATCCAAATTCTTTGTTATCTTCTTCTTTTTCTTCTTTTTGCTTGTTATATTGCTCCCAAATTTCTTCTAATAATTTAGCGCTATCTTGGAAAATTTGCTTTTTAATATCTTCAAGATCTGTTTTATTCATTTCTTTGTTTAAGCTTTTATCCATAGTATTTAATAATTCATGTAAAGTGGCTTTTTTGTGTTCTTCATTTTTTGGTTCAGGTAAGGCATTACCAATTTTCATTGCAGTAGTGATAAGCTCTTTTGGTTTTAAAGTTCCTACTCTTGAGTTTTTCATAAATTCATCGATTTGAGGTTGTACTTTAGCTACTGCTTCTTTTATTTCTTCAATTTCTTCTTGTGAAAGTTTGGTTCCATTGTATGAGAATGAAAAACCAAATTGATTTCTAAGGCTTAAAGAAGCTGAGTTGCCATCTTTGTCTAATTTTGCCTCTTTTTTATCATACATAGAAAAAGAAAGATGGTTACCGTTTTTTGTTTTAATATCCATAGAAAAATTTTGAGAATTATAACTAGAAATTTGCATAACATTCCTTTCAAGTCAAGATAAAGCTATATCGTCAAAATAACTCAATCTTAAACAAATTTGCAAAGTTTTTATACTTTGCAAATTTCAAATATTAGGGAGATAAATATTTTAACATTAAGTCTTTAAATGCTCGTTAAATCCCAAAATAATTTTAATAATTTTTCATTTTTTGCACATATTAAAATTTGCTTTTTATTGTGTGTTTTTTTGCATGCTTTTAGAGCTTGTTTTAAATGTTCTTTTAAAGAAAAAATCAACCCAAAGGCAATGGCTTCTTTATCTAAGCCACCTAAAATATAAATCAAAGGCATACGCATAGATTTAGAAACATCAAGCTTTGCTTGCTCATTAATTGTGGTTTTAAAATCAAATTTACTAGGATGTTTAAACTTATAAGCTAAAGCAAGATCTAAAAACTCATCTAAATGGTTTAATTTTTTTCCACTAATAAATGGATAGATAAAATAAAATAAATCTAAGATATTATTGCTAATTTTGCTTTCATCACCATAATTTTCTTGTATAAAATCATAATATGTTTTAAATTGCTCTTGGTAATTTTGCACTAAAGTCATAGCCATTTTGGTTTTTGCGAAATTATTTAAAAAAACTTTAGGATTAGCTTCAAAACTAAAATCTAAAAAATTAATCTTTGTATTATTTTGATAAAAAATCCCACTAATTTCACTTTCTAAATCCAGTAAGATATTATCTGAATCAAGCTCATCGATAGAACTATTATGGACTATTTTATCATCTAATATAATAGAAAAATCATTATAAGCAAATTCATTACTCATAGGTTTTTCATAAAAACCAAAATCATCCCAAAAATTCTCTTCACTGCAAGCAATACAGCCATGTCCTGCAGCTACTGGCCAAGAGGTTTTGGAGTTAAATTTAACCTTAGGGCAATTATTATAAGCATAAGGTCCTTTGCAACCTACTTTAAAAAGACAATAACCTTGTTTTATATTTTCATCATCAAAACTTTGAGCAAAATTTCCTGCTTCAAATTTAGCTTTTCTTTCACATAAATCATGCAAGCATTTTCCATAAAGAGCTAAAGGCCTATTTTGCTCATCTAAAGCCATGTCTTGTTCAAATAATATATAAAAGCAAAGCGCTGCGATGATATTTACATCACTTGGAGGACAACCTGGTATATTGATTACTTTTTCTTCTAAGACTTTAGAAATTCCTATGCTTTTGGTAGGATTTGGATGTGCAGCTTGAATTCCTCCATAGCTTGAGCAAGTTCCCATAGCAAAGATTGTTTTGGCATTTTTGGCACATTTTTGTAAAATTTCATACCCATTTTCACCATGTGCTCCTATAGTTAGATAAAAAGGATCTATAGCACAAACCCCACCTTCAACAGCTAAAAGAAAATCTTTTTTTTCTAAAACTTCCTCTAAATGCGATTCTGCCTGGTGTCCGCTTGCACTCATAAAGGTTTCATGATATTCTAAAGAAATAAAATCAAAAATCAGATCTAAAAAGTCAGGCAATGAAGTTCTAAGCAAACTCTCGCTACACCCTGTGCATTCACTTAAATGAAGCCATATGAGACTAGGCGGGGTATGAAGTTGAAAATATCTATGCGCTAAAGGGCTAAAATCATTTGGTAAACCTAAAATTTTAATAATGGAATTTACAACCTCTAATGAGATATTTTTTTCTTCTTTGTGTGAGTTTTCCAATAGAGCGATTTTACGCTCTAATATGCTTTTTAATTCTTCATTGCTTAAAGACATTTTTTAACCTTTAGCTATTTGTATCATATTTAAAAAATCATTTGCATTTAATGCAGCTGAACCTATTAACACTCCATCACAATTTTTTAAAGCACAAATTTCTTTAATATTGTTTTGATTAACACTTCCACCATATAAAAGCTTAGCGTTAGTAAATTCTCTTAAAAAATTAAGTATGGTGTTAATATCATCAAGATTAGCACTAACTCCTGTACCTATAGAATAAATAGGCTCATAAGCTATGATAAGTTTTTTATAAGATAGATCAATATTTTCAATTTGTTTTTTTAAAAAATCCAAGCTTTTGTTAGCTTTTTTAGTTTCTAAGCTTTCGCCTATGCAATAAATGATATTAAAATCAAGATTTTTTGCAAAGTCAAATTTAGCCTTTAAAAAACTTTCATCTTCCTTTAAAGCTCTTCTTTCAGAATGGCCTATTAAAACGCTTTTGATGTTAAATTCTTCTAGGTGAATTTTACCTATTTCTCCAGTATAAGCTCCATTTTCGCAAGGGTAGAAATTCTGCGCGCCTTGTTGAAATGAAAAATTGTCTTTTAAGAAAGCTATGCTAGGAGGGAAGATGAAAATTTCATCTTCTTTGTTTAAGTTTTGGTTTAATTTTTGAGCGTAAAGTTCAAAGCTTGATCTTGTATGATTGCACTTTAAATTTGCTGCAAAAATCATTCATTATCCTTTATAGTTAAAGGTTTTACACCAGGAAGTTCTTTTCCTTCTATAAGCTCTAATGATGCTCCACCACCGGTTGAAATGAAAGTCATCTCATCAGCATCACCTGCTCTTGCTACAACATCAGCAGTATCGCCACCACCTATTACAGTTGTTGCATGAGATTCGCTAATATAATGGCTCATTTTAATACTACCTTTTGAGAATTTATCGATTTCAAAAACTCCCATAGGTCCATTCCACCATATAGTTTGAGCATCAGAAAGTGCTTCTTTAAACAATCTTACACTAGCAGGACCTATATCAAGTCCCATCCAACCTGCGGGAATTTCTTGCACAGGGGTGTATTTCATCACTGCTTCTTGAGAGCAAGTTTGTGCTGCTGTAACATCCACAGGAAGATAAATTTTCACCCCTAGATTTTTACCTTTGAGTAAGATTTTATTTGCTTCTTCAATTAAATCTTCTTCTAAGAGAGAATTTCCTATATCATAACCTTGAGCTTTTAAGAAAGTAAAGGCCATACCTCCGCCTATGATTAATTTATCTACTTTTGGAAGTAAGTTAGTTAAAGCTTGCAATTTCCCACTCACTTTAGAACCACCCACTACAGCTACAAAAGGACGCGCAGGGTGTTTGATAAGATTACTTGCAAATTCTATTTCTTTTTGGAGTAAAAATCCCGCACCTTTGTTTGCATTATCAAAGTATTTTGTAATAGCTTCAACGCTAGCATGGGCTCTATGGCAAACTCCAAAAGCATCATTAATATAAACATCAGCCATAGAAGCAAGTTCTTTAGCTAAGTTTTCATCATTCTTAGTTTCACCCTTTTCAAAGCGTAAATTTTCTAAAAGCAAAATTTCACTTGATTTTAATTCACTAGCTTTTTTCTTTGCATCCTCGCCTATAACATCTTTAGCCATGATGACTTCTTTAGCCATTAAACGTGCAAGTCTTTTTGCAACCGGCTCTAAAGAATATTTTGAAGCTATTTCTTTTGGACGCCCTAAATGTGAAGCTAAAATAACCGCACAGCCATTATCTAAACAATATCTTATAGTAGGGATAGCCGAGCGAATACGGCGATCATCGGTAATATTTAAAAATTCATCTTGAGGAACATTAAAATCACATCTTATAAATACTTTTTTCTTTGCAAGATCAATATCTTTAATCGATAAAATACTACTCATCTTAAGCCTTTGCCACAAATACTGCCATATCTACTAAACGAGAAGAATATCCCCATTCATTATCATACCAAGCAACCACTTTAATAAAATCATCACAAATTACTTGGGTTAAATCACTTGCTACAATTGCACCATAAGAGCAAGTTATAAAATCACTTGAAACTCTTTCTTCATCATCTACTAATAATATACCTTTTAAATTGCTAGCAGCTGCTTTTCTAAAGGCTTCGTTGATTTCTTCTTTACTTACTTTTTTCTTTAAAGTTGCAGTTAAATCCACAGTTGATACATCAGCCACAGGCACACGCATGCTTTGACCATGTAATTTTCCATCAAGCTCAGGCATAACAAGCTTCATAGCTTTTGCTGCACCAGTTGAAGTAGGGATGATATTTTGTGCAGCAGCGCGTGATCTTCTTTTATCTCTAGCTTTTGCATCAATAATGCTTTGTCCGTTTGTGTAGGCATGAATGGTTGTCATTAAACCTTTTTCTATGCCAAAATTATCTTGTAAAACTCTACAAATTGGTCCTAGGCAGTTAGTAGTACAACTTGCATTTGAGATGATGTTTTCGCCTTTATATTCGTGGGCATTTACCC
Source organism: Campylobacter sp. IFREMER_LSEM_CL2101 (assembly GCF_025771825.1). NCBI lineage: Bacteria > Pseudomonadati > Campylobacterota > Epsilonproteobacteria > Campylobacterales > Campylobacteraceae > Campylobacter > Campylobacter sp. IFREMER_LSEM_CL2101. The sequence continues at coordinate 240,258 of NZ_JAKMQZ010000001.1, forward strand.
CTAAAACATAAGTTGGAGTTTTATCTTTTGCAGGTGCACTCATGATAACTTTTTGCACTCCATGATCTAAAAATCCTTGACATTTTTCCATAGTTAAGTGCGCGCCAGTGCATTCTAAAACAATTTGTGCACCATATTTTGCAAAGTCTAAATCCGCTACATTTCTGCTTTTTAAAACTTTTATTTTTTTATTATCAATTATTAAATCATCACCTTCATTTTCAACACTACCATCATATACCCCATGAACGGTGTCATATTTAAAAAGATATTTAGTAAGCTCTATATCAGTAGTATCATTAATTGCTACAAGTTCGATATCATCGCGCTTCATAATAATTCTTGCAACACATCTTCCAATGCGTCCAAAACCATTTATTGCAACTTTTACAGCCATTTTCATTTCCTTTTTATGATTAAGTAGGTAAAATTCTACTAAAAAAAGGTTAAATTTTAATGAAAATCGCACTTTTTGGTGGCAGTTTTGATCCACCCCATTTAGGGCATAATGCTGTAGTCTTTAATGCACTAGCAAATTTAGAGCTTGATAAACTCATTATTATGCCTACTTTTATTAGCCCTTTTAAGCAAGAATTTACCGCAAATGAACAAAGGCGCTTAAAATGGTGCGAGATGATTTGGGGAGGTTTAGAAAAAGTTGAAATTTGTGATTTTGAAATAAAAAAACAAAGACCTGTACCTAGTATAGAAAGTGTTGATTTTTTGTATAAGCAATATGAAATTTCTAAATTTTATCTTATTTTGGGAGCTGATCATTTACAAAGTCTTGAAAAATGGCATGAATTTGAAAGATTGCAAAATTTGGTAGAATTTGTTGTAGCTAAAAGAGATGATATTTTTATACCAAAACATTTTAAAACTTTAGATACTAAAGTAGATATTTCTTCTTCTTTTATAAGAGAAACCTTGCAAACATCGCAAGTTTGTGAGCAAATCAAAGAAGAAGTTAAGCTTTATTATTCTAAATTTAAAAATATTTAACAAAAGGAAAATAATGCAAGAAAGAATTAATAATATAGTGCAGATTTTAGATGATAAAAAAGCGGATTTAATAGAAACTTTTGATATGCAAGATAAAGATTATTTTGTTAAATTTGTAGTGATTGCTACTACTATGGGAGAAAGACATGCGCTTTCTTTGATTGATGATTTAAAAACCAATCTTAAAAGTAAGGGTGAAGAGTTTTTAAATATAGAAAGTAGTGAAGAATGGACTGTACTTGATTTAGGTGATATTTTAATTCATTTAATGAGTGAAACTTATAGAGCAAAATATAATATAGAAGAATTTTTAAAAAGTCTAAATAAAGAAAATCAAAACTAGGATTAAGATTTGGATAATCTAATCACTGAGTTATCAGATTTAGCTAAAGAATATTTTGAAAATTCAGAATTTGAAAAATGTGATGAGGTTTTAAGTGAGCTTATAGCTTTTTGTAAAGGCGAAGTTACGCTTGCTCAAGATGGTAAAATGATTTTTATAGATGATGAGGACAAACATCGTTTGCTTTTAGAAGCTTACCATAATAGAGCGCTTTGTAGATTTAATTGTTTGAAATTTCAAGAAGCGCTTAAAGACGCAACTATAGCTGTAGAATTTGATCCTAGTAATGTATTTTTGTTTAATCTTTTGGGTTTGTGTAATTTTAAATTAGATTTATTACAAGAAGCACTTTTGGTTTTTAATAAAACTATAGCACTGGATAATACATATTATTTAGCATATTTTAATAGAGCTAGGGTTTATATACTTTTAGATGAGCATACAAAAGCTTTAAAAGATTTGCAAATTTGTATTGATTTAGCTCCAGAATATTATATAGCTTATTATACTAGAGCTATTGCTTTGCTTAGTGTTGATCCAAAACAAGCTTTGATTGATTTTAAAAAGTCTCAAGATTTAGGCTTTGAATCCTCGCAGATTTTTTATTATCAAGGGGTAGCTTATGAGAATTTAGAAGATTATCAAAAAGCTATAGAATTTTTTACTAAGATGATTGAGCAAGATGAGAGTTTTGCTGATGCGTATTATAAAAGGGCTAATAATAAACGCAAGGTTGATGATTTAGAAGGAGCTTTGCAAGATTGCTTAAAATCCATTGAACTAGACAATGAAAATGCAATGGCATATTTGATTTTGGGACATATTTATAAAGATTTAGAAAAGATAGAATTATCAATAGATGCTTTTAAAAAATCAATCGATTTAGATGAAAATTTACAATATCCATGTTTTGCATTGGCTAGGGTTTTGTATGATTTAAAAGATTATGAACAAGCTTTGAAGTATTATGATAAAACAATTGAGCTTTATGAAGAATACGCTCAAGCATATATTAATAGAGGTAATACTAAAATTAATCTAAAAATGATTGAAGAGGCTATAGAGGATTTTGACTTAGCAGCTAAATATTATCAAGAAAGAGTAAGAAAGCATGATTTTACTCCATCAGAATTAGCAGAGCTTGAACACGCAGTCCCTTATGGTTTTTATCATTTGGGCAATAGCTTATATAAAATAGACAAATATGATGAAGCTTTGATAAGTTATGAAAAAGCCTTAAAATATCAAAAAGAATACCCTGATGTGTTTTTTAATAGGGCTTATTTAAAATCTGATCTTGAAAAATATGAGGAAGCTTTAGAAGATAGCGAGTTAGCTGTTAAATATTATAAAAAGCAAAATAATACTCAAGATTATGCTAATTCTCTTTCTCAAAGAGCTTGGATTAAAAGCAAGCTTGAAAGATTTCAAGAAGCTATGGATGAATACAACGAGCTTATAAAAACATATAAAGATTATATTGATTTAAAAGATGTATTGTTTGAAAGAGCATATTGTGCGAAAGAACTTGAATCTTATGAAGAATTAATAGCTTATTGTAATGCAGCGCACAAGGTGGATAAAAATAATTTTAAACTTTATTTTTGGCGAGGAATTGCTAAATATAATTTAAGCTTAGAAGAAGAAGCTATAGAAGATTTAGATAAGGCTTTAAAAATTGATAAAAATCATAATGGAGCAAAGTATTATAAGGGACTTTGTTATGAAGATCTTTATATGTTTGAAGAAGCGATAAAATGTTATGATAGTGTGATTTTAAGTAATGAAGAAGATGATGAATCATATTTTCATAGAGCAAAATGCAAAAGAAATCTTGAAAAATACAACGAAGCCTTAAAAGATATCAATGAATGTTTAAAAATAATTGATGGTATTGGGGAGTACTGGATAGAAAAAGCACAAATTTTAAGCTTTTTAGGAAAATATGATGAAAGCTTCAAAGCAGCAAAAAAAGCAAGTGAGCTTGAACCAAAATCACATGAATGTTATCATTTTATGGGTGCGGTTAAAGTATATTCGCAAGATTTTAAAGAAGCTATAAAATATCTTAATATGGCTTTAAATTTAGATGAAAGTCAAAATTGGACACATTATTATAAGGCAGAGTGTTTAAGAAATTTAGGTGATTTTCATGATGCATTGCAATGTTATGAAGATTGTTTAAAGATAGCAAATGAAAATACCGATGCTTTGGTGGGAAAAATTCAGTGTTTAGAAGAGTTAAAAGAATACGAGCAAGCTTTAGAGTGTGCTAAAGAATTATTAAAGCTTGATGAAGAAAATGAGTTTGCATTAAAAAATCAAAATATTTTAATGCAAAAATTAAAACAACAAAATAAAAAATGGTGGCAAATTTGGAATTAAATTAGAGTTTGTTGATGTATTCTTCAATCTCTTTTTTGATTTTGTCTTTTTTGTCTTTTAAAGCTTGTTTTTTATTTTTATATTCTGTTTTGCTCATATAATCTTTTTGTTTTTTTAATTCTTTTAACTCTTGTTCGATTTTTTCTATCTCTTGCTCTTTAAATTTTTTAGCCTCTAATTTTTTATCATAAAAAAGAGGATCTTTTGCACAATCTGCCTGAACTTCTTTTAAAGCTAATTCTAAACTTGAAGCTTTTTCTTGATGATTGTAATTTTTAGCATAAGCTATTTCTTTTTGAATTTGCTCTATTTTAACCTCACATTGTGTGGAAAATGCAAATGAGCAAAGTGTAAGTAAAAACAACAACTGTTTCATAGTTTAAACCTTTCTTTTTTGATATTTTAGTTTGCTATATTAAATAATTTATTTGCTGTTTTTAATAAAAACATGAGTTTTAAAAAATGTTATTTGACCTTTTATATTAATGTCAAACTCCAAAGGGATAAAAATCAAAGATGAGTTATTGTTAAGTTTGTAGCTTAATTGCGAATTTTTCTGATAATTTTTTAAGATTTTGTCAAAATTTTCAAGCTTTAAAAGTTCTTTTTCTTGAAGTAAAAAATATAAGGTATTATCATCAATTTTCATAAAATATTTAAAGTCGCTTGAACCAGCAATAAAATCAAATAATACTTCATCATAATTTTCTTTTAATTTGGAGTATTTTGGATGAAATTTTTTGGACATATTGTGAAATTCTATCTTTTGTGGTTTTAAATGAGTTAAATTATAAGTTTTTAAAAAATCATCAAAACTATAATTGTTGTTATAATTTTTATTAAGATTGTGCAAAGTGTTTTTGATACTTTTAATTTGATTATAATATTGCCTGCTTTGAATATAGTCAAGATCTAAAGAATGTATAGAGTTTTCTAATTTTTGCAATTGATATTTTTGTGAAGAAAAGCTTATGTAATTTGCAAAAAATCCTAAAAATAGTGCCATAAGTGCAAGTAGATAAAAAGAAAATTTTAATGCTATTTTTTGTTTAAACACGCTTAGATAATTTGCTATCAATAGCCATAAATTTAAAGCCAATACTGCTAAGCGTTCTGGTGTAAAGCCATATTGTGCAATTCTAATTATAATAGCATAAAATACGAAAATATTTAGTGATAGTACTACAATAAAAAAGGCATAGAGTAGTGCTTTTTTGATTTTATAAAAAGATAAATTTATCCACAGATTAATTAATAAAAAATTACCAAACCAAAGGCACAAATGAACTATGCTAAGATTTTCTAAAAGACTAAATAACGCCCCTAAACCATAAGCAAAAAGCATAATAATATATAAAACACTAAAAGCATTTAGTATGAATATAAAAATTTTATGAAAATTATATGAGGTAAAATTACCAAGTAAAAATAAAGAAAAAATTCCAGCACTAAAAAGCCATAATGATAGAACATGAGAATTTAACATGCTTGAAGAAATATCAAATAAAAAATTAAACGAACTATAAAATATGGCCAAAAATACACCAAAAATAAGCCAAAAGCTTATGCTAAAAGAAAGGGCGGCTAAAAAATGATGAAAATAATTAAAATCATATAATTTTCTTGCACATACTAAAGCTATAAGAGCCGTTGTTAAAGAAATATATAAGGTATTGTTAGTAAGAAATATTAAATAATTTTCTATGCCATCTTTAAAAATAAAATTTAAAAATATGTAAAAAATTAGTCCAAAAAATCCAACCCATAAATTTTGCAAGTTTTTATAATTTTGTATTAAATTGTTTTTTGAGTTAGTGAATGTTTCGCAAAAAATTATAAATAGGGTTAAAAGTACAAAAATACTAGTTTGGTATGAATTATAAAAAAATGCTATAAAAAACCAAAAACATAAATAAAAAATAACTCCAAGTGGATGATTTAATAAAGCTAGATAGCTAGAATTAATAAATTTTTTAAACATGAATATTTTTTATTTTGTTAAGTAATATTGATGTGAATCCTTCAAAATCAGGTAAATTTAAATCCTTAATTTCTCTTTGCTGTTTTCCCCACATACTTTCAGGAAAAAATCCATCTTCTTTAAAACGTGCCATAACATGAAAATGCACTCTTGGTACATAGTTTGCAAAGGAAGCTATGTTGATTTTTTCTGGGTTATAGTATTCTCTAAGGCTTAATTCACAAGCTAAAACATACTGAAAAAGCATATTTTGTAAAAAGGCTGGACAATCACTTAATTCTCTGTAATTTTCTTTAGTAAAAATTTTTACCCAAGGAATTTGAGAATTTTCTTTTTCTATAAATAAAAAATCATTTTCATAAATCATATTAACTCTTAAGAAAAGACTAGGATATTCCTAGTCTTTTGATTATTTTTTTGGTCCTATCATTTTTGTAGGATCTACAAATTTAGCAAAGTCTTCTTCGCTTACCAAACCAAGTTCCATAGCACTTTCTTTTAAAGAAATACCTTTTTTGTGAGCATTTTTTGCTACTTTAGCTGCATTTTCATAGCCAATGTGTGGGTTTAATGCAGTCACTAGCATTAAGGAATTATGTAAATTATGATCTATTTTTTCTTTATTTGGTTCTATACCAACAGCACAGTGGATATTAAATGAATGCATAGCATCAGCTAATAAATCAAGACTTTGTAAAAAATTATAAATAATCACAGGTTTAAAAACATTAAGCTCGAAATTTCCTTGGCTTGCTGCAAAACCAATAGCTGCATCATTTCCCATAACTTGCACTGCAACCATAGTTAAAGCTTCACACTGAGTAGGATTAACCTTACCTGGCATGATAGAACTTCCTGGTTCGTTCTCAGGTATATTTAACTCTCCAAGACCACATCTAGGGCCACTTGCTAACCATCTAATATCATTTGCTATTTTCATTAAATTTGCAGCTAAGCCTTTCATAGCTCCATGAGTAAAATTAATAGCATCATGGCTTGTTAGTGCATGAAATTTATTTGGACTTGAAACAAATTTAGTACCCAAAAGCTTGCTTAATTCTTCGCTTACTTTTTCGCTAAGTTCTGGATGTGCATTTAATCCTGTGCCAACAGCTGTCCCGCCTATTGCAAGCTCTCTTAATGTAGGTAAAGAAGCGATGATTTGCTCTTTTGAATGAAGTAACATAGAAAGATATCCACTAAATTCTTGAGCAAGGGTAAGTGGTGTAGCATCTTGAAGGTGAGTTCTTCCTATTTTAATAATCCCTTCAAATTCTTTTACTTTTTTTTCAAAAGTTGCAATAAGCTCATCTAAAGCAGGGATAAGTTTTTTTTCTACTTGCTCTACTGAAACTATACTCATAGCAGTTGGAAAAGTATCATTTGAGCTTTGGCTCATATTTACATGATCATTAGGATGAACAAGTTTTTCTTTTCTAAAATCTCCACCCATAATTTCAGTGGCACGATTTGCTATAACTTCATTCATATTCATATTGCTTTGTGTGCCCGAACCTGTTTGCCATATTGCTAGTGGGAAATTATCGTCAAATTTTCCTGCTACAATTTCATCACAAGCTTGCACAATAGCATTTTTTTTAGCATCATCTAATTTGCCAAGTTTGTTATTTACTAAAGCCAAAGATTTTTTAAGATTTGCAAAAGCATAAATTAAAACTTTTGGCATTTTTTCGCAACCAATTTTAAAATTTTCAAAACTTCTTTCAGTTTGCGCACCCCAATATTTGTCATTAGGAACTTTAATCTCTCCCATAGTATCGTGTTCGATTCTATATTCCATGGCCTTTCCTTGTAATAAAATAAGATATGATATTTAAGCCAAATAAACCCTAAAGTTTGCTTATAATTTAAGAAGTATTTATAAAATTTTTGAAAAAAAGTGTAGTTTTTTCAAAACTACACAAAATATTTATTCTACGGTAACACTTTTTGCTAGATTTCTTGGCATATCCACATCATTGCCAAGTCTTATAGAAACTTCTAAAGCAAGAAGTTGTAAGATCACCATCATTTCAAAAAATTCACACATGTAATGTTCTTGTTTTGAAGTTCTTATAAAATCATCGCTTAAGTCAAAATCAAGTGGAGAAATAGCAAGCAAAGTAGAATCCCTTGCAGCTAATTCTTCTACATTTGATTTGGTTTTTTCATAAAGACAATTTTGCGGCATTAGTGCAACAGTAAAAAGCTCACTATCTGCTAGAGCAATAGGTCCATGTTTCATTTCACCTGCTGGATAGCCTTCAGCATGTAAGTATGAAATTTCTTTTAATTTTAAAGCTCCTTCTAATGCTAGTGGATAAAATACATCTCTTCCTATAAAGAAAAAGCCGTGGCCATGTAGGTATCTTTTTGAAATTCTATGCACTTTTTCATGTAAGTTTTGTTCAACTTTAACTATACTTGGCAAGCTTCTTAAAGCTTTGATTTCTTTACTCATATCCAAATTTGCTTTTTGCGCAAGATAGATTGCAAGCATCCATAAAGTTGCCACTTGAGTAGCAAAAGCTTTAGTTGAAGCCACACCTTTTTCAATGCCCGCTCTAGTAAGTAATGATATATCAGCCAAACGCACGATATTAGAATTATCCACATTACATATTGCTAAAGTTTTAACTCCTTGTGCTTTTGCTATTTTTAAAGCTTCAAGTGTATCAGCTGTTTCACCACTTTGTGAGATTACTATAAAAAGAGTATTTTTGCCTATAATGGCTTCTCTATATCTAAATTCACTTGCTACTTCAACTTTAGTTTTAATCTTTGCAAGTCTTTCAAGTAAATAAGCCCCACTTAATGCTGCATGATAGCTTGTGCCACAAGCACAAAGTGTGATTTCATCTATGTTTTGTAAAAGAGTTTCATCTATATCTTCAAAAACAATTTGCTCACCTTGCAAGCGTCCCATTAAAACTTCACCTAAAACTCTACTTTGCTCATAGATTTCTTTTTCCATGAAAAATCTATAACCATCTTTTTGAGCATAACTTTTATCTTGACTTAAAGCTACAAAAATAGGTTGTATGCAAGCTTGATCATGACAAATTTTGCATTCGTTTAAATTCACATATCCATAATCCCCATCTTCAAGATAAGCTACTTTATCTACTAAAGAAACTAAAGGCGCATCACTTGATGCAAAATAATATTCATTTTCATCGCCATTTTTTCCGATGATGAGTGGTACAGCATTTTTAGCAAAATAAATTGTATTAGGATCTTTTTTACTCACAAGCAAGATTGCAAAAGCACCTTTTAGCTCAGCTATAGTCTTTTTAAAAGCTTCAAATGGTTCTAAATTACTTGCATAGTGTTCAAATAAATGCACAATAACTTCAGTGTCAGTTTGACTTAGAAAATTAATACCTTCTTGTGTGAGTTTTGTTTTTAATTCTTGGTAATTTTCTATGATTCCATTGTGTATTACACAAGAGTATTGTCCTAAATGCGGATGCGCATTTATTTCAGTTGGTTTTCCATGAGTTGCCCAACGCGTATGGCCTATAGCAAGCCCAAAGCCATCACTATTAAAATTAGCAGTTTTATTAGCTAAATTTTCTAATTTTCCAACCGCTTTAAAAAAGTCTAATTCCCCATCTTTCATTACTGCTATACCAGCACTATCATAACCTCTATACTCAAGCTCTTTTAAGCCTTCTAATATGATTTTTTTCTTTTCTTTAGTTCCTATATAACCTACTATTCCACACATCTTTTACTCGCTTATTAGTGATTTAAGAATTTGATCTTTATGATCTTGCAAGCTTTCATTTTTATGCAAAATCAAAACATTTCGCGTTCTTTCTTTTATGGTTTGAATTTTTGCTGCACTTAAGATAATATCATATCTTGCAAGTACATCCATCACATAAGCCATTAAACCTTTTTGATCTTTTGTGTTTAAGGTTATTTTGGCATAGCTTTTGGAGTAATTCATATCTAATTTTAATTCATCTTTTTTAATGTTTGGTTTTTTTGCCTTTTTTTGTACTTTTAAATGCAATTTAGAATTAAGTAAATTTTCTAAACTTTGTTTTTGAGTATCGCTTACTATATCTGAATATTCAAATTTCAAATAAACTTTTTCATCAAATAATTCAAAGAAACTCATAAAGACTAAATTTAAAGAACTTAAAGTGTTGAGTATATTTTCAAGATTATTTTTTCTATTCATTATAAGCTCTAGGGTAAAATTATCTTGATTATCAAGCCAAAAAGTAAAATTTTCTTTTTGTGCAATTTGTGCTATTTTAATGATTTTTTCAAAACTATTTTTTATAAAAAATAGATTGGATTTAATATGAGTAATATTATCTTGAGTTTGTTCATCAAGATCTAAAAAAGCCTTACTTCTTTTTAGAGTTTGTTCTTTTTTTACTCTTCTTTGACTCTCATCAATTAAATTTTCATCCTCAAAGCCTTCTAGCGCATTTTGAAACAATCTTTCTAAACTTTTATAATAAAAATGATTTTCTATACCTAAAGCTTTAGCATTGCAAAAAGATAAAAGATGTAAGGTTTTTAAGGTATTTATATCATTTAATTTGGAAATAAAATTTAAAACAATAGTAGAATTATAAATATCTTCTTTTTCTATAATGTCTTTAAAAGCGTTAAAATTTTTATACAATCTTAAGCCAAAATCTAAAAGTTCATTATCAACTTGGAATTTTCCTACATAAGCCCTGTAAATATTTGCTAAAGAAATTTCATTTTCTTCATGAATAGCACTTAAAAGTATGGTAAATTTTATTATTAAAAGTGTATTTTCATCAAAGTCATAGTCTTTTTCTTCAAAGTATTTTAAGCAAAGTAATGCTCTATCTAATGCGCTATAAACACCTTCTTCTTCGAGTAAAAATTTACTTTGAGTAAGAGGTTTGCAAAAATCTTTTAAAATATTAGCATCAGCAAGAAGTTTTAAAAGAGCAAAAGAATGTTTTCTTTCTAAAATTTTCTTGAATAATTCTAGATTTTCATCTTTATTTTCTGCTCTTTTTAATGCAAAAATGAGTTTGATATCAAAATTATAATCTTTATCATCTAATTTTAAAAGTTGATTTAATATCAAGCTTAGGTTTTCACTTTTGCTAGAATAAGTAAAAAAGCTATCTTGTGTTTCATAAAGCTTACTATCTTTATAGTGTTTTTCTTGGATACACCTTGCTAAAAATTGCGTATAAATTCCACAAGTTTGCATGCATTGCATAGCTTTTTGAATAAGTATGGATTTAAGATCTAAATTTTTCTTTTCTTTTTTTTGCATCAAGTTAGCAAGTTCTTGTGAATTTTGTATTAAAAATAAATTAGTGTTTTTGCCTTCTAAAAGATTCATTGCGCATTTAAGTGAAAATAAAAAATCACTTGCAAGTTTAAATTCACTTAATTCTTTTTCGTTGATAAAATTAAGCATATAATTTTTAGGAGAATCTTTAAATAATATACTTAAGTTTTCTATATCAAGTTGCTCATCTAAACCGCCAAAATTTTTATTAATATCAAATTCTTGCTTAATTAAAGGTTGATGATATGGGTTAAATTCTTGCAAGATTTTCAAAGCAAATTCTTCTTTTAACTCATCTTGAGCTTGAGAAATTTTTTCTTTGATTTGTTTGAATAAAATTTTAGAACCGCAAATATAACGATATTGTAAAATATTTTGTTTTAGCTCATTTTTGGCTATATTGTAAAGTCCATTTATTTCACAAATTTGATAATTGATATTTAAATTAATATCATTTAAAGAAGTAATGAATGCTTTCATTAAAGGCTTGATATTATAAGCTTTTATATCTTTATAAATAAGCAATAAATCAACATTTTCTTTTATACTTAAATTCATTTTAGCATATTGTTTAATAGCGATAATACAAAAAGGGAATTTATCATTATGCGGAAAATAATCATCGAAAAAATCACTCAAAACAAGCTCGTAAACATCTTCTATAAAACGATCAATTTCTTTAGAGTGGTAAAAACTAAACGAGCCTTGTTTTAAAAAAAGTCTGGAGCAATAAGCTTCATAATCTTTTAAAGAATTTTTTAATTTTTGAATTTTTTGCATATTCATTTTTGATAATAATCCCTTTATTTTGATTTTTAATATCATACCAAAAATACTTTGTATTAAATTTTAAGTAAGTAGAAACTATAATTGTAATTTAAATTTAAAAAATGGTAAGAATATGCAAACAATTATAGAAAAACTAGAAAAACAAGAAAGATTAAATGAAGAAGAAGCTAATAAACTTTGGGATTTAGAGCTTTTTACTTTAGGCAAATATGCACAAAGAATTCGAACTAATTTGCATGGTAAAAAGGTTTATTTTAATATCAATCGCCATATTAATCCTACAAATATATGTGCTGATACTTGTAAATTTTGTGCTTTTTCAGCACATAGGAAAAATCCTAATCCTTACACTATGTCGCATGAAGAGATAATGAAAATAGTTGATGAAACAGTTTTGAGAGATACCAAAGAAATTCATATCGTTTCAGCGCATAATAAAAACACTTCATGGCAATGGTATTTGGAAATTTTTAAAATGATTAAAGAAAAATATCCATTTTTGCATATTAAAGCTCTAACTGCTGCTGAGATTGATTTTTTAAGCAGGGCTTTTAATATGAGCTATGAAGAAGTGATAGAAAAAATGCTTGAATACGGCGTTGATTCTATGCCAGGTGGTGGGGCTGAAATTTTTGATGAAGAAATTAGAAAAAAAATTTGCCATGGTAAAGTAAGTAGTGAAAATTGGCTAAAAATTCATAAACTTTGGCATGAAAAAGGCAGACAAAGTAATGCCACAATGCTTTTTGGGCATATAGAAAGCAGAGAAAATAGAATCAATCATATGATAAGATTGAGAAATCTTCAAGATCAAACTGGTGGTTTTAATGCTTTTATTCCTTTAGTTTGGCAACAAGATAATAGTTTTATTACAGGTAAAAAACCACTTGGCTCGGTAGAAATTTTAAAAACCTTAGCTATTGCAAGGATAGTGCTTGATAATATTAAAAATATCAAAGCATACTGGGCAACCATGGGTATAAATTTAGCTATGGTAGCTCAAGATTTTGGTGCAAATGATTTAGATGGTACTATAGAAAAAGAAAGTATACAAAGTGCAGGTGGGGCAAAAAGTTCAAATGGCTTGAGTTTAAAAACTTTTATAGAAATGATTCAAAGCTCAGGTTATATAGCGATAGAACGAGATAGTTTGTATAATGAATTAAAAACTTATTAAGGATAAAAATGGATTTTTTTAAACTTAAAGAACATAATAGCGATATAAAAACTGAAATTTATGCAGGTATTGCTACTTTTTTAGCAATGATTTATATTATACCGGTTAATGCAAATATTATGAGTAATTCAGGTATGCCACTAGAAGCTTTAATTGTTGCAACCGCTTTAGTAACTATTATAGCTACTACTTTTAGTGCTTTTTTCTCTAATACTCCTGTGGCTATGAGTGTGGGTATGGGGCTAAATGCGTATTTTACTTTTAGCGTGTGTAATACCTATCAAATTCCTTGGCAAAGTGCTTTGGGAGCTGTGTTTTTATCGGGTATTGTTTTTACTTTATTATCTTTTACTAATTTTAGAATTTGGGTGATAAAAAGCATACCAAATGATTTAAGAAAAGCCATATCAGCAGGTATTGGAACCTTTATAGCCTTTATGGGACTTGTGCAAATGGGGATTATCACTAAAAGCGAAGCAACCTTAGTAGGTTTGGGCGATTTTTCAAGCACTAAAGTGCTTTTTGGATTGTTTGGCTTGTTTTTGGTTTTTGTTTTTTGGGCTTGGAGGATTAAAGCTGCGTTTATTTTAGCTGTTTTTGTAAGTGCTTTGTGTGCTTGGATTTTTGGTATTGATGGAGCTAAATTTCCTGAGCAACTTTTATCTTTGCCAGTTATTAGTGGAGATAATGGTTTAAGTGCTATATTTGGTAAGCTTGATATTAAAGGAGCTTTAGAGCTTAGTATGATTCCTATAGTACTTACTTTTTTTGTTACTCAGCTTTTTGATAGTGTGGGTACAATCACAGGTGTAGGCTCAAGAGGAAAAATATTTGATGATCCAAAGCAAGGTGAGAAAAAATTAGGTAAAACCTTGGGCGCTGATGCGGCAAGTTCGGCTATGGGGGCGGTTGTTGGAACTTCTACTGTAACTGCTTTTGTGGAAAGCTCAGCAGGGGTAGAAGCAGGAGGTAGGACAGGACTTACAGCTTTAGTTACTGCTATATGTTTTGTTTTTACTTTATTTTTACTGCCAGTATTTAAAGCTATTCCTGCGAATTCTATTTATCCTATTTTGGTGCTTGTTGGTGTTTTAATGTTTATGGAAGTTGCAAATATTAATTTTAAAGATAAAGCTATAGCAGTGAGTGCGTTTTTTATTATCATTATGATGCCACTAACTTATTCTATTACTACAGGTTTTGCTTTTGGATTTATTGCATATTTATTTATGCGTATTATGCAAAAAGAATTTGATAAAATTAATCTTGGTATTATTGTATTAAGTGCGATTTCATTGCTAGTATTTTTATTACAATTTTTATAGGAAGTGATTATGTATTATTATGCTTATGAAGAATTTCAAAAAGAAATTATTCCTTTTACGCGCAAAATTAAGGAAGAATTTAATCCTGATGTATTACTTGCCATTGCAAGAGGTGGTATGACTTTGGGTCATTTTTTAGCAGAAGGTATGGGTAATAGAAATTTATTTTCTTTAAATTCTATTCACTATGAAGATACCCAAAAGTTAGATACGATTAAAATTTTTAATATCCCTGATCTTAGTTCGTATAAAAAAATTCTTTTGGTAGATGATATTATAGATAGTGGTGAAACTATGATAGAAATCAAAAGAGTTTTAATGGAAAAATATCCTCATTTAGAACTCAAAGTAGCAAGTGTTTTTTATAAGCCTTCAGCATTATTAATCCCTGAGTTTTATATAAAAGAAGCTAAAGAGTGGATTGACTTTTTTTGGAGTATTAAAATTTAGCTTTAAATCAAATACAAATGTTATAATATTATTTTGACTTTATTTTGTTAAGAAAGGATGTCTTATGAGTTTAACAAGAAGAAAATTTCTAAAAGGACTTGCTGCTACTTCAGCGATTGCTTCGGTTAATCCTTTAATGGCTGCAAGCGAGGGAACTAAATTTTATGATACTAAAAAAATTCCTCACGCAACTCACTTTGGTGCTTTTTGGGCTGAAGTAAATTCAGAGGGAAAACTTGTAAAAGTTACACCACAACAATCTGACAAACATCCTTCTATTATCACTGATGCTATCATTGATAGAACTTATTCAGATACTAGGGTAAAATATCCTTGTGTTAGAAAAAGTTTTTTAGAAGGAAAGAAAAGACCTAAATTAAGAGGTAAAGAGCCTTTTGTAAGAGTAAGTTGGGAAAAAGCTTTAGAGCTTGTATTGCAAAAATTAAAAGAAACTCCTATTGAAAATTTATTTAATGCAAGTTATGGTGCTTGGGGGCATGTAGGTTTATTGCACAATTGTAACTCAGTAGCAGGAAGGTTTTTTAATACTGCTTTAGGTGGTCATATCGGCACTGATGGAGAGTATAGTAATGGAGCTGCTGGTAAAGTTAATGCTAGTATAGTAGGGGATTTAGAAGTTTATTCTTTACAAACTTCTCATGAAGTTATTTTAGAAAATACTCAAGTTTATGTTTTATGGGGAGCCGATCTTTATAAATGTAACCAAATTGACTTTAAAGTTGCAAATCGTGGTAATGATGAGTATTATAAAAAATACAGCAAATCAAATATCAAATTTATTACTATTGATCCTCAATACACTCAAACAGCAGAAATTTTAAATGCTCAGTGGATTAAAATTCGTCCAAATACCGATGTAGCTTTAATGCTTGGTATGATGAATTATTTATATAAAAGTGGAAAATACGATAAAAAATTCATTGAAAAATATACTGATGGTTTTGACAAATTCTTACCTTATTTACTTGGAAAAACTGATGGTATTGATAAAACTCCAGCTTGGGCTGCAAATATTACCGGTGTTGAAGAAAAAGTTATTACAAGCTTAGCAGATACTTTTGTGAAAAATAGAACTTTCTTAGCAGGTAACTGGGCTATGCAAAGAGCGCATCATGGTGAGCAAGCTGATTGGACTTTAATGGTTTTAGCTTCTATGATAGGTCAAGTAGGTCTACCTGGTGGTGGATTTGGTTTTTCTATGCATTATTCAGGTGGTGGACAAGCATTTTCAGGTGTAAGATTACCGGTAGGCTTACCACAAGGTAAAAATAATCTTGATACTAATATCCCTGCAAGTAGAGTTTCAGAGGCAATTTTAAATCCAGGTAAAACAGTTAAATTTAAAGGCAAAGAAATCACCTATCCAAAAATCAAAATGATGTATGTAGTGGGTGCTTCTGTATTAGGCCATCATCCGGATACAAATGAGCTTATTAAAGCTTTAAGAACGCTTGATACATTAATCGTCCATGAGCCTTGGTGGACACCTATGGCAAAAATGGCTGATATTGTATTACCTTCAACTACAACTTTAGAAAGAGATGATATTAGTTTTGGTGGTTCTTATTCTCAAGATTATGTTTATGCTATGAAAAAAGTAATTGAGCCTTATTTTGAAAGTAGAAATGACTATGATATTTTTGAAGAATTAGCAAAAAGAATAGGCGAAAGAGAACATAAAAAATTCACCGGTGGTAAAACTAAACAACAATGGCTTGAAGGTTTTTATGGTAGAAGTGATTGTCCTTATTATATGGAATTTGCTGATTTTTGGAAACAAGGTTTTATTCATTTTGAAACTCCAAAAGAAGCTTATAACTTCGTAAGACACTCTGAATTTAGAGCTGATCCTGTAGCAAATAAACTTGCAACAGAAAGTGGAAAAATTCAAATTTATTCTCCAAAATTTGAAAAATACAACTTAGAAGACTTTAAAGCACATCCAACTTGGTTTGAACCAGCTGAGTGGCTAGGCAATGAAAAATTAGTTAAAAAATATCCTTTCCATTTAGTAAGCCCACACCCAAGATATAGAGTGCATTCTCAGCTTGATAATACTTGGGTGAGAGATTTGTATAAAATTCAAGGTAGAGAGCCTGTGATGATAAATACAAATGATGCTAAAAAACTTGGTATTACTCATGGGGAAGTTGTAGAAGTATATAACGATCGTGGATCACTTTTAGCAGGTGCTTTTATAACAGATAATATCATGGAAGGGGTTATTAGTATTCAAGAGGGTGCTTGGTATGATCCTGAAGATGTAAGCGATAGTAAGCCAAGATGTAATGCAGGTCATGTAAATGTTTTAACAAGCTCAAGACCAACTTCAACTATGGCTCAAGCAACTAGTGTAAATACTTGTCTAGTGGGTATTAAAAAACTAAAAGAAGTTATAAAACCTTATAACTCAACTACACCACCAGAAATTATAGGAGCTTAATAATGAAGAAGATTATATTAGTATTGACTTTTTTAGCTAGTGCTTTATTTGCTAAAGATATGTTTATTTTTAATGAAAAAGTAGATCTTTTAGATAGTGCTAGTAAAAAAGTAGTAGGACAAATTTATGAAGGCTCTAAAGTAGAGCTTATAAAAGAAGAGGGTGAATATTCTTTAATCAAAGTTAAAGGCGAGGTTGTGGAGTCAAATCCAAAAAGCCTTGCTTATACCAAAGATGGAATTTATCTTTTACTTACTTTGAATGCTAAAAATGCAAGCAATGAAATGGAATTTTTAGTTAAAAGTAAAGATTTAACCGATCAAGAAATTCTTGCCTGGGATGAGATAGAATTAACTTATTATGATACTTGTACAAGTTGTCACGCAGCGCATAAACCAAAAGAACATTTAATGGAAGAATGGGACGCATACTTATCTGCTATGCAAGGTTTTGCAAAAATTACTGACGCAGAAAAAGATAGAATTTTAAGATTTTTACAATCTCACGCAAGTAATGGACCTGTAAAACTTGACTAATCAAAAATGAAAAGGTATTTGTTAGCCGTTTTATTTTTTGATTTTTGTGCTTTATTGTATGGCATAAGCACTTTATCTATAAGCTATAATGAAGCGCAAATTTATTTTTATGATCATAGCTTAATTGCTATGATCGCTAGATTTGGCACCACTCTTTTTGGTCAAAATGATTTTGGATTAAGACTTCCTTTTGTTTTATTGCACTCTTTAAGTTGTGTTTTATTATACATTTTAGCTTTAAAATATACCAAAACTTCTTTTGATGCCTTTATTTCTGTGGTTCTTTTTATATTACTCCCTGGTAGTGTAGCTAGTGCTTTGCTTATTAATGAATCAAGCATTGTGATATTTTTCACACTTTTAATTTTAGTATTATTTGAATATAAGAAAATATTTTTATTTTATGTTTTATTAGTTTTAGTTCTTTTTGTAGATGGAAATTTTGCAATTTTATACTTGTCTTTTTTCTTCTATGCTATTTATAAAAAAGATAAATTACTTATTATATGTTCTTTGATTTTATTTGCTATTGCAATGAGTGTTTATGGGTTTGATGCAAGTGGAAAGCCTAGGGGGTATTTTTTGGATACTTTGGGTATTTTCGCAGCTTGTTTTTCTCCTTTAATTTTTCTTTATTTTTTTTATGTTGTTTATAGAATTCTTTTGCAAGATAATAAGCCACTTTTATGGTTTATTAGTGCAAGTACTTTTGTTTTTTGTTTAATTTTTTCCATAAGACAAAGACTTTTTTTAGAAGATTTTTTACCTTTTTGTGTGGTTTGTACTCCATTATTAGTTCGTTATTTAATGTCTTCTTATCGCTCAAGAATGCCACAATTGCGATTAAAACATAAAATTTTTATAGAATGTTCTTTAGTTTTTTTGCTATTTTTTTATCTTGGTATTATTTTTAATCAAAGTTTTTATTATTTATTAAAAGATCCCAAAAAACATTTTGCCTATGATTATCACATAGCCAAAGAACTAGCTCTAAATTTAAAACAACACAATCTCACGCATATTACTACACAAGATAAAGAACTAGCTTTAAGACTTAAATTTTATGGTATTTCTAAGGGTAAACTAGAGCTTCATTCTAGTAAAAAAGCTAGTAAAATCTATGTTAGTTTAGGTAAACATAAAGTATATTATTCTATAAAATGAAACAAGCTTTTACTTTAATAGAACTAGTTTTTGTTTGTATAATATTATCCTTATTATTTTCTATGGCTTATGTTTATTATAAACCTGATTATTTGCGCTTGGGAGCTGAGCAAGTTTTAAATGATATTAAATACACAAGACACTTAGCTTTAATGCAAAATGATTTTAGAGTTAAAGAATTTAACATTGCTAAACGAGAGTGGTTTAAGGCCAAATGGCAGCTGTATTTTATACGCTCAAAATCTGCCACTAATAATGAGCAAACTTATACTATTTTTTTAGATAAAAATGGCGATGGCAATGCAAACATAGGTAAAAATATGATCAATAAAGACAGAGAAATAGCTGTTGATCTTATCAATCCAGATATATTAATGAATTCAGGCCAAAGTGGAGTTATAAATCAAAATGATTTCAAAGCAAATTTAAAATACAATATAGAAAAAACTTATGGTATATCTAAAGTTTTATTTGAAGGTGCTTGTAAAGGAAGTACGCGTTTAGTTTTTGATGATTATGGTCGTTTATATACGCCTTTAAAAAATGCTACACGTGCTTATGATAAACTTGCTTCTTTTAATAATGATTGTATTATAAGGTTATCTAATAACCAAAATGAGCATATATGCATTGTTATAAATCCTATTAGTGGCTATGCCTATATCCCTAATTTTACCTCCCATAAAGGACAGAATATAATTTTAAATAATAAGCAAATATTTTGTCATAATTTATAATTATTTTTATTCTTTTATTAATAATTTATTTTAATTTTGCTAAATTTTTAATAAATTATTACAAGGAGCATTAATGTTTAAATTTAATAGTCTTTCTAATAGACTTACAACTATAGCTTGTTTTTTAATAGCTGTTATATTAATAGTAGTTAATGTGATTAGTTATTATGAGTCTAAGCAAAGCACAAGTTATTATCTTGAGGAAATTCAGAAAAAAACTATGCATGATGTTAATTATATGTACTCAAGTTATTCAAATAGCAAAAGAATTATCATAGAGTCACTAGCGCATAGTTTAAGCAAAATTGCATATAATGCTAGTGATAGGGAAATTTTTAGTGTTTTAGACACCGCAAAAAGATCAGGTGGCTTTGATACTGTTCATTTTGGTTTAGAGGATTCAGGTAAGGATTATCAAATTGATACTAAATTTAATCTTCATAATAATCCTAATAAATTTGATCCAAGAACAAGACCATGGTATAAAGAGGCTAAAGCAGCAGGAAAACTAATTGTTACTGATCCTTATAAAAGTATAGTTTTGAATGGACAAGTAGTTGTGACATATTCTATTCCAGTTTTTAATGATAATAAATTCATAGGTGTGGTAAGTGGAGTTTACAACCTTAACACTTTCTCTAAAGATGTTTTAGCTCTAGGACATTCTGATAGTTCTTATGCAGGTGTATATGATAAAGATGGTGTAGTAATCTTCCACGAGGATCAAAAAAGAATGCTTACCAAAACAGATTTAAGT
>NZ_JAKMQZ010000010.1:0-44828 GCF_025771825.1 Campylobacter sp. IFREMER_LSEM_CL2101
GTTTATTGGTTTAATTTTTAAATTAGTTTGTTTTTTATGCTTATTGTTAGTTGTTATTTTTTATTAATCTAATAAAATTGGTTTTTTATGTGTTTTTAGTATAGTTTCTAAATTTGGTTTGAAATTATTCATTGAATTTTTATTTGGTATATAACTTGGGTTTTAGTTGTAGGTAAAGTTAATATTTGTAATAAGTATTATTAAATGAAGTAGGAGTATAATTTTGTATTTTGGTGTATTTTAAAATAAAAATTATTGGCTTTATAAAAAATATTAATTTTTATAATGTATTTTATCTTTTTATTTTTGGAGGATATATGAAAAAATTATTTTTAACTTTATCGCTTGGTTTTACAGCTTTATTGGCTAATGAGAAATTATTAAATATTTATGAAAGTCCTACTTGTGGATGTTGTGATCTTTGGGCTGATTATATGAAAGATAAGGGCTATAAAGTGCAAATACATAAAAGCGAGGATTTTTTAAAAATAAAAGAAAAAATGAATATTCAGCCTATGTATCAAAGTTGCCATACTGGCGTAATTGATGGTTATGCTATAGAAGGGCATGTGCCTGAAGATGCAGTTGCTTGGCTTTTGAAAAATAAACCTGAAGATGTTATAGGTATTTCTGCTCCTGGTATGCCTCAGGGAAGTCCTGGTATGGAGCAAGGTTATGAAGAAGAATATCCTGTGGTTTTAATGCTTAAAAATGGAGATTATAAAATTTATGGGATCTACAAAGGACATAATTTAATCAAGACAAACTAAGCAATTTTGCTTAGTTTATTTTATATATTAATGGTATTCTTATATGAAAAGTTTTTTCATATTGTGGAAAATTCTTAGATGCTATACGTATAGTTTCTAAGGCACTATCGTTTAATAATTTATATTTTGATGGTTTTAATATTTTTAAGTTTAATAGATTCTTATCTTTAGTCCATGTGAATTCTACTAAAATTTCGCCACTCATTCGCATTTTTTTGGCTTGTCTAGGAAAGATTAAAGCTTCATCTATAGCTTGTTTAACTTCTTTTAAAAGTTCATTGTTATTAGCTAAAGATATGCTTTCTTGAGAAGTTATTGGAGTGTTTTTTTCTTGTGCTATAGTTTTTTGAGGTTTTATTTTTTCATTTAATTGATTTATTGCTTTGGTATTGGTTAAAGTATTTGTTTTTTTAGGTTGCATAATAGCTTTTTCTTTTGTTTGTTCTAGTTTTTTTATTTTTTCTTGTTTAGGTTGTTCGGTTTTTACTTTAGGTGAATCTTGTAAAAATTGTTTTATAGCTATATTAAATTTTTCTTCTTTTGAAGTACTATGTTGTATATGTAAAAAACTCTTAGTGTAAATAAAAACAAAAAATAAAGGCAAAAAGAGAAATAAAGTGATGAAAAAGGATTGATTTTTATGATTGTTTATAAATGTTTTCATCTTTTTTGCTCTGTTAAAATTTGAAAATTTTCATGATTTTTATTTTTTAAAATATCAATAATTTTTACAAAACTTTCAAATTTTGCTTCTTTATCACTTTTTAACTCTACTAATGTTTTAGAATCTATAGTGTCAAATTTTGCTTTTATTTCTTCTAAGGAAGCTGTTTTTCCATCGATATAAAATTCATTTTCTTTATTGATTAAAATACTCACTTTGTCTTTATTTTCGTTTATGGAATTTGAATTTTCACTTTGAGGTAGATTGATTTTGATTTCACCATGTGCGATAAAAGTGGATATGCTTAAAACAATAGCTAGTAAAACAAGCATTATGTCTATAAAAGGAATAATGTTTAAGCCTTCATTTTTTGGTAATTTAAGCATTTTTATCCTTAAAGATACGATATGTATTACTCAAGGTTGATATTTTTCTAAGTAATCCATTATAAGCCATCAAAGAAGGAATGGCAACTAAAATTCCTAATGCTGTAGCCTTTAAAGCTAATGATAAACCAATAACAATAGATTTAACATCAATATTCCCACTTGCACCCATGTCGTAAAATGTAATCATAATCCCTACTACAGTTCCTAAAAGTCCTACATAAGGAGCATTAGTATAAATAATATAAAGCATAGTAAGATTTTCACTAATTGCATCATCAAATTTTTCTTGACATTGATAGTCATTTAGTTTAATTTTTCTAAAAAACAAGATACGTTCTATAGTACACCATATAGCAATAAATGCCATTACCCCTAAAACAATAAATATAATTAAGTCAATATAAGTTTTTAAAAATTCCATCATACCCTCATCTTAAAATTTTTTGTGATTATATTGCTAAAAATTAAATTTTTTATTAATAACAATTATCATAATTGATACAATAAATTTATTTTAAATTAATAATTATTATCATAATATTCCAACTTTGAAAATTTTATTTATCGTGAAAGGAAATAATGAAAAAACATTGTTTATCGTTTTGTGTTGCTAGTTTTTTGGTCTGCAATGCTTTATCACAAGAAGTTTTATTAGATAGTTCCATAGTAAGTGCTTCGGGTTTTTCTCAAGATATCAAAGAAGCCCCTGCTACTATAAATGTGATTAGCAAAAAAGATTTAGAAAGTAAGCCTTATAGAGATGTTGCCGAAGCTATTGCTGATATTCCTGGTGTAGATTTATTTGCTAGTAAGGGAAAAACTGGATCTTATAATATCACCATGAGAGGTATTACCGGATACACTTTAATTTTAATTGACGGACGCCGTCAAGGGATAGGCGGGGAAGTTGGGCCTAATGGTTTTAATGAAATTTCAAATTCATTTTTACCGCCAATTTCTAGTATAGAAAGAATAGAAGTGATAAAAGGACCAATGAGTACTTTATATGGTTCTGAAGCTTTAGGTGGTGTTGTAAATATCATCACAAAAAAAGTAAGTGATAAATGGGAAACATCGGTCAGTTTAGATGGTATTTTTAATGCACATAAAGAATGGGGTAATACTTATGGCACAAGTATATATTCAAGCGGCCCGTTGATGAATGATCGCCTAGGATTAACCTTACGTTTTAGAGAGTTTTATAGAGAACAGTCGAATGTTGAATTTAGTAATGGGAGTGGACAAAGAGTGCAAGGTGATCAAGCACAAAGTCCTACAAAAGCTAATAATTTTAATTTAGGAACTAGGCTAAATTATTTAGTAGATGATTATAATACCTTGATATTTGATATTGATTTTTCAAGAAATCATTATGATAACAAAAAAAGCCAACTAGGAACGCTGACTAAGCCATCTGGTGATAACGGGGCTTTAACAGGTGGTTATACAGATACTATGCAAGTAGATAAGTTGGTAACTTATTTAAGTCATGAGGGTGTATATGAAGATTTTTCGATTACTTCTACCTTGCAGTATAACCGTGTAAGTAATGATGGTCGTGAGGTAGTTGGTCAAAAAACACAACCATTTTTAGGACAAAATAGAGATATAGTTGCTGAAGATATTATCGTAGATACAAGATCAGTTATTCCTTTAGGTCAAAGTCATATTTTAAGCGTGGGTGGTGAATATAGACTTGAAAAAATGCAAGATAAAATCGCTAATCCTACAAATTTTGATCAATATTTATTAGCTTTTTTTGCAGAAGATGAATATAGCATAAGAGATGATTTAAGATTTACTTTTGGCGCAAGATATAATCATCATGAAATTTTTGGAAATAATATTTCACCAAGAGCTTATTTAGTTTATAATCCTACTAGCGAACTTACTTTAAAGGGTGGTGTTTCAACGGGCTTTAAAACTCCATATGCTAATAGATTGATAGCAGGAACTTATAATTACAGTGGACAAGGAAAAATTCCTGTTTATGGAAATCCAAATTTAAAAGAAGAAACATCGCTTAATTATGAATTAGCCGCTGTTTATAATAATGACTTATTTTATATTTCAGCAACCGGCTTTTTAACAAATTTCAAAGATAAAATTTCTAGTCAAAAATTTAGCAATGGCAGTATGATTTCTGGTATTGGAAAATGTGAAGCTGATAGTTGTTATCAAGCGATTAATCATGGCAAGGTTGAATACAAAGGCATAGAGCTTGGAGCAGGGATTACCCCTATAGAACATTTAAATCTAGATTTAGCTTACACTTATCTTGATAGTGAAGTAAAAGATGCACAAAATAAAGCTGTGATAGGAAAGCCAGAAGTGGATAGTTTAAAACACAATATCATGTTAAAAGCAAGTTATAATATCTTTAATAAATTCACTCCATGGGTAAAAGGTGAGTGGCAAATAGATCGTTATATGGGCAATACAAATATTAATAGAGAATATTATCAAGATGTCTTTTTAGCTTCTATGGGTGTGCGTTATGATATCAATAAAAATTGGAACATCAATGCAGCAATTTATAATCTTTTTGATAAAAGTTTTACAAACGATTGGGATTCTTATAAAAACAAAGATGATGAAGATACTTGGGTAAATACTTATAACCGTATAGAAGAGGGAAGAAGAATTTATATTTCAATCAATGGTAGTTTCTAATTTTGTATTGTCGGAGAACCAAAGAGCTTATTAAGAGCCTCTTTGGTTTCGTCTTTAGGATCGTATTTTTTAGCGTCTTTTTTAAAATTTTCAAAATGCTCATTTAAATTTGGTGTGTTTTTTACTTCTTGTTTTATAGGAGTTTTGAATATATCTTGTAGTTTTTGAGTATCTATGGTTTCTATTTTTTGGATTTTAATTTGTGCTTTTTCTCCAAAAAGCTCATGAAGTAATGTTTTGATTAATTTAAAACCGTTATTTAAAACCATTCTATCATCATCTTTAGCATGTGAGCTAATGCTTAAAATGTCATCTTCAAAAGAAATAAATTGAGTGGTTTTTTTAAAAACTTCAGCTAAGTCATAATCTCTTTTATATATTGCTTTTAAGAGATTTTCATAAGGACTAAGTTTTTCTTCTTTAGGGGTTTGTTGAATAGAAGGAGTTTCTTGTTGTTTTAGACTTAGCGTGTTATCTTGCTTTGAATCTTTAATAGCCTCATCAATGCTTTTTAGATAAGTTGCTTCTATAAGCATGAAAGCCATAACGCAAAGCACAAAACTATCATCATCACTAGAATTTAACATAGTCTTAGCGCGTGAAAGAATTCTAAAAAATCTTTCATAAATTAACATAGAAAAAAGATTATTTTTGGTAAAAAATGCTTCTTTTAAAAAAAATATCATCTCATCAATGACATTACTTGCCTCATAATCTTCAAATTCTTTTAAAAACTCAAGAACTTTATCTTTATCATTGGCTAAAATGGCTTGATAAAATTCTTCAATTTTAGCTGGATCTAAAAAGCCTAGCATAGCGGTGATTTTTTGTGTTTGTATATCATTTTGACAATATACTATGGCTTGATCTAGTAAGGTTAGGGTATCTCTTAAAGAACCATTTCCGCTTCTTGCAATGAGTTTTAAAGCTTCTTTTTCATAACTAATATTTTCTTTTTCCAAAATCCATTCAAGATGATTTAAGATATCATGGGTAGAAATTTGCTTAAATCTAAAATGCTGTGTTCTTGAAAGAACTGTGGCAGGAAGTTTTAAAGGATCGGTTGTTGCTAGTATAAATTTTACATAACTTGGTGGCTCTTCTAAGGTCTTAAGCAAGGCATTTGCTGCTTGTGGAGTGAGCATATGCACTTCATCGATAATAAAAATTTTAAATCTAGCTAAAGATGGAGCGTATTTGACTTGCTCGATAAGCTCTTGTATATCTTCTAAGCTTCTATGGCTTGCAGCATCCATTTCTATAATGTCTATATTAGAGCCATTAAGTGAAGATAAACATTGAGAGCATTCTCCACAAGGGTTGGCACTTGGTCCTTTTTCGCATACTAGAGCTCTTGAAAAAATTCTTGCACTTGAAGTCTTTCCGCTTCCGCGTAATCCTGAAAATAAATAAGCGTGTGCTAAACGGTTATTTTCAAGAGCATATTTTAAGCTTGTAGAAACAGTATTTTGCCCTACAAGCTCGTTGAAATTTTTTGGTCTGTATTTAACAGCAAGAGCTTGAAGCATTACTACTCATTCATGATAGATAATAACTCTTCATTGCTTTTAGTTTTTAGCATTTTAGAGTATAAGAATTTTAAAGCCTCTATGTCATCCATTTGTGAAATAGCTGATCTAATTGCCCAAATTTTTTGAAGTTTTTCAACACCTTGGAGTAATTCTTCTTTTCTAGTGCCTGATTTTATGATGTTAATTGCAGGGTAAATTCTTCTGTCTGAAATATTTCTATCAAGAACGATTTCACTATTTCCTGTTCCTTTAAATTCTTCAAAAATTACTTCATCCATTCTTGATCCTGTTTCTATTAAAGCAGTTGCTATAATGGTTAATGAGCCACCATGCTCTATATTTCTAGCTGCACCAAAAAAGCGTTTTGGTTTATGTAAGGCATTTGCATCAACTCCACCGCTTAAAACCTTACCACTACTTGGCGTAGCAGTATTATAAGCTCTTGCTAATCTTGTAATAGAATCAAGTAATATAATGACATCTTTGCCTGTTTCTACCATCCTTTTTGCTTTTTCTATAACAAGTTCAGCTACCCTAACATGATTATAAGCGGGTAAGTCAAAAGTTGAGCTAAAAACTTCGCCTTTGACACATCTTTGCATATCTGTAACTTCTTCAGGGCGCTCATCTACCAAAAGCACAATCAAATGAGCCTCTGGGTGATTTTTAGCAATAGCAGTGGCTAATTCTTTCATTAGCTCAGTTTTACCGGTTCTTGGAGGTGCTACAATTAAGCTTCTTTGACCTTTTCCTATAGGGGCAAATAAATCAAGCATTCTACCTGTTAGTTTTAAAGGATCGTATTCTAATTTGATTTTTTCAGTTGGAAAAATTGGAGTAAGATTGTCAAATAAAGGTCTTTCTCTAGCTTCTTTTAATGGAAGATAATTAATTGCTTCAATTTTTAATAAAGCATAGTATTTTTCTTGGTCTTTTGGTTCTCTAACTTGACCAGTAACTATATCCCCAACGCGCAGAGCAAATTTGCGAATTTGTGAGTTTGATACATAAGCATCATTTACGCTATCGCTTAAATTTGAATCCATTCCACGCAAAAAGCCATAGCCTTCAGGTGAAATTTCTAAAATCCCTGTAAAGAGTATAAAGCCACCTTTTTTGGTTTGTGCTTTTAGAATTTCAAAAATAAGATCTTGTCTTCTAAATTCTCTTGGGTTTTCTATTTCTGCTTCATTGGCAATTTTAACTAAGCTTTCTAGATCAAGCAACTTTAAGTCTTCTATCTTATAACCTTCCACCGGAATGTGTGTTCTTTGATGTTGTTTTTTTTCTTTTGTATTTTCCATATATCCTCTAAAATGTAGAAAATGTAGTATTTAATAATGAATAAGAGATTTTATTCAAAAAAATGCTTCTTTGTCAAATTTTTAAAATTATAATATAGCTTTGTAAATAATTTTTAAAATAGTGATTTTAAAAAAATGATAAAATATTGTAAAAATTATCAAAGAAAGTATAATATGAAATGCAAACACTGTCAATTAAGTTTTAGACAAGATCAAATGATAGAAAAAAATGGAAATTATTTTTGCTGTAAGGGTTGTGAGAGTGTTTATGAGATTTTGCAAGAAAATAATTTGGAAGAATTTTATGAAAAACTTGGCAACCAAACCCTAACTCCTGCCATAATAGAACATAATGTCAAAGATTATGAAAAATACATACAAAAAACCAAAGAAGGTTTTAGTGAGATTTTTTTACTTATAGAAGAAATTCATTGTGCCGCCTGTGTTTGGCTTAATGAAAAAATTCTCATTAAAAGTGAAGGGGTGATAGAAGTTGATATTAATTCTATTACCCATAAAGCTAGAATTGTTTTTGATGAAAAAAGCATAAATTTAGCAAAAATTATCCAAAGCATAGAAAGTATTGGCTATAAAGCTAGTGTGTATTTGCCTACAAAAAATGAGCAAAGAGCAACTCAAACCAAAAGAGATTTTTATGCAAAATTAATAGTTGCCATAGCTTGCGTGATGAATATCATGTGGATATCTGTAGCTAAGTATGCTGGGTTTTTTAGTGGCATGGAAGCTGATACTAAGGATATTTTACATTTTGCTGAATTTTTACTTTGCACTCCTGTGCTTTTTTACACAGGCTCGATCTTTTATAAAAATGCCTATTATGCTTTGAAATTTAAAAGCGTTAATATGGATACTTTGGTAATTAGTGGAGCAAGTTTAGCTTATATATATTCAGTATGGGCGATGTTTTCAAGAGCTTCGCAAGTGTATTTTGATTCTGTAGCGATGATTATTTGTTTTATTTTTATAGGAAAGTACTTAGAGCTTTTAAGCAAGAAAAAAGCTCTTGATACGCTTGATCATTTACGATCGTTTTTAAGTAGTGAAGTAAGGGTTTTAAAAAATGATAAAATAGAAAATATCGATGTAGAAGAAGTGCAAATAGGAGATATTATAGAGTTAAAAGAAGGCGATAGGGTTTTAATAGATGGAGTGTGCATTAGTGGTAATATTAGTTTGGATATGTCTAGTTTAAGTGGAGAGAGCTTACCGCTTGATGTACAAAAAGATGATATGATTTATTCTGCTTCTTTAGTTTTAAGTGGGAATGCTTTATATAAGGTAAATGTACTTTATAAGGATTCTAAATTAGCTAGGATTATTAATTTACTCGAAAACTCAAGTACTAAAAAAGCCAAAATAGAAAAAATGGTACAGCAAGTAAGTAAGTATTTTTCACCTATTATTTTAACTTGTGCTTTACTTTGCTTTGCTTTTACTTTTTTTGTATTAAATTTGGGTTTTGAAGAAGCTATGATACGCATGGTTTCTGTGTTAATTATAGCTTGCCCATGTGCTTTAGCTTTGGCTACTCCGGTGAGTTCTTTAGTAGCAATTAGTGCTGGTTTGAAAGAAAAAATTTTATTTAAAGAAGCAGGTGTTGTGGAGGATTTGAGTAAGTGCAATGTGGCTGTGTTTGATAAAACAGGGGTTTTAACAAAGGCTAGTTTAGAAGTTAAAAAAAGCTTTTTAGATGAGAGGTTAGATAAAAATGAGTTATTAAATTTCTTATACCTAACTAATCATCCAGTGGCTAAAAGCATTTTGAAATTTTTAGATGAAAAAATCGATAACAGAATAGAATTTGAAAAAATTCAAAATTTTCAAGCAAGAGGTTATAAAGCCTTTTTGGGTAAAGATGAATTTTTGGGAGGAAATGAGAAATTTTTCAAAGAAAATCATATGCAAGTACAAGAATTTCAAACTACGCATTTTATATTTGCTAAAAATAAAACTGTATTAGCAGTTTTTGAATTAGAAGATAGTATAAGAGAAAGCTCTGAAGAGTTGATTGGATTTATGAAAGAATGTAAAATGCAAATTTATATGTTAAGTGGTGATAATTTATCTGCTGTGAGTAAGGTGGCTGAAAAATTAAAAATAAATAATTTCAAAGCCGCATGTATGCCAGAAGATAAAATGCAAATAATAGCTAATTTAAATCAAACAGGTAAGGTTTTAATGGTAGGAGATGGAGTAAATGATGCTTTAGCACTTTCTTATGCAGGTGTTGGGGTTTCTTTAAAAGAAGGTTCTGAACTTGCTATGGAAAATAGTGATATTATATTGTTAAAAAATGACCTAAAAAGCTTACAAAAAGCCATACAAATAGCTAAAAAAACTTATCAAATTATTAAACAAAATTTGGCTTTTTCTTTATTTTATAATGCTTTGAGTATGCCTTTGGCTTTTTTTGGTTTGATTAATCCTTTAATTGCGGCTTTATCAATGTCTTTTAGTAGTATAATAGTAATTTTAAATGCTTTAAGGATTAAAAAATGAATGGTGTTTTAATGATGATGATAGGTGTTTCTTTGGTTGCTTTGTTTTTAGCAATTTGCGCTTTGCTTTGGGGTATAAAGAATAAACAATTTGATGATGATTATAAATTTACTACTTTAAATGATAGTGAAGATGCGTTAAACGATGCGGTGATTTTAGAAAAAAGAAAAAAAGAAGCTTTGGAAAAGAACAAAAAACAGCCATAAAGGCTGTTAAATTATTTTTTTAAGCTTTCAATATAATCTTCAATAGCTTTAAAATCTGCTTCTGTTAAACCTTTAAGGTTAATTTTCATGATCGCTCCTTGACCATAAGCATTTCTTTTACCTGCTGCATAGTCTTTCATGTATTGTAATCTTTCAGCTGCAGTTAAAGTATTTAAAGCAGGAACTTTGTTAAGGTAAACTTTATCTGCTTTAGCACCATGACATACTGCACATTTTTTATAAAGTGTAGCACCATCTGCAGCAAAAGCTGAAACACCAAGACATGCTAAAGCTGATAAAACAAGTAGCTTTTTCATTGTATCACTCCTATATAAATTGAAAATAAAATGTATTTAATTATAAGCTTTTTTTATTTAAAGTCGCTTAAAAAACTTTTTTACTTGATAAATTATAAAATCTTAAAAAAAATTCATTATAATTTTTTTATGAAAACAAAGGCGTTATTTTTAGATAGAGATGGGATTATTAATATAGATAAAAAATACGTTCATAAGATTAGTGATTTTGAATTTTGTGATGGTATTTTTGAACTTTGTGAATTTTTTCAAAAGCAAAATTTTTTAATTTTTGTAGCTACTAATCAATCAGGTATTGCAAGGGCTTATTATAGTGAAAAAGATTTTGAAATTTTAAGCTCGTATATGCTAGGTGAGTTTTTGAAAAAAGGCATTAAAATAGAAAAAATTTATCACTGCCCACATTTAGAAAATTGTGAATGTCGTAAGCCAAAACCTGGCATGCTTTTAAAAGCACAAAAAGAATTTAATATAGATTTTTCACAATCTTTTTTTATAGGGGATAATTTAAGTGATATGCAAGCTGGAATTAATGCTGGTATAAAAAATCTATTTTTGATTAATGAAAATTATAATGATGATGAAAACTATAAGGTCTTTAAAAATTTAAAAGAACTTTTGTATTATTTAAAGGATAGGAAATGAAAATTGTGATAACGGGTGGAGCAGGTTTTATAGGCTCTGCTCTTGCTTTAGAACTTCAGGATAAACATGAGGTTTTGATTGTAGATAAAATGCGCTCAAGCACTACTTTTGAAAATGGAAATTTAGAAAGCTTTGGTCATTTTAAAAATATTTTAGATTTTGAAGGTGAGCTTTATGTGGGTGATATTAATGATGAAAAAACTTTAAAAGTTATAAAAGATTTTAAACCCGATGTGATCTTTCATAAGGCTGCAATTTCAGATACAACTGTTTATGATCAAAACAAAGTTTTAAAGACTAATTTAAACACTTTTAAAGATTTTATAGAACTTGCCTTAGAGCTTAATGCAAAATTAATCTATGCAAGCTCAGCTTCAGTTTATGGAGATGCGCCAAGCCCACAAACTGTAAATTTAAGTGAAGCCCCTAAAAATCCTTATGCGTTTTCAAAATTAATGATGGATAAATTAGCAAAAAAATACTTTGATAAAATGCATATAGTTGGGCTTAGATATTTTAATGTATATGGCAAGGGAGAATTTTTTAAAAATAGTACTGCTTCTATGATTTTGCAATTTGGACATCAAATTTTAGCGGGTAAAAGCCCGCGTTTGTTTGAAGGAAGTGATCAAATTTATCGTGATTTTGTATATATTAAAGATGTTGTGAGTGCAAATTTGCAAGCTTTAGAAGCAAAAAGTGGAATTTATAATGTAGCTACAGGTAAGGCAAGAACTTTTCAAGATATAGTTGATATTTTACAAAAAGAATTAAACACTAATTATCCTTGTGAGTATATTCCTAATCCTTATAAAAACGCTTATCAATTTCATACTCAAGCAAAATTAGATGAGAGTTTTTCATATAAAGCTAAATTTAGTCTTGAAGAGGGAATAAAAGATTATTTAGATGAGATTAAAAGGCTTTATGAAAAGGAAGTAAATGCTTGATTTTTTAAGTTCTAAAAAGCCAAAAATTTTAGTTGTTGGGGATTTTATGGTGGATCATTATATATGGTGTGATTGTACTAGAATTTCTCCAGAAGCTCCTGTAATGGTGATGAAATCACAAAAAGAAGATAAAAGACTAGGCGGAGCTGGTAATGTGTATGCAAATTTAAAAAGTCTTGGTGCTGAGGTTTTTGCTCTAGGACTTGTGGGTGATGATGAGAGCGGGAGGTTTTTAAAAGAGAATTTAAATGCAAAATTATTAGTAGAAAAAGATAGAAAAACCCCTCTTAAGAGCAGAGTTTTATCGCATTCTCAGCAAGTTTTAAGACTTGATGATGAGAATGATTTTGATACTAAATTAGAGGATGAAATTATCAAAGAATATAAAAAAATCGCAAAAGATTATGATGCAATTGTTTTGAGTGATTATGCCAAAGGAGTTTTAACTTCAAAAGTTACAAAGGCTTTGATAGAGCATGCAAATACTTTAAATTTACCTATTTTGATTGATCCAAAAGGAAGTGATTTTAGCAAATATCAAAATGCAACCTTGCTAACTCCAAATAAAAAAGAAGCTATTCAAGCTTTGGGTGTAGAAAAAATTGATAATTTAGAAAAAGCTTTGAAAAAATTAAAAGATGATTTAAATCTAACTTATTCTATTATAACTTTATCTGAAGAAGGAATAGCACTTTTTGATGAAAAATTACATATTATTCCTGCAAAAGCCTTGGAGGTTTATGATGTAACAGGAGCTGGAGATAGTGTTATAGCTATGCTTGCTTATACTTTGGCTTTAAAAGTTGATATTATAAAAGCATGTGAGTTAGCAAATGATGCAGCGGCTGTTGTGGTAGCAAAAGTGGGAAGTGTGAGTGTAAGTTTAGAAGAGATAAAAAATCTAAAAAAAGCTTCTTTTGAAGATAAAATTAAAAGTAAAGAAGAGCTTGTAAAATTAATACAAAATCAAAAAGTAGTTTTTACCAACGGATGTTTTGATATTATGCATTATGGTCATATAAAATATCTTGAAAAAGCTAAAAAATTAGGAGATATTTTAGTTGTAGGTTTAAATTCAGATGAAAGCGTAAAAAGACTAAAAGGAAACTCAAGACCTATAAATTTAGAGTTCCAACGTGCATGTATGCTTGCAAGCATGTATTTTGTAGATTATGTAGTGATTTTTGATGAGGATACTCCTTATGAATTAATAGAGTTTTTAAAACCCGATGTGTTAGTTAAAGGAGCTGATTATAAAGATAAAGAAGTAGTGGGTTCAAATTTAGTAAAAAAAGTAGAATTGATTGACTTTGAAGATGGATTTAGTACTACCAATATAATTAATAGGATTGCAAATGATAAATAAAATTGAAAAGGAATTTATTCAACATCAAAAAACTTTAGAACAAAGTTTGAGTTTAAAAGAGCAAATTGCTATGGTTGCTCAAGAGTTAAAAGTATGTTTAAAAAATGGAGGGAAAATTTTAATTTGTGGAAATGGTGGAAGCGCCGCAGATAGCCAACATTTTGCAGCTGAACTTAGCGGAAGGTATAAAAAAGAAAGAAAGGCTTTAGCTGCTATTGCCCTAAGCACTGATACTTCTGCTTTAAGTGCTATAGGAAATGACTATGGTTTTGAATTTGTTTTTTCAAGACAAGTTGAAGCTTTAGCTAGCAATAAAGATGTATTGATTGGAATTTCTACTAGTGGAAAAAGTCCAAATGTGATCAAAGCTTTTGAAAAGGCCAAAGAAATTGGTACCAAATGTATAGGGCTTAGCGGAAAAGGTGGTGGAGCGATGAATGCATTATGTGAGCATAATATAGTCATTCCAAGTGATGATACAGCTAGAATTCAAGAAATGCATATTTTAATCATACACTGCTTATGTGATTTGATAGAAGAAGAATATTGAGTTTGGGTTATTTTCCCAAACTTAAATAATATTCAATTTGATCTTTTTGTAAAATTCTAATTAAATTTGTACTTCCTGCAACACCTACTGGAAATCCTGCAGTAAGAGTGTAAACCCCATCTTTTTTCATAAGGCCTTTTTCAACTCCAAGTTTTACAGAATTGCTTAAAAGTTCTGTTAAATTTTCATGCTTTTCTATCAATATAGCAGGTTGAACTCCCCAAACTATACTTAAAAAATTTAAAGCTTTTTTAGAATGAGTAATAGCTATGATATCCATTTTTGGACGATATCTTGCTGTTTTAACTGCAGAAGCACCACTGCTTGTAATGGTAAAAATTGCATTTGCGTTTAAATCAGTTGCTAGTTGTGTGCTTGATTTAGCAATGATATCGGTTTCATTGAAACATTTAAAGCTTTCAAATTTTTCATAAGGATAGTTTTTTTCTGTTTCTATAATGGTTTGAGTCATAATATCAACCGCATTTGCTGGATCAATCCCCACTGCACTTTCTTCGCTAAGCATAACTGCGTCAGTGCCATCAAGCACGGCATTAGCAACATCTGAAATTTCAGCTCTTGTGGCAGTTTTGGATTTTGCAAGAGAAAAAAGCATTTGAGTAGCAGTGATGACAGGTTTATTAGCCTCGTTAGCTTTTTTAATGATGAGTTTTTGTATATTTGGCACCCTATAATAAGGCACTTCAATGCCTAAATCTCCTCTTGCAACCATTATACCATCGCTACAATTTATGATTTCATCGATATTTTCAACCGCATCAAATTTTTCTATTTTTGCAAAAATAGCAATTTTGGCATTATTTTCATCAAGTATTTTTTTAACTTCATCAATATCATGAGCATTTTGCACAAAAGATATGGCTAAAAAATCAACATCATTCTTAATACCCCACGCAAGATCGTCTTTATCTTTTTGAGTGATAACATCAATATTAATTTTTGTATTTGGAAAATTAATTCCCTTGTTTGAACTAAGCACCCCGCTATTTTCTACTTGGGTTTGGATAAAATCTTTTTCAACTTGTACTACCTTAGTTTTGATGGAGCCATCACAAAGATAGATGTATTCTCCTACCTTTAGCATTGAAAGAATTTCAGGGTGATTAATACAGACTTTATAATGTTCATTAGAAAGTTTTTCTCCTTCAAAAGTATCCTTGTAAAAGTCTAGTCTATCTCCATTTTTTAATTCAAAAGCTTCTGGAATTTTTAAGGTTCTAATTTTTGGTCCACTAATGTCTTGTAAAATTCCAATTCTTGCATTAAGTTCAGCTGCTACTTTTCTAATAGTAGCTAGATTTTGACTATGATACTCATGGGTTCCATGTGAAAAGTTTAAACGAAAAACATTTACCCCATTAATAATCATTTGTCTTATTGTAGCTTCATTTTCGCTTGCTGGTCCGATCGTTGCAACTATTTTTGTTTTTTTTAACATTTCTTATCCTTTTTATAGTAGTTCGCTAGTAAATAAATCCTCATTAAAATTAGCACCCAAGTATTGACAAATAAGTTTTGCATCTCTATAACCATTGCCAAGACAGCTTGTAGCACCTGGACTTGGTGTCATATTGAAAATTATGCCCGGAATTTCAGTGATGCTTGCCTCACCAAGCATTAATTCCCCTGCTTTTTTATCAAGCACTTGAGGGCGTACTCCGCCAAAGTTTTTGGCATAGTAAATATCATCTGTTTTTAAACTAGGAACTATTTTTTTGGCATCTTTTACAAAAAGTCTTTTGTTAATATAAGGAATTTCAAACAAATAATTATAAAGAATATAATTTCTAATAGTAGAATCTTTAAAAAGATTAAAACAAATTTTAACTACATTCATATCTAAATTTAATGTTTTGAAAAATTCAGGTAACGATTTAAAACCATGATATCTTTCTAACATAGGAATAACTAAAGCAGTAGGGCCAAAGCGTGTATTCATATTGGCTAATAAATCAGGATCACCATGTAACGCAGCAAATGGGAGTTTTGGATTTTGTACCATATAAACTTTGCCATTTAAAATTTTTCTTTTAGACATATAAAAACTTCCTGCAACAGGAAAGCAAGATTTATCTAATCCTATACTCATTTTATGCGCTAAAAATAAAGAATGCGCTCCCGCATTTACTATAATTGATTTTGCACTATATTCTTTAAAATCTCTTGTTTTTATATAAAAAATATCATCTTTTTTTTCTATAAAAACAACTTCTTGATTATAAGCTACATGGGTATTTTTACCTTGTTTGCAAGCTTGTTCTATAAGATTTTGACTCATTAATCCAAAATCCACTGTGGTATAAATTTCACCTTCTTCTACACCCATAGCTACTATATTATCTGCTCTATCATTGATGCCATCTTCACCTAAGACAACATTAGGTTCTATTTGTTTAATATCATTTTTGGTGTAAAATTTAATATAAGGATATAATTCTTTAAATTCTTCATATCTATTTTTCATATACTCGCATTCTTTGTCTCCAACTGCAAGTGCAAGTTTTTGGTGTGAGTGCATAAATTTATTTTGTGCATTTTGCAAAAGACCGTATTTAACAATCATATCTGCAGTTTTTTTAACTTTTTTTGCTTTTTCTAAGGTATAGTTTGTTTCTATATCGCCACAGTGGATAGTTTGTGAATTGCTTGTGCTATGAC
Organism: Campylobacter sp. IFREMER_LSEM_CL2101; assembly: GCF_025771825.1. Taxonomy (NCBI): domain Bacteria; kingdom Pseudomonadati; phylum Campylobacterota; class Epsilonproteobacteria; order Campylobacterales; family Campylobacteraceae; genus Campylobacter; species Campylobacter sp. IFREMER_LSEM_CL2101. The sequence continues at coordinate 16,566 of NZ_JAKMQZ010000010.1, forward strand.
TATTTAAAGTTGCGGCATTATTATATTTTTCTAATAAAGCAATATTTTGAATATTTGTATATCTAGCTAGCTCATAAAATGCCGCAGCACCAGAAATCCCACCGCCAATTACTACGGTATCAAAATGTTTTTGATCCATTGTTATCAATTCCTTTTGTATATTTACTTTTGCTAATGATATCAAAATATAGTTGTTTTGAGTTTAAATAAAGCTTATAATTTTAAGAGTGGGGGCGTAGAAATAAATTTTAAAGTATAAAATTTTCACAAACAGCTTTTTTCATGCCTCTAAAAATTAAAAATTTATCATAAATAGCATAATCAAAAAAATTTGCAAGAAATTGTCCATCACCGCCAGTAAAATATAATTTTTTACCATATGCACTATCTTTTATGAGTAAATATATGCTTTTAAATACACCATAACTTAAAGCATCAACAGTTCTTTGGGGAAAAGCATCAAAATTTATTTGGGTGTTTAATTCATATTTTAAACGTGATGAAATATTAGAAAAAGATTTTTTGTAACTTTCAATACCAGGAAGAATAAATCCACCAAGATGAATAGAATTAGAGATAATATCTACAGTGATTGCAGAGCCTGCATCAACTACAACACCATCTTCTATAGTATAGCAAGCTGCTATTCTATCGACCCCTAAATTATCATAAATAGTATCAAAGTTAAAATATGGAGCAAGATTGATAAATAAGGGATTTTGTTTCAATCTTTGCTCTAAATTTGGATTAACATTGATATAAAATACTTTCTGTGTTGGCTCATATTGTAAAAACTGTTCTATACTCATAGAATGAAATTTTTGCTCATTTAAAAAACTTGCGGTTGTATTGCCAATATCACATAAAAGCATAACTTTTAATTCCTTTGGTAGTTAAATATTCTTTTGCTTTTGAGCAAATCAAAGCTTGATGAAAAATAAAATAATTTTTGAAATTTAAATTTAGAGTTTGGTTTATATTTTGAAAAATACTTTCAAATTCTAGACATTCTTTTGTTAAAATTTTACTTTTCACAAAAGAAAATAAAATTAAGCAGTATTGCTTGCTTGCATTTTCTCCATAAATACAAGTTATTTTTTTCTTTTTACTAAAAACATGAATATCTAAAGACTTAGTGTTTTTTAAAATAATTCCATGTTTTATAAGAATATCACTAAGTTCTTGATTCATTTTAGTTTAATTGTAAAAATTTGTTTTGAAAGAAAAATTTACCATTTGCCATAAAACTTTTTTTATCAACAGCTTCACTTAGTTTATATACTGTATAATCTTTTAAATTGGTGTTTAATTTGATTAAATAACCTGTTTTTTCAAAAATATATAAAGAGTTGTTGTATAAGGTGCTTTTGGAAAATAGAGCAAATTGAAATTTTATTTCATCGATTTTTCTAAGATTGTAATCATTTTTAAGAATTCTTCCATCTTTTGTAAGTATGAAAATTTCATTATCATTGATTTTTACTTCTTTAATATTTTCATTTAGGTATAAAGTTCTATTTGGAGTAACAACGATGATTTTTTGTGCAGTTGCAGCAACCATTGTATCATTTTTTACATGAAGGTAGATGATATTGTTAAAAAATTCTTCACTACTTACCAAAATTTCTTTACTAACTTTTAATGTGCTTTTATTGAGTATGGCTAATTTTCCATTAAGCATAGGATATATGATAATAGTATTTAAAAAATAAGGATTAGCATAACGACTATCTTGAGCATAAGCTGTACCAAGATTTTGAAGCATTTTAATACCAAGATTTTTATTTGCATATACTAAGGTATTGCTAGCTAAAACCAAGGCTATATCATCTCCATCTATACTTGCGCTTACTACGCTTTCATTAAATTTATGAGAAAATAATTCATCTCCTTGTAAATTTAAAATCTTAAAATTTCCATTATCATCGCCAATAAGAACTTCTTCTTGTTGCATATTTAAAATATGATAATTTTTATCTAGTTTAAAATTAATAATATTCCCCGTGGAATCTATAAAGGAATTGCTATTTAATTGTGCTATATTGTTATTGAAATTGATAATCTTACCATTAATATTATGTGAGCTATAAGGAAGTTGTTCTGTTTGTGTTGGTTGATAATACTCCCTTTTTGTGCCACAAGCGCTAAAAAATATTAAAGTTATAATAAATAAATAAAAGTGTTTCATTTTATTCCTTGATAATGTTTTAAGCTTGTAATAATCTGCCATAAAGGAGAATTTATAGGTATTTTATTAAATTCTATATCTGCATTTTTAAAATCATTTTGTTTTAGAAATTCAAAACCTGCTAGTAGAGTATTATAATCTTTTAAAAATTCTGACTTTTGATTATTTTGAGCAAGTACTATTTGTTTTAACAAAGGATCTATATTAAGACTTAAAGTTTGATTAAGATCTTGATTGTTTTGTCCCATGATGAATATGGTGTATAAATTTGCATTTTTTTGTTTTAATTCTTCAAGTAATTTTTGATCTGAAGGATTTTTTAATAAATTATTAAAAATTATATTGCTTTCTTGAATATTACTTTCTTGTTTTAGATTATAAAAATAACTTCCACCAAAATATGCAACCAAAAGCACGATAATCGTAATGAAGTAGTATTTGTATTTTTTTATAAAGCGCTCAGATTTAATAAAATTTTCCATCATTTGCTCTTGAGAGCTTAATTCTTCTTGGACTGCTTTTAAGTTTTCTTTTAAAGCCATATTTTCCCTTTTTTAGCAAGAATAAACATTATTTATTGTTTTAAGTCTATAATTGTAACATATAAAAATGAAAAAATAAATGATTTTATGTTATAATTTTTAATCTAAAAAAAAGAGTTTTCTTGGATATAAATTAAAATTAAGGTAAATCATGCAAATTGATGATAAATTATTAACTAAACTTGAAAAGCTAAGTGCTTTAAAAATTGCTGATGAGAAAAGACAAGAATTAGAAGAACAATTAAGTCAAATTGTTAATTTTGTAGAAAAATTAGATGAATTAAAACTTGATGATATGGAGGCTATGACAAGTACCACAAAAGGTGGAACGCCATTTAGACTAGATGAAAGTAGAAAATCTGAAGTATTTGATGTAATTAGCAAGCATGCTCCAAATTCTCAAGATGGATTTTTTATAGTCCCTAAAATAATTGAATAAAATATTTGGAGTTTAGCGTAGATGGAAAATTTTTCGTGGTTTGATGTATTTGTTTTGGGCTTAACTGTGATTTTGGGCTTAAAAGGCTTGGTAAGTGGTTTATTTAAAGAAATTTTTGGTTTGCTGGGTATAGTTGGTGGGGTTTTACTTGCTTCAAGATATGCTAAAGAAGTAGCAGAAATTATTAATAATAATTTTTATGCAATTGAAAATGAAAATCTTGCAATTTTTGCGGGATTTTTAGTTTTATTGATCGTGATATGGATAGCTTGTATGGCTTTGGGAAATATACTATCAAAAATGTTTAGTATGAGTGGTCTTGGTTTTATAGATCGTATTGGTGGATTTTTGTTTGGTAGTGCTAAAATATTTTTGATTTTTGCTATTTTGGTAGCTTGTGTTAATAATATAGAATTTTTAAATTCAAGCTTGGAAAAATATGCTAAAAATAGCTATACATTAGAATTACTTAGACAAACAGGTGATTTTATAATGAATACGGATTTTACTCAAAATGGTTTAGATAAAATACAAGAACAAATTATAGATTCTAATTTAAGTCTAAATTCGGAGGTAAATAATGCAAATTGAAAATATAGAATATGATGTTTTGCTTGAGCGTTTTAAAAAAACACTTAAAGATAATGGTCTAAAATATACTAAACAAAGAGAAGTGCTTTTAAAAACCTTATATAATAGCGATATGCATTATACTCCAGAAAGTTTATATGTGGAAATTAAGCAAAAAAATCCTGAGCTAAATGTAGGTATTGCGACAGTTTATAGAACTTTAAATTTATTAGAAGAATCAGGTATGGCTACTTCTATATCTTTTGGTGCTTCAGGAAAGAAATTTGAACTTGCAAATAAGCCTCATCATGATCATCTAATTTGTAAAAGCTGTGGAGAGATTGTAGAATTTGAAAATTCTATTATTGAACAACAACAAATGTTAATAGCAAAAGAATATAATTTTAAATTAACAGGGCATTTAATGCAACTTTATGGCTTATGTCCACAATGTAGTAAAAAATAAAGGTATATTTAATGTTTGATAATATTTTAGAACAACAAAAAATTCAAAAAGCACAAGAATTAAAAGAACTAGGAATCAACCCTTATCCGCATTTTTTAAAAAAAGAAATGAGCATAAATGAATATAAAAGTAAATTTGCTTACATTAAAGATATGGAAAATCAGCGTGATGAAAATGCTCATGGGGTGTTAGCAGGAAGATTAAAGCTTCTTAGGATAGCTGGTAAATCAGTATTTGCTAATATAGAAGATGAGCAAGATAATTTACAAATTTATTTTAATCAAAATATTTTAGGGGAAGAATACTTTGCTATTTTAAAAAAATATCTTGAAGTAGGGGATATTGTTTTGGTTAAAGGTTTTCCTTTTACGACTAAAACAGGAGAATTTAGTCTTCATGTGGAGCAAATTCAAATAGCTACAAAAGCCATAGTGCCTTTACCGGAAAAATATCATGGACTTACTGACATCGAGCAAAGATATAGAAAAAGATATCTTGATATGATTATGAATAGTGAAGTGAGAAAAGATTTTATTTTGCGTTCTAAAATTGTTTCTTATATTAGATCTTTTTTTGATAATAAAGGATTTTTGGAAGTTGAAACACCAATGATGCATCCTATTGCAGGAGGAGCAAATGCAAAGCCTTTTGTGACTTATCACAATGCTTTGGGTGTGGAAAGATTTTTAAGAATAGCTCCAGAATTATATCTAAAACGTTTGATTGTAGGTGGTTTTGAGGCAGTTTATGAGATTAATAGATGTTTTAGAAATGAAGGGATGGATTTAACGCACAATCCTGAATTTACTACAATTGAGTTTTATTGGGCTTATCATAATTATCATGATTTGATGGATTTAACAGAAGAGCTTTTTGCTATGCTTTTGGATAAATTAAATTTAGACAAAAAACTTGAATTTGATGAAAAAATAATTGATTTTTCTAAGCCATTTGAAAGAATTACTTATAAAGATGCGTTAAAAAAATATGGTGGTTTAGATGATGAGCTTATTAATAATAAAGAATTAATCTTAGAAAAGCTAAAAAAAGATGGTTTTGAAGCCAATGAAAAATTAGAATTAGGTCATTTACAAGCTGAACTTTTTGATAATTATGTTGAAGATAAACTAATTGATCCTACTTTCGTGATAGATTTTCCTATTTCCATAAGTCCTTTATCTAGAAGAAGTGATAAAGATAAAGATATTGCTGAAAGATTTGAGTTGTTTATCGCAGGTAGAGAGATTGCAAATGGATTTAATGAGCTTAATGATCCGCTAGATCAATATGAGAGATTTTTAAAACAAATTGAAGCTAAAAATGCAGGCGATGAAGAAGCATGTGAGATGGATGAGGATTTTGTTAATGCATTAGGCTATGCTATGGCACCAACTGCGGGGCAAGGCATTGGAATAGATAGATTAGTTATGCTTTTAATTAATAAAAAATCAATTCGTGATGTAGTGCTTTTCCCAGCTATGAGACCACTTAAAAATGAGATAAAAGGAGAGTAAATGTTGGAAAATTTTGATAAAGAAATTTTTGATTTAACCCAAAAAGAGTTAGCAAGACAATGCGATGGTCTTGAAATGATAGCGAGTGAAAATTTTACCATACCAGAAGTTATGGAGGTAATGGGTAGCATTTTAACAAACAAATATGCAGAAGGCTATCCTGGTAAAAGATACTATGGTGGATGTGAATTTGTAGATGAGATTGAGACGATTGCTATAGAAAGATGTAAAAAACTTTTTAATTGTAATTTTGCCAATGTGCAACCTAGTTCAGGTTCACAAGCAAATCAAGGTGTGTATATGGCATTATTAAATCCTGGTGATAGAATTTTGGGTATGGATTTAAGCCATGGAGGACACTTAACTCATGGTTCTAAAGTAAGTTCTTCTGGAAAAGTTTATGAAAGCTTTTTTTATGGAGTTGAGCTTGATGGAAGAATTAATTATGATAAAGTTAGAGAGATAGCAAAAGAAGTTAAGCCAAAACTTATTGTTTGTGGTGCTAGTGCTTATCCTAGAGTGATTGATTTTGCTAAATTTAGAGAAATAGCAGATGAGGTTGGCGCATACTTATTTGCTGATATTGCGCATATTGCAGGTTTGGTTGTAGCAGGTGAACATCCTAGTCCATTCCCTTATGCTCATGTTGTAAGTTCTACTACACATAAAACTTTAAGAGGCCCAAGAGGCGGGATTATTATGTGTAATGATGAAGAAATTGCCAAAAAAATCAATTCCGCAATTTTTCCAGGTATTCAAGGTGGTCCATTAATGCATGTAATTGCTGCTAAGGCAGTTGGGTTCAAATATAATTTAAGTGATGAGTGGAAAATTTATGCTAAGCAAATCATTAAAAATACTGCTACTTTGGCACAAGTTTTAATAGATAGAAAATATGATTTAGTCAGTGGTGGTACTGATAATCATTTGATTTTATTAAGCTTTTTAAATAAAGATTTTAGTGGTAAAGATGCAGATTTAGCGCTAGAGAGAGCAGGTATTACAGCTAATAAAAATACTGTTCCAGGTGAAACTAGAAGCCCCTTTGTAACGAGTGGTTTAAGACTTGGAACAGCAGCTTTAACAGCTAGAGGTTTTAAAGAAGAGCAAATTACTATTGTTGCAAATTATATAGCTGATATTTTAGATGATATACAAAATACTAAACTACAAGAGGAAATCAAGGTTAAACTAAAGGATTTGGCAAGTAATTTTATTATTTATGAAAGGGCTTTATTTTGATTACAACAATGGATTTAGCTTTAATTAAAATGGTTACAAGCCATTATTATATAAAGCGTGATACTATAGTAAATAAATATGAATACAAGGGTAGGATTTTCTTTGATAAATTTGAGAAAATCAATGCTCCATTAACTGCTAGTGTTATACAAGAGCATATGGAAAAAAAGATAATCGTGGCGCATTCTTTGATTAATAGTTTTGATAAGGTTGAAAATATTGTATTTGATTATAACGGTTTTAATGCGGAGCGTTTTTGGCATAGAGCGCAACTTGTTTTAAGAGAAGAGGGTTTTATTAATTTTACCGCTTATAGAACAAGAACTAATAATCACTTGCATTTGTATATTCATAAAGGACATACAACCTTTAACGAGGCTTGCTCTTTGGGCTCAAAATTATCTTTGCTTTTTTCTCAAAAGATGCCAGTAGAATGGAAGGTTTTTCCTAGTATGGATATACCTAGAGAATTTAATATATTAACCTTGCCTTATGAAGTTTATCAAAAAGAGCGTGGTGCCTCTTGGTCTAAACACATGTAATTTCTTGAAAGGATGAAAAATGGAAGAAAATAACAAAAATGAATTTGATGATATTATTTTGCAAAAAAACAATAAAAGCGAAAAGCTTAAAAAAATTTTGCTTAGATCAATTATTTTAATCATTGTATTTTTAGTTGTTATGATAGCAATGAAACTAATCAATGATCCAGGTGAAGAAAAAACATTACAAATGCCATCAGAGCCGCAAGAGCAAGCTACTTATGGAAATAACTTTAATTCTTTACCTATTACAGATAGTACTAAAGAAGAAGATGAATTTGAAGCTTTAGCTAGAAAATTAAAAGAAGAAAGCTCTTTGAATGATACAAATACTACTATAGAGGAAAAGCAAGAAGTTCCAAGCAATAGTGTGTTAGATCAAATTACTACAGTAGAATCAAAAGAAGAGCCAGCTAAGGTGGAAGAAAAACAAGAAGAGATTAAGCCTGTAGAAAAATCCATAGAAAAACCAATTCAAAAACCTTCTGAAAAACCAAAAAATAATGTAGTTGAAAAACCAAAAGCTCCAGAGCAAAGTAATACAAATGAATTGTTTGAGAGTATAAAAACCCCAAATGTTCAAACGCAACTTCCTGCAGGTGCTTATATTCAAGTTTTTTCTTTAAATAGTTTAGATCCTAAATCAAGAGAATTAAATATACTTAAAGAAAATGGATATGATTATAAAATTTATAAAACAACAGTAAATGGTAAAGAGCTAACAAAAGTTTTAGTTGGACCTTATAAAGAAAGTGAATTAAAGGCTGAGTTAGAAAAAGTACGTTCTAAAATCGCAAAAGGTGCTTTTACATTTAGAGTAAAATGAAAACTTTTGCAGTTATAGGCGATCCTATTATGCATTCTAAATCTCCAAGAATGCATAATAATGCCTTGCAAGCTCTCAAAAAAGACGCAGTTTATACAAGATATCATCTAAAAGATAAAACAAAATTAAAAGAAATTGTTCAAAAATTAGATGGTACTAATATCACCATACCTTTTAAAGAAGTAGCTTGTGAAATAGCTGATTTTAAAGATGAAAGTGTTATGCATATAGGCTCTGCTAATACTTTGTTAAATAAAAATAACAAAATTTATGCTTATAATACAGATTATCTAGGATTTTTAAAAGCGATTGAAGATTTTTCTCTTATTAAAAATGCTTTGATTTTGGGTGCTGGGGGTACGGCTAAAGCTTTAGCTTATGCTTTAAAATCTATAAAAATTGAAGTTACAATAGCAAATCGCTCTAGTGCTAGATTTGAAAATTTAACCGATTACCCATGTTTTTTATATGCTCAACTTGATTTAAGTAAAAAATTTGATTTGATTATTAATACAACTAGTGCAGGTTTAAATGATGAAAAATTACCTTGTCAAGAAGAGATTTTAAAAGGTTTTTTTCTAAATGCCAAATATGCATTTGATGTGATTTATGGTAAAAATACACCTTTTTTAAATTTAGCAAGAGAAAATGACTTGACAATAAAAGATGGCACACAAATGCTTTTATGGCAAGGTGTTTTTGCTTTTGAGTTATTTTTAGAGTGTCAAAAAACAGAGGAAATTTATAAAGCCATGGAGATGGCTTTAAAACTTCCTTAGTGACTAAACCAAGATTTGATTTTATCAAACAAGCTTTCTTGTTCTATAAAAGCTTCTTCATCTGCTAAGCCAAAGCTTTTTTCAAGTTGTAATAGTAGATTTTTTTGTTCATCAGTAAGTGTTTTTGGAAATTTTATTTCAATTTGTACAATATGTGAGCCTAATTTTCCATTATGAATATTTTTAACACCTTCATTAGCTAATTCAAATTTTTGTTTATCTTTTGCACCTACTGGAAGTTTAAGATCAGCCTCTCCCCTTATGGTAGAAACCTTAATAGTCTTTCCTAGAGCAGCTTGGGTAAAAAATACAGGTACTATGGTATAGATATCATCATCATGTCTGATAAATTTATCATCATCTTCTACGATAATTTTGATATACAAATCACCTCTTTGAGAAGAATTTGGAAGCTCATTAGCTTTGTTTTGTACTCTAAGACTCATGCCACTATCTATACCTTCTGGTATATCAAGCTCTATACGATCTTTAATTTCTTCATAACCATTACCATGGCATGTTTTACATTTATCTTTGATAATCTGACCGCTACCTTTACAATGATCACAAGTTTGCACAAAGGTCATAAAACCTTGTCTAACACCAACTTGCCCTTTTCCTCCACAATGAGGACAAGTATCTAATTTTCCATTTTCCGAGCCACTTCCTTTGCAGGATTTACAAAAGCTTTTATAGGTAAAATCGATTGTTTTTTTGCAACCAAAAACAGCTTCTTTAAGGCTAATTTTTGTCGCTATTTTTAAATCGTGAGGATATTTATTTCCTTTTTCCTTTTTGCGTGCTGAGCCTCCAAAACCAAAATTATCTCCAAAAAAGCTTGAAAATATATCTCCTAAATCAACATCACCAAAGCCATTAAATCCACCTGTTTGTCCTTTAAGCCCTTCTTTTCCATATCTATCATATATGCTTCTTTTTTCATCATTGCTAAGAACTTCATAAGCTTCGTTGACAAGTTTAAATTTTTCTTCAGCTTCTTTATCTCCTTGGTTTCTATCAGGATGATATTTTAACGCCATTTTTCTATAAGCTTTTTTTATGGTTTCTTTGTCTGATGTTTGAGAAATTTCTAGTATTTCATAATAGTTAAGTTCCACTTTTTTCCTCTCTTGAAAAATTAATATTGTAATTTTAGCAAAAAAATAAATGAATAGTTAAATTATGTGTTATAATATTAAGTTTGTAACATATTTTCACTAAAGGGGTAGAGATGATTAATGTTTTAATGATCGAAGATGATCCAGATTTTGCAGAGTTTTTGGCAGAATATTTGGCCCAGTTTAATATAAAAGTTACTAATTATGAAGATCCGTATTTAGGAATGAGTGCTGGTATAAAAAACTATGATTGTTTAATTCTTGATTTAACTTTACCTGGACTTGATGGTCTTGAAGTTTGTCGTGAAATAAGGGAAAAATATAGTATTCCTATTATTATTTCTTCAGCTAGAAGTGATTTGAGTGATAAAATTGTAGGACTTCAAATAGGTGCGGATGATTATCTACCAAAACCTTATGATCCAAAAGAAATGCATGCAAGAATTATGAGTTTGATTCGTCGTTCAAAACGCGTAAATGAAACTCCTGAGAAAATCATCAATTCAGCATTTAAAATTGATGAAAAAAGACATGAGATTAGTTACAATGATGAAGTTTTAGTTTTAACACCTGCTGAGTATGAAATTTTAAGTTATATGATAAGACAACATGGATTTTCAGTTAGCAGAGAACAACTTGTATATCACTGTAAGAGTTTAAAAGATAAAGATTCTAAGAGTTTAGATGTAATTATTGGTAGGCTTAGAACTAAGATTGGCGATAGTTCAAAAGCACCAAAACACATTTTCTCAGTTAGAGGAATAGGATACAAATTAATAGGATGAAAGTAACTATTAACCTTAAGATCACGGTCCTTTTTGCAACAGCATTTTTATTTGTTTGTGCCTTGTTTGTGCTTTTAGGTAAGGTTCAGATAGATTCTTATTTAACCAATGAGCAAAGCAGACAAAAAGAAATTGTAGAAAAGATAATATATAATTTAGAAAGAAAAGAAGGTTTTTCAATACATGAGTATCTTCTTTCTAAATCTTTTAAATTAGTTGAAAATGAGCGTAATATAAAACATATTGTTGCCAAAGGTGAAAAAGTACTTAGGGTTAATTCCTTGTATGGAAGCTTTTCTTCTATTATTTATCATAATCAAATTTTTTTCTATGTAGAGCAACTTAATACAAAACATCTTTATGAGTTAAACGCTTCTGCGCGTCTTGAGTATTTATTTTTATTGAGTTTCTTTTTTAGCTTGATTTTGATTATATTTTTATATTTTTCAGTATTAAGATCTTTAATGCCTTTAAAAATTTTAAAAAAGAAAATTAAAAATATTAGCGCAGGTAAAATTGAACCTTTATCTGAATACTCTCAGATTAATGATGAAATTTCTGAAATTTCTTTTGAATTTGATCATGCTATCAATAAAATTCAAGAACTTGTAAAATCAAGACAGTTTTTCTTAAGAATGATTATGCATGAGCTTAAAACACCTATTGGAAAAGGTAGAATAGTTTGTGAAATGCTAGATAATCAAAAGCAAAAAGATCGTTTAGTGGCGATTTTTGAAAGACTTGAATTATTAATAGATGAATTTGGAAAAATTGAAAAAGTTTTATCAAGAAATTGTCAGCTTAATTTGCAAACTTATCATCTGAGTTTGATTTTAGAGCAGGCTGAAGATTATTTAATGAGGGATGATTTTTATCAAAAAGTAAAGATTACTTATAAAGAGGATACTATGATAGTTGCTGATCTAGAACTCTTTTCTTTAATGCTTAAAAATTTAATTGATAATGCTATTAAATACTCAGTTGATAAAGCTTGCGAGATTATATGTTCTGGAGATTATATTATTGTTAGAAATAAGGGAATTCAACTTAAAAAAACTTTTGATTATTATTTAAAACCTTTTGTAAGAGAGCATAATACCCAAGTAGAAGGAATGGGGTTAGGACTTTATATTATTAATAATATTTGCAATCTTCATGGTTATAATCTAACCTATAGTTATGAAGATGGTTATCATACTTTTAAAATTGTTTTTTCAAGGTTGAAATAATTTTGAAAGGCTTAGAAAAATTTAATGAGTTAGTAGCTGCTTTTTCTGCATTGCCTACCATAGGAAAGAAATCTGCTTTAAGGCTTGCATATCATGTTTGTATAAAAGATCCTTTGTTGGGTTCTAAACTTGCTTATCATATTGAAGAATCCATAAGAATGATAAAAAAATGCACACAATGTGGTGCTTTAAGTGAAAATGAATTATGCGAAGTTTGTTCTAATATAGAAAGAAATCATAATATTATCTGTATAGTTCAAGATTCTAAAGATGTTTTGGTTTTAGAAGATAGTGGAAGTTATGATGGGCTTTATTTTGTACTTGATGATACAAGTGAAGAAAACATTATAAAATTAAGAAGCATGATTGAGCATAATAAAACCACAGAAATATTTTTTGCTTTCACACAAGGCCTAAATTCTGATGCTATTGTTTTTTTTATAGAAGAAAAATTAAAAGATTTAAATTTAAGTTTTTCGCAAATAGCTCAAGGTATCCCAAGTGGTGTGAGTTTGGAAAATGTTGATTTTATATCTTTACATAAAGCTATAAATCATAGAACTAAGCTTGATTAATATATTTTTTTAATAATGCCAACCATTCATTTTTGTTAATATCATTTAAGATTATATTGGTAAAATCACAGTTTTTAACCCTATCTTTGGAAAAAAGTAAAATGGTATTTTGCGGATTTTTTATTTTATATTCTTGCAAAATTTGACTAATATATACAAGATCAAATTTTATAACTTCATAATCTATTAAAATTAATTTGAAATTTAATTGTAATGCTTTTTTAAAATCACTTAAATTATTTACAGCCTGGTTGTTTTGGCAAAATTGATTGGTTATATTTAAAATAAGATCGTTTTCAAAACTAGTAGATTTAAAAATCAAAACATTATAAGAATTTCTTTTTTTGTAAGTTTCTTGTGTGAAATTGGCATTTAAAAAATTAATAATATCTTCAGCACAAATTTTAGTAAAAGTAAAATTTAAAATATCATCAACTTTTTCTTTCGAGATAATAAAGCTAAATTTCTTTTCTTTATAATCCTTTGTAATTTCACTACTAATTCCTATATTTGATAATATACATTGTAAAAGAAAATTTTCAATAACATTGTCGTTTATGATACCTACATGTATATTTTCAAAACAATCATTTATGGGAATTTTATTGTGGTGATATTGTTGTAAAATTGGTTTTAGTGTGCATAAATTATCTGTTTGTAAGTAATTTAAACCTTGAATAAGATATTGAAAATCTTTTTGTGTAAGTTGATTTTGTAGTTTTTGATCTTGTAGTTGCTTATTGATTAAATCAAACGATAGTTTTAAATTTTCTTTTAATTCTTCTAAAGAGTTTGATTTTGGTAAGGAAAAATATTTTTCAATTTCTTGAGTTAAAATTTTATTTTTTTTGATTTTTTGATTTTTTAAGATTATATAAACACATGCAATGATAAAAATCAAAATACTTATAAAAGTATAAATGAAGAATAGTTTTTGATTGATAGGGTATAAAAAATAATAATTTAAAAAACATAAAATTAAAGTCAAAAGACTAATAAATAATATCATGAATTTTCCTTGATTAATTTAGCTATTTTTATATTGGAAAGTGATTTTAATTCATCAAAGCTAGCTTTGCTAATTTCATCAAAACTACCATAATAATCTAAAAATTTTTTAATATATCCTTGGGAAATTCCAAGTTGTATTAACCTAGAACTTTGCAAATCTTGTTTTCTTTTTGTTTTTTGATGAAAACTAATTGCAAAGCGATGTGCTTCATCGCGTAATTTTTGTAAAAATTGTAATTTTTTATCATCAGTTGAAAGTTGAATTTTACCTTCTTGGGTATAAATTTTATCTTTCGCACTTCCTTTTGCCCTATAAGCTTTTGCGTCTATTTTTTCTTTAGAAATCGCTAAAATATCTACATTTGCCCCAGAACTTTTGATGATATCATTGGCCAGTTTTAATAAAGCATCTCCTCCATCAATTAACCATAAATCAGGCGGAGGATTTTTATCAAACAACATAGCTCTTTTGCTAAGAGTTTGAAGCATTTGATCGTAATCATTTTTATAGGATAAATGGTAGTGTCTATAAGAACTTTTATCAAATTTTCCATCTTTATAGGCTACCAAAGCACCGACATTTGCCTCACCTTGCATATGGGAATTGTCAAAAATTTCTATATAATTGGGATAATTTTGCAAGTTAAAAAATTCTTTTAATTCTTTTAAAAATAAATAATCATCACTTTTTAAGTGTTTTTGTATATTTATTTTTGCATTTTCCAACGCAAGTTCACACAAGGCTTTTTTTTCACCAAGTTTTGGAGTCTTAAGATGAAATTTTCTAGAAAATCTCTCGCTAAGTAAATTTTGCAAAAGGTTCATATCTTCAAATTCTTCATGTGTATAAATTCGGGTTGAATTTATTGGGCTATCTTGGGTGTAATTTTCTAATATGTATTGTTTATATACTGCATTTAGGTCAAATTCATCTTGATGATTTAGGGTTAGCACTTTATGGTTTGAGCTAATTATTCTACCATTATTTATAACAAAACGTACCATAGAGAGTATATTTACTTCATGATATATGGCAAAAACATCAAAATCTTCTAATTTTGCAAGGTCTATTTGTATTTTTACGCTTAAATCTTCTATTGTTTTGATTTGATCCCTTATAATAGCTGCTTCTTCGTAGTTTTCATTTTTTGCATATTCAAGCATTTTGTTTTCTAAATTTTTTGTTAAAGATAAGGGATTTAAAAGAGCTTGAGTAGCATTTTGGACAATTTTTTCATAATCTTGTTTGGAAATTTTTTGCTCGCATGGTCCTTTACAACGCTTGATTTGATAAAAAAGGCAAAGTTCTTTACAAGATTTTTTTTGTCTTAGTTCAAAAGATAAATACAAAGCATTTAAAAGCTCTTTTGCTCCTTTAAAAAAGGGACCAAAATATTTTATTTTATTTTTTTTGATAATTTTTCTTGTAATTTCAAATCTTGGAAAATCTTCATTTAAATCTATATAAATATAAGGGTAGGTTTTATCATCTCTTAATAGTATATTGTATTTTGGATGAAGTTGCTTTATAAAAGAATTTTCTAGTATTAAAGCATCGGCCTCACTTTTTGTAGTGATAAATTCTAAATGATGTGTTTGGCTAATCATTTTTTGAATTCTTAAGCTATTGCTAGGATTTGGGCAAAGATTTGGAGTGAAGTTAAAATAACTTCTAACACGATTTTTTAAATTCTTGGCCTTACCTACATATAAAAGCTTACCTTGTATATCAAAATACTGATACACACCTGGTAAATTTGGCAAGGTTTTGAGTTCATTTTCAAGCATTTTTTATAAGCTTTCGTAGTTCTTCAAATTTATTATATAAAATAGGATTTTCAAAATGATTTTTAAAATTTCCATTAGAAAGCTCTAGATGAGTTTTTTTATGATCAGCAAAAATACTATTTTTAGATATAAAGTTTTTATCGCTAAGTATTTTTATATTTTCTACCTTTGCAAAATTACTCATTGGTTTAGCTAAAGTATAGTTTTTTATGAGACTTTTAATCATTTTTTTGGTATTATCGTGATTAAGCTCCATATACGCAATGTGGTGTTTAACTAAAATAATCAAAGTATTATTTTTTATAAAGAGTTTAGTAATCATTTGTTGGTGATTATGATTAAACAAATTTAAAAACTCTTTATATTGCAAAAGTGCTTTTAAAGGTCTATAATGTTTATATTTTTCAGAATTAACAAATATATTAATAACATCACGACTTGTTTTAATTTCGTTTTTAACTTCCATTTAATTATTGTAACATTTTTTTTATTAATATTTTTAAGTGCATGTGGTTATAAAGCTGCTCCATTTTATGAAATAAAAGATAATAATGGCAGCGTAAAGGAAATAAAAAAATTCCAATCTTTGGAGAGTGAAATATGAGTAGAATACTTTTTTTACTTTGTTTTAGTATTAGCTTTTTATTAGCAGGTCAAACTCATGAGTTAAATTTGGCTTTTAGTGCTTTGGGTATAGGTATTTTAATAATTTTTATATTAGGTTATTATTTTATCGCAGCAGAAGAAAAATATCATATCAACAAAACTAAGCCTGCTTTGTTTATAGGTACTTTATCTTTTGTTATCATAGGTATATATATGGTAATGAACGATTTAGATACGCAAATACTTGAAGAAAGTGTTAATCATCTTATTTTAGAAATTGCACAAATTGTTTTTTTCTTAATAGCTGCTATGACTTTTATAGAAGCGTTGATAGAAAGATCAGTTTTTGAAACTTTAAAATACAAACTTGTAAGCAAGGGTTATACTTATAGAAAGTTATTTTGGCTAACAGGTATTTTAGCTTTTTTTATCTCTCCAATTGCAGATAATCTTACAACCGCTTTGATTTTATCCACTGTGCTCTTAACCATAGATAAACATAATAAAGAATTTTTAATCCCAGGTGCTATAAATATTGTCGTTGCAGCTAATGCTGGTGGAGCTTGGTCGCCATTTGGTGATATTACTACTTTGATGGTTTGGACAGCAAAAAAAGCCACGTTTTTTGAATTTTTTGCTCTTTTTCCTGCTTCTTTTATTGGTTGGTTACTTACTGCTTATTTGTTATCGCGTTATGTGCCTGATATTAAGCCAAATTTCCACAAAGATAATCTAGAAAAAGTAGAAATTAAACCAGGCGGTAAAGTTTTTATTGTACTTGGTTTTTCAACTATAGCTTTGGCGGTATTTATTCATAGTATTTGTGATTTACCTGCAATGTGGGGTATGATTTTTGGCCTTTCATTGCTTAGTTTGTATATGTATTTTTTCAACAGAAAACAAGGTAAAAAAGATTTAAATATTTTTCATTATATGACGCGTATTGAGATGGATACTTTATTATTTTTCTTTGGTATTTTATCTGCTGTGGGCGCCTTGCATTTTGTTGGTTGGCTTGCTTATGCTTCTGATCTTTATGCAAAATTTGGAGCTACTAGTATTAATATAGGAGTAGGATTTTTATCTGCTATTGTAGATAATGTTCCGGTTATGAGCGCGGTATTAAAAGCAAACCCAAGTATGGATGATACTCAATGGCTTTTAGTGACTCTTACAGCGGGAATAGGGGGATCTTTGATTAGTTTTGGTTCAGCTGCTGGAGTGGGAGTAATGGGTAAAATGAAAGGGATTTATACTTTTAATGCTCATTTAAAATATGCATGGACGATTTTAGTTGGATATATAATATCTATTATAGTTTGGTATGTACAATTTCAATTGTTAAATTTATAAAGGAGTTAGATGAAAAAAGCAGATATTTTAGTTTTGGACTTTGGTTCACAATATACGCAACTCATTGCTAGAAGATTAAGAGAGCAAGGTGTATATGCAGAAATTTTACCTTTTAATGTGAGCTTAGATGAGATTAAAGCTAAAGAGCCTAAAGGTATTATTTTAAGTGGTGGGCCAGCTAGTGTATATGCAAATGATGCTTATTTTTGCGATAAGGGTGTTTTTGATTTAAATATACCAGTTTTAGGAATATGTTATGGTATGCAACTTATGGCACATCATTTTGGAGCAAATGTTGCCCCAGCAGGTCATAAAGAATATGGCAAAGCAACTATAGATATTCAAAATGATAGTGACTTGTTTAAAAATTTACCTAAAAAGCAAACAGTATGGATGAGCCATTCTGATAAGGTTGAGAATTTACCACAAGGTTTTGAGGTTTTAGCAACTAGTGAAAATAGTCCTTTTTGTGTATTTGGAGATGAGAAGCGTAAATTTTTTGCTTTACAATTTCACCCTGAAGTTCAACATAGTGAATTTGGAAAAAGCATCTTGAAAAATTTCGCAAAATACGCATGTAATTGTGATAGTGTATGGAATATGGGATCTTTTGCAAAAACTCAAGCGCAAAAAATCAAAGAAGAAGTAGGAAATGATAAAGTACTTTGTGCAGTAAGTGGTGGAGTGGATAGTAGCGTAGTGGCTGCATTGCTAGCAAGTGCGATAAAAGATCAAGTAGTAGTTGTTTTTGTTGATAATGGTCTTTTAAGAAGCGGAGAAAAAGAACAAGTTGAGTATATGTTTAGACACACCTTGGGTATTGATCTAATTAGTATTGATGCTAGAGAGATTTTCTTAAGTCGTTTAGCGGGGGTGAGAGATCCTGAGCAAAAGAGAAAAATCATAGGAAATACCTTCATAGAAGTTTTTGAAGAAGAAGCTAAAAAACATAAAGATGTAAAATATTTAGCACAAGGGACTTTGTATACGGATATTATTGAAAGTTCGGTTGTAGGAGCTAGTAAGACTATAAAATCTCATCATAATGTGGGTGGTTTACCTGAAAAGATGAATTTAAAACTCATCGAGCCTTTAAAGGAAATTTTTAAAGATGAGGTAAGAGCTTTGGGAATGGAGCTTGGTTTAAGTAAAGATGTAGTTTATCGTCATCCTTTTCCGGGACCAGGCCTTGCTATACGTATAATGGGCGAGGTAAATGAGCCTAGTTTGGAGCTTTTAAGAAAAGCAGATGTGATTTTGATTGAAGAATTAAAAAGCAGTGGTTGGTATGATAAGACATGGCAAGCTTTTTGTGTGCTTTTAAACGTGCAAAGTGTTGGTGTAATGGGAGATAATAGAACCTATGATAATGCAGTTTGTGTGCGTGTTGTTAATGCAAGCGATGGTATGACTGCGACTTTTTCTCATTTACCTTATGAATTATTAGAAAATATTTCACGCCGTATTATTAATGAAGTAGAAGGAATCAATCGCGTAGTGTATGATATTTCTAGTAAGCCACCAGCAACGATTGAATGGGAATGATTATTTAGTGCAAAAATAAACAAAAGCAGGAGGGAGATTTTGCCAAATGATAGGTGAAATTTCTACCTTGCTAAAAGTAGCAAAAAGTTTTTTCTTAAAAGCCCTTCCTTTTGGTGTTGGGAGTATATAAGCAAATGTTGCAAAACAACCGTTTTCTTCTAAAGCATCATGAATAGATTTTAGTAATAAATCTTGCTCTTTGGAATTTAATAAAGCCCAAGGAATTCCTGAGATAATCAAATCAACACTGCTGATTGCTCTTTTTTCTAACATATTTGGTAAAAATTCTGCTGAATTAACTTCTATATCTATATTTTTTATATTTTGCTTTAATTTTTTTGCCATGTGAGGGTTGATTTCAACGGCAAAAAATCTTGCATTATGGCTTTTTTGTTTGAGGATATACTTTGTAAAACTTCCCGTACCAGGCCCTATTTCAACGATATTTTTTGCATGTTGGACATGAGAAGTTATGAGTTTGCTTAATTTTTTGGAGCTTGCGCAAAATGCTCCTGTTTGTTTTGGGTTTTTAAAATATTGATATAAAAACATAAATAAAATACCTAAAGATGTTTATTTTTTGAAATTTTAAAATATAATTGTAAATTTATGAAAACAAAGTTAAAATAAGAATTGAATTTTTCTTTAGATCAAGGATTTGGATATGCACGGAAAAATAATGGTTTATGTGGATGCTACTGGAAGAGGAACAGTAATCAATCTAGCAAAAACATTTTTTGAATTTAATAAACATGCATGGCATGATAAAAGAAGTATGCCAACAGTTGGTATGTTTGTTGAATTTAGATCCGATGGAAAGCATATTACTGATTTAAGACCTTCCAAATTTCAAGAATTTACAGATAATGATTTTATTAAAGAAAGAGATTTTTGGAAAACAGATAGTGATGATGAATTAGAAGATTTAAGACTAACAAGACGTGATGCCTATGTTCAAGAACTTTATAGAGAAACAGATTATGATAATCTTGATAAAATCACATTAAATTTAACTATCCCACAAGCCATTCAAAGATATTTTTATAATGAAACCTTGTCAATTAATGCAGTAAAAGACATTAACACAGATGAGGTGCCATATATTATTGATTTTTTTGCTATGAAGCGTTTTTTGTATAAGGCTTTAGATACTTTATTATTTTCGGATAATACTATCAATCAAGCTGATTTTTCTGCAATGAAAAATATCATAGTGCACCTTGAAATGGCATATAAAGATATGAAAGATAAGCAAAAACATATCAATATGGAGCGTTTGTATGATGAGGTGTTTTTATCTCATCAATGTCATTATCAAGCACTTTTAGCTTCGATTGATAATAGGAAAAATAGAAAATTAGCACTAGATCGTCAGATGAGTACTTTAATTACAGATATAAAATCAAAACAAGCAAGATTAGAATCTGAAAATGGTAAAAAACGCCAAGAATTTGAAGAGTTGATACAAAGTAAAAAACAAAAATTAATAGAAATTAAAAATGAAGCTGACTATTTTACAAAAAGCGTAGAAAAATTAGAGGCAATGAAAAAGTCTTTTTATGAAAAAAATTTTACTATTTTTAGTAATAGTTTTAATATGGCAAGAGAAAAGCTTTTTGAAAAAATTAAGCAAGGTTTGAATATTTGTGCTACAAAATTAGATATAGAAATTTGGAAAAAATCTTTAAAATCAACAAGTATTAAAAACTCTTATTTTAAAACAGCAAGTGAAATTTCTTTTTGCACGCTTTCTTTTGCTGAGCTTTATTTAAACAGACTAAACAAACATGCATTAAACCCAAATGATCAATTATTACTTTCTTATGTTAAAAAGGTTCGAAAAGAATGTGAAAAGAGTTTTTTAGTAGTTACTTCTAATCCTGATTTGTATGTTAGCATGAAGATTCAAATTTTTGCAATGAATCCTTATTATGTAGTTAAGCATGCACCTAAAAAAGTAAATTATCAAGGATTAATGAAAAATACTGAATTTGATATAGTTTATGTAGATGAAAAGACTATATGGGCACCTGTTGCTGATGTTATCTTAGAAGGGAAATATTTCTTAAAAAAAGATTCTAAAACTAAATTTAAAATTTTATAAAAATCCTTTTTAAACCCTATTTTTAAGTTTTCTTAGTTATAATTATATTGCCTAAATGGTTCGATATGGTATTAAAGAGGATCCAACACATTAATTATAAGCTGTGATGTGTGATTTACCGTGTTCTGTGACTTCGTTTGAGTTTTGAGAAAAGCGAGAAGCTGCAGCCTTTAAAAATCACCTAATGGCATACTTTGACTTTTTGAGGGTCAGACACTTATACTCCGGCCATTTGGGTTTTTGCAACACTTTTAAGGAAAATAATGAAAATTTTAATATTAGGAAGCGGTGCAAGAGAGTATTCTATCGCTTTGGCTCTTCAAAAAACAAATGATAATTTAGAATTTTATTTTGCTCCAGGAAATGGTGCTACTGCTAAAATAGGAACTAATCTTAATATGAAAGATCCTAAGGTGATTACAGCTTATGCAAAGGCATCTGAAATTGATCTTTGTATAGTTGGGAGCGAAAATTTTTTAGCAGAGGGTATAGCAGATCTTTTTAAAGAAAACAATATTGCTATTTTTGGGCCTACTAAAGCTGCTGCTATGTTAGAGGCTTCAAAATCTTTTATGAAGAGTTTTTTAAAAAAATATAAAATTAAAACAGCTAAATTTTTAAATACAACAGATTATGAAAAAGCTAAGAAATTTATCACATCCTTAACACCTCCTATAGTGGTAAAAGCAGATGGCTTATGTGCGGGTAAAGGGGTAATTATTGCTCAAAGTCATGAAGAAGCTTTAGAAGCTACTAAAAATATGCTAAGTGGAGAAAGCTTTGGGGAAGCTGGAAAGATTGTTGTGATTGAAGAATATCTTGATGGCTTTGAGTTAAGTGTATTTGCAGTTTGTGATGGAAATGATTTTATATTATTGCCTGCTGCACAAGATCATAAAAGATTATTAGATAATGATAAAGGACCTAATACAGGTGGCATGGGAGCTTATGCCCCAAGTGCTTTAGCAAGTGAGAATTTGTTAGAGCAGGTGAAAAAAGATATAGTGGCGCCAACTCTTAAAGGTATGAAAGAAGAAGGTGCTGAATTTGTTGGAGTGTTGTTTATAGGTTTAATGGTTGTAAATAATAAACCTTATGTTTTAGAATACAATGTGCGTTTTGGTGATCCTGAGTGTGAGGTTTTGATGCCTTTGATAGAAAATCCTTTGGATTTATTTTTAGCATGTGTGAACAAAAATCTTGCTAATACTCATATAAAAATTAAAAATGAATTTGCTGTGGGTGTGGTTTGCGCAAGTAAAAATTATCCTTACAAGGACTCACCAAAAGCCTTGATTGAGATAGATAATGTCCCGCAAAATTCTCATATTTCTTATGCTGGTGTAAGTTTGGAAGATGATAAATTGTATGCTAGTGGTGGTCGTGTATTGGTTTGTGTGGGAACTGGAAAAAGCATTGAGGAAGCTCAAAAAAATGCTTATATGCTTTGTGAAAATGTTCATTTTAAAGGAAAACAATATAGAAAAGATATTGCTTTTCAGGTTCTTAAATGAGTACAAATCAAGAATTATTTGATAAACTAGAAAAAGAAGAGCTAAAAATAGCAAGTTTTAAAAAAAGATTTTTAGCTTATATTATTGATAGTTTTGTAATTTTAGCTATTGTAAGTATTATTTTGCTTGATAAAATTAATTCTATGCAAACTTATGATGAAATTCATAATCTTTTAATGCGCTTTGCTGGTGGAATTTTGATTTTGCAGTTTGCGTATCATAGTTTATTTACTTATTTATACGGTGCAACTTTAGGGAAAATGCTTTTGAAAATTATGGTGATTGATCAAGAATTACTAGATAAGCCAAATTTTACCCAAAGTGCTTTAAGGGCAGGTGTAAGACAAATTAGCGATATGTTGTATGGTTTAGGTTTTGCTTGGGCTTTGAGTAATATTGTTTTGAAAACTTGGCATGACTATGCAGCAAAAACAGTGGTGATAGATCTTGCGTAAAATATTACTTTCTTTAGCTTGCGTAGGGAGTTTGTATGCTTCTAAGGTAGATATTTATGCTTTAGATGTTGTAAAAAAAAATGATATTATAGAAGCAAAAAATAATGTAGTTGTAGTTTCTGATTTGTATTTAATCACCGCAAGTGAAGCTAAATTTAATGAAACAACTAAAGATTTAGAATTATTTGGTGATGTAAATATCTTACGAGGGCAAAAAGAAAGAACTAATTCTACTTATACTAAGATTAACCTCAAAGATAACACAACAGCTTTTAAAAATTTATTTTTTTCAAATAACGATTTAGAGGTTTGGTTGCAATGTCATCAAGCTGATTTAAATGATAAATTTGTTACAACTAAAAAGTCAGTTGTTTCTAGTTGTAATGTAGAAAATCCTGATTGGGAAATTCGTTTTGATGAAGGAAAATTAAATAAAGAAAGTAATTTTTTACATCTTTATAATGCAAGATTGTATGTTAAAAATACCCCTGTGATGTATTTACCTTATTTTGGTTTTAGTGTAGATACTAAAAGAAAAAGTGGTTTGTTAATCCCTCAGGTAGTTTTAAAGCAAAGTGAGGGGCTGTATTACAACCAACCAATTTATTATGTTATTGATGATAATGCAGATATTCAATTTGAGCCTCAAATTAGAACAAAAAGAGGTTATGGATTATACTCAACCTTAAGATTTATTGACAGTCCTTATTCTCAAGGTGAAGTTAGCGGTGGTATTTTTGGAGAAAAATCAAGCTACAAAAGAGAGGAAAATTTAAAAAACAAAGAACATTATGGTTTAGAAATCAAATATTCAAGTGAAGCTTTGTTTAAAAGTCTTTTGAGCGATGAGTTTCAAGAAGGCTTGTGGGTTGATGCTACTTATTTAAATGATGTGGATTATATGAATTTAAGTTCTAGTGCAAAAACTGAAGCTTCTTTAGTTACCTCAAAAATAAATTATTTTTTATCTGATGATGATAATTATTATGGTGCTTATGCAAAGTATTATATAGACACTTCTAAAATTAGCAATAAAGATACCATGCAAGAATATCCATCTTTTCAATATCATAGATATTTAAATGGTTTTTTTGATAATTATATACAATATAGTTTAGACGCTTCTTTTCATAGGTATTATAGACATACAGGTATTTATGCTAAAACATTAGATTTTGATCTGCCTTTAATCTATCATACGAGTTTTATGGATGATTTTTTAAATTTTACTTTTACTGAAAGAGTGTATGCAAATTTTGTTAATTATTCTAATACAGATGCTAAAAATCAAGAACATTTGTTTCAAAATTCACATAATTTTTCTTTATATACAGATCTTTCTAAGCCATATGAAAATTTTTATCACACTTTATATTTAGGTGCTAATTATTTTATACCTGGAGCCAAATCAGGTAAAATTACTGAAGATTTTATAGAATTAAAAAATGATCCTGAGCAGTTTAATTTTTCAATGTATCAGTATTTTTACAATACTTTAGGTAAAAAAAAGCTATATCATAGTTTGAAGGCTAAATATTTCACCAAGGAAGGTAGTTTTGGTGGTTTTGATAATGTTATAGAATATTTTTACAATGATTATATAAGCTTGAGAAATGAAGCAGAATATTCAGGGGCAGATAATAGGTTTGATAAAGTATTTAGTGAGGCTTTGTTTGATTATGGTGAGTGGAAAGTTAGTCTAAATCATGCTTATAGAATTTATGAAAATGAAAAATATAATTTTCTAGGAACTAAAGCTCAGTATGATATAAATACTAATTATCAAATATTTGGTGGCTTATGGTTTGATTTAAACAAAGATCCTGAAAAATGGGAAGTAGGTTATACCTATCAAAGAAAATGTTGGAATTATTCTTTGATGTATCGTAAGGATATTTCACCTAAGCTTACTAGTGGAGGGATTAGCGCTAAAGATCAAAGCGGTGTATATTTTATGTTTAATTTTTATCCGCTGGGTGGAGTTTCTTATGATTTTTCTTTGGAAGAAAATGAAAGGTCTATATAATGCTTTTTGAAGATGAAAAAGATGCGCTTGCTAGATTGTATGATATATTACCACTAAATAAATTAAAAGATTATATTATTATTACACCTTCTTTAAAATCTATAATTTTTGTTGATGCGCTAGCACAAAAATTAGAAATTCCGTATGATTTTTTATTTACGGAACAAATTAAAGCTCCTAATAATGATGAGTGTCAAATAGCTATGATTAGTGAGACAAAGGAGCTTGTTTATAATGAGGCTTTAGTTAAAGCTTTTGATATAAGCTTAGATTATATTTATGGTGAGGCAAATAGGACTTATGAAGAAAAAATTTTAAAAAATGTATATCGTTACAGAAAAGGAAATCTTTTAAAAGACTTAAAAGGAAAAAATATTTTAATGTTACATGAGGGCTGTGAAAGCGGAATTACTGCTTCTTCGTGTATTAAAAGTTTGCTAAAGGAAGAAGTAAATAGTATTATTTATGCCACTGCCTTAATGCCAAGTGATGTGTATGATTATATTAGTGTTTTTGTAGATGAGGTTTATTGTGTGCAAAAGATTGATCATTTTGTGAATATTGAGTTCTATTTTAAAAATAAAACGATTTTGCAATCCTATGAAATTTTAGATATTTTAGAAGAAAGTAAATATTATTTACCTTTAAAAAAGTAAATTTATATCTAAACAATTTGTTGTTTAGATATAAATTTATAGGCAAAATAAAAACAGGCTTTTTAAGTTTTAATTTTTAAAATTTAAAAAGCTTATTTGGTTTTGTCTATGATAAAAATTTAAAGGAAAAATCATGCGACATGAAATAAATATCAATAATCATCTTGAAATATTTGATACCGATAAAGTGGCAAAACAAGCAGCAGGTGCAGTTTTAATGCAAGAAAAAAATGCAGTAGTCTTAGCAACTGTAGCAAGAGAAGAAAAAATGGTAGAAGAGGATTTTTTACCTCTTACGGTGCAATATATAGAAAAAGCTTATGCAGCAGGTAAAATTCCAGGTGGCTATGTAAAAAGAGAAACTAAACCAGGTGATAATGAAACTTTAAGTGCAAGAATTATAGATAGAAGCTTAAGACCTCTTTTTCCAAAAGGCTATGCTTATCCAACCCAAATTGTAGTTATGGTTCTTTCTGCTGATCCTGAAGTAGATTTACAAGTAATGAGCTTAAATGCTGCAAGTGTTGCTTTATATTTAAGCGATATTCCTATTAAAGCGCCAGTTTGTGGTGTAAGAATAGGTCGTATAAATAATGAATTTGTTTTAAATCCAAGTAACAGTGAGCTAAAAAATAGCACTCTAGATCTTTATGTAGCAGGTGTTAAAGACGAGCTTTTGATGATAGAAATGAGAGCTTTGGCAAATAAGCAAAACAATAAACATTGTATGAATGAGTTAAGTGAAGATGATATTTTAAAAGCTTTAGATTTTGCAGGTAATGCAATTTTACGTGGCTCTAATGAATATGAAAAAACATTTGCTGCTTATAGAAAAAATTCCAAACTTGAGTTTAAAATAGAGCTAGATAATGCTCAAATTATTGACTATATAAAAAATACTTATATGACAAAACTTAAAATTGCTATTAATCAAATGGCAAAAAGTGAAAGGGCAAGTGAAATTTTACAAATTGCAAAAGAAATTGAAAGCGAAACAATGGCTATTGAAAATGAATGGAAATTTGAAGATATTGAAAAAGCTTTGCATGTATGTAAAAGAGAACTTATTAGAAGTCAAATTATTAATGAAAATAAAAGAGCAGATGGTAGAGGTTTGAAAGATGTTAGGAAAATAGATATAGAAACAAATATTTTACCAAGTGCTCATGGATCTTGTCTTTTTACTAGAGGACAAACCCAAGCCTTAGTTGTTGCAACTTTAGGAAATGATAATGATGCGCAAATGTCAGATTTGCTAACAGAAAAAAATCCAATTTGTGAAAAATTTATGGTTAATTATAATTTTCCGGGGTTTTCTGTAGGCGAGGCTAGCCCTATAAAAGCTCCTGGTAGAAGAGAGCTAGGACATGGAAATTTAGCAAAACGAGCTTTACATCCTAGTGTGGATGTAGATTATGCTCATACCATTCGTTTGGTATCTGAAATTTTAGAAAGTAATGGTTCTAGTTCTATGGCTACTGTTTGTGGTGGTGCTTTGGCTTTAAGAGCTGCAGGAGTAAAAAGTGAAAAACTAGTAGCAGGTGTGGCAATGGGGCTTGTTTTTGAAGATGAAAAATATGCTATTTTAACCGATATCATGGGGCTTGAAGATCACGATGGAGATATGGATTTTAAAGTAGCAGGAAGTTATGATGGAATCACTGCTTTGCAGATGGATATAAAACTTGGTGGTATAGAGCAACAGGTTTTAAAAGAAGCTTTGTATCAAGCAAAAGAAGCTAGAGAGTATATTTTAAAACTAATGGAAGAAGCTGATAGAAATATCATTGTTAATGAGGCTATTTTACCAAAGATTGAGATCTTTAATGTAGATCCAAACAAAATCCCTGATATTATAGGTCAAGGCGGTAAAACTATAAAAGAAATCATCGAAAAATTTGAAGTTAATATCGACTTAGATAGAGATAAAGGCGAAGTTAAAATAGCAGGAATTAATCATGATTTAATTTCTCAAAGCAAAGAATATATATTAAATTTACTCCATTCTAAAGGTTCCAATAAAAAACGCGATAGAAAAGAAATGCCTAAATTTGATATCGGAGAAGAATTTATAGGAAAAGTTCAAAAAGTTGTAGAATTTGGAGTTTTTGTAGAACTTAAAGAAGGCGTGGATGGTTTATTGCATAATTCTAAGATTAAAGAAAAGTTAGAAGTAGGCAATGAAATTAAAGTTAAAGTTGCAGAAATTAAAAATGGAAAAGTTTCTTTAGATTTAGCCTAAATTTTGAGCATATTAAAAAATATGCTCAAAATTTTATATTATATCTTGACAAAAGAATATTCTTTTGGCATAATTTCATTTTTTGATTGTCTCGTTAGCTCAGCCGGTAGAGCATCTCCCTTTTAAGGAGGGGGCCGTTGGTTCGAAT